>JAHIVK010000017.1 GCA_018816385.1 Patescibacteria group bacterium
GAGTTAATTATGAATAGATTTTATAGCATTTTCGTTGATTCTGATGACGATAGTAGCCTCAGCTACTTGAGGAAGAAGAAGCAAAGAAAATGCATAAAAGATGCCATAAGTAGCCATTGCCCTTATTTCGCGACAAGTCTACTGTAACGCCTGTTTTGGTGTTGTGATATATGGCTTTGATTCTCAATTCAGTTGCGCGCTACTTCATTGGCCACCTGGGCTACCCACCGCATATGTTGTTGTAAATCTCCTGAAATTTGATAGCGCTGGTAAATTTCTGCGGTGTTCATTTATATACATCCTCGTGTTTGCCAATATTAAATACGGTAATCGTGTCTTCTGCAAAAATTACTAATGCTCTCAAACTTTCGTTAATTGAGATTGACCAAAATCCAGAGCTAGCAATTTTATGTAAGCGTAAAGATGGATGTTTCGGATTATCGAGTAATAATTTGAATTGTTTATTGATTAAGCCTTTGAGTTTTTTGTCATTTTTAGCTAATTTTTTATAACTAACTGCGAAACCCTTGGTGAAACGTAATTTCATAGACTACTCTAAAGTTTGAAGATAATAATTTAACTCCTCAACATTAGAAACATCAGTAAAACAACCGTGCTTAATGTCTTTCAAAGCCTCTTGATATAAGACTCGATCGTGGTTAATAGCAGTCAATGATGGTGCGTGAGCAAAGTAAGTAGCCAAAAGCATTCTAACAAAATCTTGGATGCTAATACCAATTCTTTTTGATTCAATTTGGGTATTCTGTAAAATCCCCGCAGGAAGATTTAATTTGATAGTGGTTGATGTAGCTATGTTGGTATTCATGGCACTATTTTAGTACATATTGGTACTATGTCAAGCCCTTGACAGAGAAGAAGAAGAAGAAGAAGAAGAAGAAAATGCACTAAGTAGAAGATAATATTTTTGTAAAGGATGCTATGCCTAATGAACAAGGTGGCCCCACAGTACAACGCTTTACTGCAGAGGGAAGGAGACAACCTGGACCAGATAGGAAAGGTTTTGATATTGGAGCTGTTCGAGCTGGCGGACAAGAGATACGTGGAACAGAAATAATCATAGATCAACCAGTTGAAAGTTTAAAATCTCTCAATGAGAAGTATCCTATTAGCAATCTATGTGGTCCAGAAAGTTTAAAAACTATTCAAAGTGGACTGACTGGTCATAGGTGGGTGTCACTATTTCGCGAGTCACCTTTCCACGATTCTGGTTGGGAAATGTGGCTTGGGGGATATGTCACAGAATCAATGATTGCGGGTCAATGGGGTTTGATCACTGAACAGACTGATGATATGCAAAAAGCAGTTCAAACAGGAATGGTGACAGCGGTTGAAACACCTGCGGGAGTGTTGTTTCAACCAACTGAAAAATTGTGTCATTTTGTCCAAGAAAGATTGGCTCAATATACCGTCTAAACCAATAGACTTGTCACGAAAACCCCTGGCATCCGCCAGGTGTTTTATATTTTAACTAAGTTGAATCCGATTCCAAAGAATCTACATTACATCATGCCGCCCATACCTGACATACCTCCGCCTGGAGCTGATTTTTCCGGTTCGGGCAGATCGGTGATCATACACTCGGTGGTCAAAATCATGGAACCAATGCTGGCCGCATTTTGCAAAGAGGCAATGGCCACTTTGGCCGGTTCGATAATCCCATCCTCTACCATATCGCCAAACTCATTGGTCATGGCATTAAACCCAAAGTCAGGATCGTCTTTTTTCATCACCTCATGGACAACATAACCATCATCCATACCAGAGTTAATGGCCAACATTCTCAGCGGTTCTTGGCTGACCACTTTGATCAAGTCAATGCCGGTTTGCTCATCATGAGTTGCACCTTTGAGTTTAGCCAATTTCTTGGCGGCCTGAATCAAAGTCACACCACCTCCGGGGATTATCCCCTCTTCAATGGCGGCTTTAGTGGCTTCTTTGGCATCTTTGACTCTCTCCTGAAGATTCTTCATCTCCACCTCGGTTGAAGCACCAACTTGAATCACAGCCACTCCACCTGTTAGTTTGGCTTTGCGCTCTTCCAGTTTTTCAATGTCAAAATCGCTGGTTGAGCTTTTGATTTCGGCCTCAATTTGAGAAACTCTGGCATCAATGTCCCTCTGCTGACCTTTACCGCCCACAATTCTGGTCACATCTTTGGATGAGCGGATTGAGTCGGCCTGACCTAAGTCTTCGGGGCTCACGTCTTTGAGCAGGCGCCCGGTGTCCTTGGACACAAAGTTGGCACCTATCAAAACGGCGATATCTTGTAGCATCTCTTTTCTGCGATCACCAAAGCCGGGCGCCTTGATAGCCAGAATGTTGAAAGCACCTCTGAGTTTATTAACTACTAGAGTAGTTAGGGCTTCTCCATCAATATCATCAGCAATTAAAACCATGTTTTTACTAATCTGCATCTGCTTTTCCAGCAGTGGCAAGAGGTCTTGAATACTGGAAATCTTGAAATCGGTCACCAAGATATATGGCTGTTCGATGACTGCTTCCATCCGATCTGAATCGCTCACAAAATAAGGTGAAGCATAACCTTTATCAAACTCCATGCCTTCTTTGTGTTCGATGGTAATATCCAAAGACTTGCCCTCTTCTACTTCAATCACACCATCTTTACCGACCAATTGTAAAGCTTCGGCAATCTTGGCCCCAATCACAGGGCTTTGAGCCGAAATAGTCGCCACTTTTTCCCAATCTTCTTCTTTGACCGGTTTGGCTAATCGTTTAATCTCTTTAACCATGACTTCCACAGCCATGTCGATACCTTTTTTCATAATCATGGGATTGGTACCGGCTGTCACATACTTCATGCCCCGCACAGCAATTTTTTGAGCTAACAAGGTAGCAGTGGTCGTGCCATCACCAGCCATATCATTAGTTTTGCTGGCGGCTTCCTTAACCAACTGAGCGCCCATATTCTCAAACTTGTCTTCCAAAGTAATTTCTTTGGCCACACTCACGCCATCATGGATAACACTGGGTGAACCCCAAGATTTATCAATGGCCACGTTTCTGCCTTTGGGTCCCAATGTGATAGTAACCGCCGCGGCTAGTTTATTAATACCCACCAGCATTTTTTGTCTGGCATCATCCGAAAATAATAATTGTTTAGCTGACATTTCTGCTCCTTCTCAATTTTTTTACTTACTCGTTTCTTATTTCGTTACAAATTTATGACTTAATGACTGCCAAAATATCCTCAAACTTGAGGAATTGATACTCTGTGTCGTCAACTTTAAAATCATTGCCTCCCCATTTTTTATAGATCACCTGATCGCCTTTTTTGACCGGACATTTAACTTCTTTAACACCACTTTCCCAAATTGATTCACCGCAAGCTAAAACTTTACCATGTTGAGGTTTTTCGTCACTGCTATCTGGTAAATAAATACCTGAAGCAGTTTTTCTATCTTGTTTGGCTGGTTCTACTAAGACCATACCGGCTAAGGGTAAAAGACTTTTAACTGAGATCGAACTTGACATTTTTCCTCCTAAAATTACTTAATTAACTATTATTTAACCAGATAAGGGGCAAGTCTCACGATCAGCAGTTATAGTAATCGACTGCTAACAGATTGTCAACTAGACTTAGGCTTTAGGCGCAGTTTCTTGAGGTAATTCACTACTGATGGCAGGCTTTGGTTGTTGAATGACCACTTCTTTGGCTCCACCAGCCGTGACTTTCTTGACTGTAGACAGTAGAAATCCTTCACACTCTAACCCTCGATCAGAAAAGTACTTGCCTAGTTCCTGACGCACCATTTGCTCAACTTTAGACCTATTTTGGGCAATTTGATCTAGAGCCAACTCCGAAAAGACCGCAGCAATTTTACTGCGGGAAGCTGGTCGAACCACTTTTGAAACCACATTTTCGCCAATGTTCTCCCAAACTTCTGGAGCATTGTTGCGGTCAATTCTAAACAAAACACTGCCTTCTATCGAGATATCATGACCATCTTTGGTCGTTAGTAAAACTGGTTCATCACCCAAAGCCTCTTTGTTGGAAGCATAATCAAAACCTTCTCGAATTGAGTGTTCCAAGACTTGAGCATTAAATAGTTTAGCTACTTGCCAAAAAGGAATCTTAAAATGTAAACCGGGCCCCCAAACTCGGTCCAACACGCCTTGTCCCCGATCATAGACACAGGCTACATGCCCTGGGGGAACACTAATAAAAAAACCGCCGACTACCTCGTCGACCAAAAAGGAAACAACTAAGCGGTCAAATTCCATAGGTTTGATTGTACCTTTAGTTATTAATAACCTCAACTCCGAAATAGCTTTGCCAAAATGGCTTTTTAACCAAGTTCATGCTAACTCTCCAATTCTTGCTGTCTGTAAACCACGTGATTGACCATAGTCATTGAATCGCGCAAACCCTGAACGATGGTTTGAGACAGCTTGAGCGACTCTTCATCCAAGCCCACGTGATTTAGTGCCTGATTTGATTCATCAATGAAATGGTCAAAAGCCTGCTCAACTTGGGTCGAGTTATCTTTCATCCAAGCTTGGCGAGCTACGGGCTCCATGTGTTGGACTTGACCCATGGCCTGCTTGACTTGACTCATCTGCCGAGCCTTGAGATATAGATTAAACTTGTGGGACTGGGCTGATGTCATAGATGTTTGCGCCATTAGATAATTTAACTATATTCTAGCACTTCTGGCAAATAGATTGAAAGAAAAATTGCATCAAGGCGATATAATGGACTTGTTGGTTGTCATTCTCCTCCGGTGTTGTCATTCTCCCCGCCCAGGCGGGGAGAATCCAGGGATAACCTCAAGCCCTGGATTCCCGCTAATGCGGGAATGACAAAGTAGGACCACGGGAATGACAAAGTAGGACCGCGGGAATAACAACTAGAAAGTCTAAAACACAAATTATGAAAAGACTTAACAGCAAAACTCAATCTATTGGGGCGATTATCAACCAAGCCAAGCTAGTATTGGCAAGGGGAGGATTGGTCGTTTACCCAACCGAGACTACTTATGGTTTGGGCGTGATGGCCACCAATACCCAAGCTGTAGCTAAATTGTTAAAGTACAAGACTCGTCGCCAAGGAAAACCTCTGTCTATTGCTGTTGCTAACCAAGAGATGGCTCAAAAATACGTTCAACTAAATGATCAAGCCAAAGCTCTTTATTCCTCATTACTACCTGGACCAGTCACTGTCATCTCAAAAAGTTTGGGCAAAGTGGCTAAAGGCGTGGCATCAGAGTTTGGCAATTTGGGTATTCGCTGGTCAAACTATCCATTAGTCACAAACTTAGTTCAAGCCTTAGGCAAACCTATCACCGCTACTTCGGCAAATCCTTCGGGCCAGGCCCGACCTTACTCAATCGATCAACTTTTGAAACAGCTTTCAGCCAAACAACTGACATTAATTGACCTAATCCTTGATGCTGGACCTCTGCCCAAGAACCCACCCTCCACAGTCATCGACACCACCCTATCAACACCTATTGTTCTGCGCCAAGGCCAGACTAAACTCAAAACCAATCATCTTCTGCAAACCAAATCAGAAACAGAAACTCAAGAATTGGCTGGCAAAATTATGCTTCAACATTGGGATGATTTAATCCAACAGGGTTTAATCATTGGTCTGGACGGAGCTTTGGGCACCGGTAAAACTGTTTTTGCCAAGGGTATAGCTAAATTTTTAGGCATAACTCAACACATCACCTCTCCTACTTACACCTACATCCATTCATACGACTTCAATCGCCATGGAGTAAAGGGTCAACTGCATCACATTGATGTTTGGAAAGTTGATTCTTCTGAAATGGCAGACAAGTTAAAACTCAAATCACTCATCAGACCTCGATCGATCTTAGTCATTGAGTGGTTTGATCAGGTGGCCAAGTATCTAGAACCAGTGATTAAAAATAGGAAAGTAAAACTCACAAGAGTGCAAATATCAGAAAAGAGCAAACTAAACCAAGAAATTGACAACAGTATTTTAATCAACACCCACCGCTGGTTTGCCCTTGAATAAAGATAAATCGAATGACCAATCATGAAAAGTAAAAAAATAGTTACCAGTCAAAAGCGTCAACCAAATTTAGCTCCAATTGTGTTGGCCATCGACACATCCTGCGATGAAACTTCAGCGGCGGTGACTTGTGGTTTGGAGATCTGGTCAAACATTGTGGCTTCCCAAGTTGAGCTCCACCGACCCTATGGCGGTGTATTTCCCACAGTTGCTAAACAAGCTCACTTGGAAAATATTCAACCAGTGATTGATCAGGCTCTCAAAAGGGCTAGAGTCAAATGGGAAAATATTGATCAAATCATGGTCACTGTGGGACCAGGTTTAGCTCCAGCTTTGGAAGTGGGCATTAAAACTGCTAAAAGTTTGGCAAAACTTTATCAAATACCATTGATACCTGCCAATCATATTGGGGGACATATTTGGAGCAGTTTGGCGCTTAGACCAAAAAGAACCAGTCAAAGTCTAGATATAATTTCTAGAAAAAAATTAGCTAGTCAAAGATCAACAAAAGTTTTATCTACCATCAAGTGGCCGGTGCTGGCTCTGGTCGTATCGGGTGGTCACACTCAATTTATCCTGGTGGAAAAAACATCCCCATTATCGAGTCAATATCAATCAAGCAACTTTGTTCATCAAACTTTGATTAAACCAGCCGACAGCCCAAACACTGCTTCAAAGTTCATTCAAAAACAACAGACCGAGGTTTCAAGACAGAACTTGACTACCGATCACACAATAACCGATTCAATTCCCCATCAAATCAGCGCTATCAACTGTCAGCAGTGCCATCAACCCATAATTTCCAGCCAGGGTTTGATCACCAGACAATCTACACAAAATCAACAAGACCCCGACCTCAAAAAGCATCAGAGTAAAAAAATAAGTGATTTATCTTTTGAGCGCCAACCCAACTTATCCGTAGAGAGTTCAGAACACAAGAATTTAAACAGACTAACATTAAAATACACAATTTTGGGTCAGAGTGTTGATGATGCCGCCGGCGAGGCTCTAGACAAAATCGGTCGCTTGCTCAACCTCGGTTACCCGGCCGGACCGGTAGTGGAAGAGCTGGCAAAGACCGGCAATCCTCAAAGCTATAGCTGGCCTTTACCCATGACCCAATCTCTCGATTATAACTTAAGTTTTTCCGGTCTCAAAACTTATGCTCGCAATTTTCTGGAAGAAAACTGGAGTGACCAACCCCTAAAAAAGAATGAGTTGGCAGATTTTTGCGCCAGTCTTCAAATGGCTGTATTTAGGCACATTTGTTATAAAGCGAGTAAATTGTTACAAAGCAATATCTCGCTCACTCAACCAACCAATCAAACCCAACCAATTCACGAAGTCTGGCTGGGCGGGGGCGTGGCCGCCAACCTGACTTTACGAAAAATGGTGCGTTCCACTATCAAACAAATTCTCATTAGGCGACAAATTCAAAATGGCAAAAAAAGTAAAACTCGATCAGTCGTTGATGCTTCTACTATCGTATTCCGCCTGCCTTATGCCAAAAAGCTCTGTGGCGACAATGCCGGCATGGTGGGGATAGGCACAATACCAACGAAAAATTTGAAAAATTAGAACTATGAACTTAAACAGTCCAGTGCAGAAAAACCTACCCAAAACCATTGGTCGTTCAGTTAAACACTATACAGTTGGTGATTCATTACCTTCAGCATCTTCAGTTGCTTCCAAATCCTTGACCATGTCTAGTGAGCTTTGAGCAGTATATACATCGGCCATGGCGCCATCAATTGTGCTCACGGCCTCATCAATATCATCAGTACCAACAGTAGCACTTTGAGGTAGATTTATTTGAGATGGTTTCATTTGTGCGTCAGTCATAATACCTTTCTGTAATTACTTTTTCAATTAACTTTGAAGCGATTGTACAAGTTCTTGCAATGCTTCATCACTTAACATTCCTTTTTCGTGCAACTCTTTAATTCTAGCCCCTACCTCACCAATTCTTTCTTGAGCTCCTTTTACTTGTTCAGCCCTTCCAGACTCGGTGTTGGTACGAGTTTTATCGGTCGCTTCAAAGACACGATTAAATTGGGCATCAACCCAACGTTTGGCGCCAAGAACTCCTTTTCCAGCCTTTTCTGAAAGTGAGATTCGTAATGCTCCCCACTTTTCTGCACGTTGATGAGCTTTGGCAGCTTTAGCTACTTCTTGTTCTTGTGCAAAACGCGCTTCTTCTGCCAAAGAAAGTTGCTCTCTGATAGCAATCCTTAAGTCTCTTTCAATGATTATTTTAGACTTAACAATTTTTAGCGCTTGCTCAGTTCGCAGGGCAACAACTTTGAAAAGGGCATCCACCGCCATTGGATCACTTTCAAGAGTTTACAGACCTTCTTTTGCTACTAAAGTAAGTCTGGCAAACTCAGCGCTCGAGTCAACCAAGTTTTGAACTTCTGGATGTGTTCCAACAGATACTCCCGAATCAGTTTCAACAAAAAACTGGTTCATGGCTTGTTCTCGAAAATGAGCCGGAAGTCTATCCAAAGATTCCTGACTAGAAGTGGCTTCCTCATAAGTAGCTTGTAGAACTTCTCCATTTATTGGAACTTCATCCGCCCCCATTTCTAACTGACTTAAGATTAATTGCCTTGGAGCATTTCTCCCCTCAACCAAAGAGTTGAGCGATGTTTGCAAGGAATCTGTTTGATCGGGATGTCTGGTGGCTTGAAGTCTTGCCAGTCTCAACCACTGTGTCATTTGTTGAGACTCCGCCAATTTCATGGCCCTAAGTGGAGCTGCTGCTTCCTGTAATGCTTTCCCAAGGGCAAGCAATTGTTCCCTTGATAATGAGCTAACATCTTCCAAAGCATTGAGTTGAGTCTCCACAATCGATTTTGCTCTAAGCGCATAAGCAATTGCTTCAGTCTCTCGACCTTCCGCTTCACTAAGGTGCGACTGCTCTTTGGTTAAAGGGGTGTCGCGTTTTTCACCACGCAATTCTCTGAGGTCCACTTCGCTCTTTCTTGCCCTATTATGCGAAGCTAAGAAATCAACTAGTTGCTCTGGGGTGAGAGCGGGAATGTCTTGAGCAAGTTGCTTGTCTGTCATTTTACTTACTGGGGTTGAGTCTAAAAGAGCTTGAACTGCATTCCTTGTATCACTAGTTTGTTGTTCATATTGACCTCGACTATCCGTGAGTGTTTGCTCTGCTTGAACAGCCCGAAGTGTTCTTTCCGATAGTAAAGCACGACCCTCGTTAGCAACATTGACACCAGTTGCCACACTTATTTCATCTTCTCCAAGAGGCTCGCGATTACCTCTCAATTTATCAGCCAGAAGTCCAATTCTGTCACCAATAGACAATTTTTCAGGACCGTTTTCTACACGTAACCTATCTTTTCTTCCAAACATTTTTGCAATTTCCATGTTATCTCCTTAAACAATTTGGTTTATACAGCAAACAGCACAAGTCTGATTATTTCCTGCAGTCGACTCAAATTATAACACATAGAGTAGCATGTTTGAAAACCATTAATCAAGCATTAGTTTTCGTCACAAACATGCGTGGTTTAGTTGATGCTAGCAAACTAAACTAACTCTAGTAAATCGTGATTTTCTAGATTGGACACGCTCCACTCTCACACTGCAGATGTACCCAGTCAATGTCCTCGTGGAGTTCTTCATCGGCCTCAATTTCGGAGATGACCTTCATGAACTGGCTGATGGTGACTGGCTGTTCCGGCTGGTATTCATAGGCCGTAGCGTCTTGCTGAGGCATGACACTACAACACTTGACCTGACTTTGGTACTGCTTGACCATCTGATTAAATTGACGGAAACCCACTTTTTTGGGATCGTACTTGAGAGTGTAACTGACTTGATTACCAGTGTCTTCCAAAGGTTGGCCGGATTCATCAATGCCTACAATCCAGTACTTCTCCAAAAGCATCAGCCATTTGTATTGTTCTGCTGGTGTGGCTTCAACGGCGGTGACTAGCTGGCTATCCATACCAATTCGGCAAATTAAGGGTTGAGTCGGAAAACCAATGGCCGTTGAACCCTCATATGATTTAAGTTGTTTGATGGGATAACCTTTTTTGCGATACTTCTCAACTTGGGGATCATCGCTCCGATACTGCACCCACCGAATATACTCACGCATACTGGGTAAATGAGCGCCTTCGGTCAGGGCAAACAATTTACTAATAGTTCCTGAAGGTTTAATCGTAGTGTTGGTGTGAGGCACTACTACTTTCATCTTCTGGCTGTATTTGGTGGCTTCATCAACCACGGCTCTCTTAAGACGAGCTAAAGTCTGCCAAAAGTCTTGAGATTTCTCTTCATTCACTAAGTCCCTAAAATTGTAGCCAAACATATTCCATGCAAATTCGTGAATACCGGTCAAACCTACCCCAATTCGGTTGGTCCGTTTAACTTCTCTGTGATAAAGACAGTCCATAGTGTTAACTCGAATCAAGGCTCGAGTTACAGCTCGAACGGCTTCTTCGGCATCATCAATGGTTGGCGCAAAATAAGGTACTACATCCCCAATCACGCAGTAGCCACCTAACATATTGAGAGTGATCTCGCCACAAGGATTGGGAATTTGCTGATAGATTTTGGCTTGAGCAATTCTAGCTACATGACCCAACATCTTGCGGGTTTGTTTCAGCGGTTTGTATTTTTGACTTTCGGCATACTTGCCATCTTGGTAACCAGCAAAGCCGGCATCATTTTGGACCAATCGATGTTGATTGATGAAGCCTGGTTCTCCTGTGCCATCGTGGTAACTGGCCCCAGTAATGGCTTTGAGAACTCTTTGAGCATGACCAAAACGCTGTTTCCAAAACTTCTCATCAACTGTGACCGAGTTATTAGCACTCCATAAAAAACCACCCCGTTTAATGTTAATAAAATCAATCACGCCTGGGTCAGTCCATGATTTAGTAGCCATTCTAGCACTCCGCCGGGCTCCACCTACCAAGACACACTCAGCTAAGTAATGATCAGCAAATAAGGTCTGTTTCCAAGGTGGCATATGGGCGCCTTTGATAGTCGACAAGCGTTTGATGGCGTTCATCAAGGGCTTAGGTCCAGACGAAGGCCGGTTCTGCATACCCTTAATCGGCGCCCCTTTAGGTCTAACTTTAGAAAAATCCAAGATTAGCATTTCTTTCTCAAATTTCTTTTCGTAAGCCATCACTTCAATCAGTTCAATCGCCTGAGCCCAACCCTCCCTAGTATCTGGCACTTCAAACCACTTGATACCATTATTCTTGCCATACTTGTGTTTGGCGTCCCGGGCGCTCTCGTCCACTCCCCACTCAAAATCCGGATGGTCACCGGCAATCACACACCGGACGTTGGGCATATTGTCCCAATCCACAACGCACATATCGTCGTCGTAGGCCCGACCAACACCAGAGCCGTTCATCAGTAGATAAAACAAAATGTACGAAGCGCTGGCAGTGGAGCAGTTGGTAAACACCTCCATATTCCGCCCTGGCTGAGTTTCGTCGCCATGTTGCAGATGCCGCCCAGACATCAAGATCGAACCATTAGCAATGTGTTTTCTTAAAATTTGATACTCTGGCTCTTTTTCATGCTGATATTTTTTGGGCAAGAGTAAAGTGTTCCCCTCTGCTACCCGGTGAGCTACCTCAGGCCAAGTTTCCCACCGCTCTCGACCGGTTTTCTCATCCATGACCCTCCGCAAGTATGTCCGCCGAGCTACCGCCTTACCCATGCCTCCATCCAACTTGCGTTCGCAAAATCTCATTTGTTTCTTGGGCAAAGCGGGCTGGGTCATGACTGGTCTTCCTTGTCTAAAACACCTGGTTTGACGGTCGATTGATCAATCCCTAGTCTAGTGGTCGCTTGATCGGCTTCCAGTTTCTGCAAGCGCTCAAGCTCCTGGGCAAAATCGGCCACGCTGGTAAAATCTCGATAAACGCTGGCAAACAACAGATACGACAGCGGATCCAGCTTGCGCAGGCGGTTGATGACTAAGTTGCCCACTTCCCAGCTCTTGACTTGGCTAGTTTTTTTCTGCCGGAGCTTAAGCTCGATGTCATCCAGCAGGTCGTCAATGTCCGACATAGAGATGGGTCTTTTCCAGGTAGCTTTGGTAATGCCTCGCTTGAGTTTCTCCCGGGAAAAATCCTCTTTACTGCCGTCTTTTTTAATGACCTTCAAATCAATATCTTCCACTCGCTCGTAGGTGGTAAAGCGCTTTTCACACTTGGCGCAGACGCGACGACGGCGAATGGCGTCTTGCTCACCAGATTCTCTGGAGTCGATAACGTTGGTTTCTTGGTGAGCGCAATATGGGCACTTCATAACATAATTAATCTATTTCTTACTACAAGCCTAAATCAACCATATACAAGCTCTTGTGTGTGTCATCTAATCTAACTACAACATATTGTGCAAGGGCTTTGGTCGGACGATAAGAATCTCACAAAAGAAAGCCAGCTGTCAACTAAATCAAAAGATATCAAAATAGGTAGATAAGAAAAAGGGGCGACCAACCACGCCAAAACTTGTACTCAGTGTTCGGTTTTGAGCAACTGCTCTAATCGGCTACGGGCCGAGGTATTTTGAGAAGCCATGTCTTCGAAAGCACTTTTGTCTGCCAAATCGATGCTCCTCTGCAGAAGGGAACACTCATCAGCAAATGATTCGAGCTCAAACTGCAAGTCCGAAACCTGGGAGACCTGATTGGTTTCAATCACCTGATCAACTGCCTGCATTAGGTAGTGATGAGACTTGAGCAAAGTCGATAAAGCCAGCTCGGGCTGGTTTTTTTCCCATAGTTGATGAGCCATTTCCCATCGATGCCGGCCATACTCGGCTAGTAAAGCGGGCTTTTTGATTTTGGGTTGAGCTAAGAGCTTGACTCGGTCGACCGCCATCAACACCGGGTAGAAAGTGTGATCGGGCAAAATGCGAGAATTAAAATATAGTTGTTTGTGACTGGTTGTCTGATCACTGCCTGAATTAACATCCTGAGCCATCAGCAAAGAGGTAGCCACAATGCCTACCCCAACTGTTAAACCAATCAATCGCCAAATTAATACTGTTCTCATCCTAACCATAAGACTTTCTGTGCCCCCTCCTTAAGACTTTCTGTGCCCCCTCCTTTGTCATTCCCGCGATCCCGACTTGTCGGGATCGCGGAAGTCCAGGAGTAAGTGGTTAGCCCTGGATTCCCCCCGCTATGCGGGGAGAATGACATCGCCGGGGGAGTAATGACATCTTTTATTACCAATAGAAACTGCATTGTATCAGATCGGACTTTTGTCCTACCAACCATAAACCAACAAGACCATACCCCAAATAGCTTGACTCAAAACCAAGGCATAGGCATTGCGCCGACCATAAAATAACAAGGCCTGTCCCAAAGCAAACAGAGTTAACAAAAAGATTTGAGCTACAGCCGCCCAGGGCGAAAAACGAATAAAGGCATTGGGTACATGGAAAATAATAAAAATCCCAGCCACCAGTAGTAATTGTTGAAACAGAGGGCTATGACGATATTTCTCGATAATCACAGTCATCACAAAACTAAAGAAGAAAAGAGTTTCCCAAAAACCGGTAAAAATGGCTAGCACAAACTCATACCAAAATTGATTAGAAACAAATAAAGGAACCGCTTCTACCAAACCACCCTTTTGAATAATGGCCATAATAGCAGTCACAAAACCAAAAACTCCCCCCACCGCTAAACCAAGTAATAATCCAGTTTGCATTTTTTCGAAAGAGAATGATTTAATGACGCTTCGACTTCGGCTGGTCACAATATATAGCCAAACTGGCAAACCCAAAAACACTGCCTTACCAATAGTTTCATCAAACCAGACGGGGAAAGCAAAAAGTCTCCGATATAAAAACCAAAAAACCAGAGATAAAATCAGAATAGGAAAGAATAGAATGTGTGACTCAACAGCTTTGACAGCTACCGCACTCTCCCCCGCACCCCGCTGGCCTCGCTTGATCCTGGAATTTGATGTTTGTTTTCTTTTTAAGTTCATTAGACTTCTTGCGCAATAAGGAAAACGGTTACTTCCGTTTTCTTTATACACATTTTAGTTACTTCTTCTTCCTCAAGTAGCTGAGGCTACTATCGTCATCAGAATTAACCAAAATGAAGTAAAATCTAAACATAATTAACTCGTTTCTTATTTCGCAAGAAGTCTATGTAAAACCAACTCTACTGCCTCTGGCTGATTAATTGAATAAGTATCAATGACCATATCGTATAGTTCTGCCCGCCAAAAATCAATTGGATCACTGGCTTTGATATCATGTTGACCCACTACCCAGTCTCGCCACTCCTTGGCATAAACACGTTGCCATTTGACCAAATTGTCCTTATATCTTTGGTCGATGTGTTCAAGCGCTTCACTGGTAGTTAATGAGTCTCGATTGACAATCCTGTCCACTCGCACCGCTTTGCTGGAACACATCATTAACACCTTTAATACCCCGGGCACATTTTGAGCCATAAAGCCTGATAACCACGATTCAATGATCCAGCGCTGTTGGTCACTGACTTTTTCTCTCATCCCATAATCCACTTTTTTATCAAAATCAGCCTCGTAATCGGTAGCCGAGTGGTGAAAATTACTGCCTTTCTTAAACAAACCCTTCTCTTCCGCGTACGCCCGCATAAACTCCCCCCCGCTAAAGCCCCGCCATCCCTCAATCTCCAACTCTTTTTTGAGCCGGACAAGCAAGGTGGTCGAGCCGGCCCCAGGTAATCCGGAAATAGTAATGTTTTTATAAGCTAATTGATCGATCATGAGTCCTCGCTTTCGATTATTGGTATTTCATTGAAATGCTAGTGATTTGTTTTTAATGGGAGTGATTGTATCAACTCGCAACTCAAAGCGCGAGTCATAATATTTGATAGCTCCAGTAGACGCTCATTGGCCTGAGCCAAAGTTAGGCTTTGGTCATGACCCGGAAAAAAGTGAAAAAGCCGATTTCTACAGTTGAGCCAAGCTGACCACAGACCTCGGGCCAGCTCGTCTCCGCATAACTTAGCCACATCGTCATACAGCCAGTATTGGTCGCGTTGAGACAGAGGGATATCGGGATTGAGAGCCCGGCCAATTCTAAAGCGGCGACTTTGGTAAGTTTGCTCGGTGATTAAATTTTGGTCGCGCAAAAACTGCTTTAAAAATCCCTCATAAGCTTTGGACATAGAAAAGACTAGAAAAGTGTAATCTGATAGAGGTTCAACTTCGACTAATTTCAATTCTCTTTGATACAAAATCTCGGCTAATTCAACCCGTTTTTGCAAACGAGCATCTAAATACTTAAACCACTCTTGATCTGAAAATGAAGTGGAAGACATGAACTTGAATCCTAATTCTGCTACACTACTAACACTCAATAGACTTGTAGTGAAATAAGAAACCGTTTCTCTTATTTCGCTACAAGTCTAATTAACATCAAGATACCCTGGACTTTGCATGAAATCAAGTCGCAACCCGCTTCATCCATCTACTCGATTGAATAAGTTGTTTGTTAACTTAATGATTGGCTGGCGAGTTAAACCCAAAAAAAAACAGCAGCGACCCCGCTGGCTAAGACAATCAAGCTACTACGGCAGAAAAATTGTGCGCCTAGTGACTCGACCATTCCAATCTAAAGTGGTCAGATTCATCATCATCGTCCTTTTGCTAGGTTTAATTCTGGGCACAATTTTTCTACTTAAAGACTTACCTTCACCTAAAAAGTTAACTAGTCAGGGTAATTTTGCAGTCAGTAGTCAAATTTTTGATCGAAACGGTCAACTGCTGTATGAGATTTATGCAGACGAAAACCGGATTCCAATTCAACTTGGTGATTTACCAGATTATGTGCGCTGGTCAACCATTGCCATTGAAGACAAGAATTTTTATAGACACTGGGGTTTTGACCTAACTGGTATTATGCGAGCGGTCAAGTCGAACATTCAAAATGAACGTTTAGAAGGAGGTTCGACTATTACCCAACAGTTAGTCAAAAATGCTTTATTGACCAATGAGCGATCCATGCAACGCAAAATTAAAGAGTTGTTTTTATCGATCTTAACCGAAATTCTCTATACCAAAGATGAAATTTTAGAAATGTACTTAAATTATATTTCTTATGGCGGTACGGCCGTCGGGATTGAAGCGGCGGCCCGAGCTTACTTTGATAAACCTGCCAGCCAATTAACATTAGCCGAAGCTTCTCTGCTGGCGGGGTTACCTCAAGCACCCAGCTACTACTCACCATTTCAATCCGATCCAACCTTATCTCAAAAACGTCAGGCGGAGGTCTTGCGTAGAATGGTGGAAGATGGCTACATCACTAATGCCCAAGCTCAATCAGCCCAATCCGAAACTTTAGACTTTGCTCTTAATCGGAGTGATATCCAAGCTCCTCACTTTGTGTTCTATATTCGAGATTTGCTCTACCAAGAATACGGTTCTGAGACTGTTGAAAAAGGAGGTTTGAGGGTCACCACCAGCTTAGATTTAGATCTGCAACAAACTGCCCAAGCCTCAGTTTCAGCCGAAATAGAAAAACTATCTCGGATGAATGTCAACAATGGGGCGGCTATGATCATCAAGCCTAATACTGGTGAAATTTTAAGTATGGTGGGTTCCACAGATTACTTTAATTCAGAAATTGAAGGTCAGGTAAATTTAACCTTGGCTCAACGTCAACCAGGCTCATCAATTAAACCTTTGGTCTATGCGACTGCCTTCCAAGAAAAAACTCTCAATCCTGGCAGTATTTTAATCGATACGCCCACTTGTTTCTTGGTGGCAGGTCAAAAACCCTACTGTCCCAAAAACTACAATGGTTCATTTAACGGAGCAGTGACTGTCAGACGAGCTATTGGTAACTCACTCAATATTCCTGCCGTCAAAGCTATTTACACCATCGGTGTGGAAACTTTTATGGCTCAAGCTGAAAAGATGGGTATTACTACGTGGCTGGATGCGGTCAACTACGGACTATCTCTATCTCTAGGTGGAGGTGAAGTCCGGATGATAGATATGGCTCAAGCCTTTGGAGTCTTAGCCAATCAAGGAGTCAAAGTGCCTATCTTGCCTATCCTCAAAGTGGAAGATTACACTGGTCAAGTTCTGTTTGAAGCCAACGTGGAGAACATTCAAAATGACTTGACTTATTTAACCGAATATCAAGATGAGCAGACGAAAAATACTTTAACTAGAGTTATGGATCGAGCTCCAGCCTACTTAGTCAGCCATATTATGCAGGACAACCAAGCCCGTCAAGCGGTGTTTGGTGCCAGATCGGCATTAGTTATTCCAGACCAAATTGTGAGTGCCAAAACTGGTACGACTAACGATCTTAAAGACAACTGGACAATTGGTTTTACTCCAGAGTTTTTGGTTGTAACTTGGGTGGGTAATAACGACAACACACCCATGAATCCCTATTTAGTTTCTGGCATCACTGGAGCCGCTCCAATCTTCAATCACATCATGTCATTTGTGCTTAAAGATCAAGAGCCGACTTGGCAGGAAAAACCACCCGACGTCCGCTCGGCTCAGGTTTGTGTCCATGGCTTACCACCCAGTCCGGGTGACGACTGCCAACCTAAGGATCAAGAACTCTACTGGATCGCCGGTCAACCATCTCAGTCTCAATTAATTAAAACCGAAGTTTGGATCGATCCTACCACAGGTCTGCCTCCACCTGAGGATACGCAAGTAGACGGCCTGGTACTGGAAGAACACATTTTCTATGAAGATCCAACTATTCCTTTCTATTGCAGTGATTGTGTTAGGATGACTGACGAGGAAGGCAAAGTTATCTACGAACAACACCAAGTGGCATACTAGGACCACGAAAATAGACTTTCTGCGAAATAAAAAACAAGTTACTTATGTTAAGATTTCGCAGAAAGTCTAATATATGTTTGTGAAAAAATTTGTTAAACGAGATATTAAGCTTTATGCTACCAATGGTTCAAAACAAAAATCGCTCAAGTTTATTATCATCTTAAGTTCACTTGGCACCACTTTAGTCGCCTTAACCACTCTACTAACACTTTGGTGGTTTACTGATATACCTCTAGCTTCACCTATCAATCAATTAACCAGTTTTCATTTTACTCGCCATCCTATTTTTTTTTCACAAGATGAAAAAATGGTTTATGGCTTCCTACCATACTGGAACACCAATAATCTGCAACTCCACAACCGTCTAAATCGGCTGGGGTATTTTGGCTTAACTATTGGCAGAGATGGCAAAATACTAACCGTGGTTGATGGCGAAACCGATCCTGGGTATCGGGTCTTACAATCAGATACTTTTCTTGAAATCACTAATCGAGTCAAAGCTAATGGCGGTCAAATTGATTTAGTGGTTGAACAGTTTAATGCTGATGATATTCGATCATTTTTATCTTCGACTCAGGCTCAAACTAACTTTTTCAATTCACTCGAGTCAATTTTACTGGGCTATGATGTGACTGGCATTAATGTTGATATCGAACTCAATGGCGATTCCACTCCTGAACTTCGCCAGAATTACACAACATTCATGCAAAATTTAAGAGCATTTTTAAACCAAAGATTTAGAGATATTGAACTGTCCATTGATGTTTATGCGTCGGCATCCAAAAATAATCAACTATGGGATATTCCAGCCCTGACTCCTTACGTTGATTTTTTTGTAATTATGGCTTATGACTTCCATCGCTCCAGTTCTAGTCAAGCTGGACCAGTGGCTCCTCTTTTGGGCGGCACAAAATACTGGGATAGCGACATTAATTCTCACCTCAAAAATTTCCTGCTGACTGTCCCCAGAGAAAAACTCATTTTAGGTATTCCTTTTTATGGTTACGAGTGGCAAACCACCTCCACCGACTCCCAATCAATGACTTTTCCTGATACCGGTCACGCTGTAGTTTATAGCCGAATCCAAGAACTGCTATCAGATTCAGGTCCATACCAAGTGACTGAACATTGGAATGAAGCCGCTCTATCGCCCTATTTAACTTACCAAGATCAGGGTAAAACCTATGTGCTTTATTACGACAACGCCCGATCAATTTCCTACAAGCTTGATTATGTCAATCAACTTGACCTGGCTGGCATTGCCATTTGGGCTCTAGGTTATGAAGGCGAAAGTTCTGAACTTTGGGAAGTGATCGAACAAAAACTCTGATCCCCCCGCCTGGGCGGGGAGGATGACATTTCCCCGCGACTGACTTACGTCAGGGCGGGGATGACAACGGAAAACTGTCATTCTCCGACCGCATTTCGTCATTCTCCGACCGCAAGGAGAGGAACCCAGGGCTACCACCATTGGATTCCCGCTATCGCGGGAATGACAACACAAAAAACCCCTCATCTGCCATCTTGAGCCCACCTGAATCGCGTGGTATTATCCCGCCATGAGTAGAATAAAACCCAAAACTGCCGAAAAACAAACAGCTATCTACTCTCACCTCATCCGATATGCGTCCACTATTTACACTGCCCAGAAAAATTACCATTACTCGGTCATTATTCGTCAAAAGTCTGGTCAAATCTATCCTCCACCAACCCAATCAATAATTTATTCAATTGCCAAAAGTTGGATTAAACATATCCAATCTCAATTGATTAATAAAAAGCAGGCGCGTTGGATAAAACGATTTTCATTCAAAACTGTAACCGGTTTCAAACCAAAAAAACGACCGGGCAGACCCAGAAAAGCTCCTGCTTTTATCCCACAAATTTGGACACAAATTAAAGCATTTGTGAAGGCATTCTTTTATCCTTGCACTTTTGCTTTAACTCGATATCCCAAACCAACTCTTGCCATACTTTTTGTGACTTCAGCCATTTTTGGTTTAACTTATTTGGGATATACGGGTATATTTAAAGACTTACCTTCACCTACCGAACTGACTACTCGATCCCAATCTGTGACCACTAAAATTATGGACCGAAATAACCAAGTACTTTATCGTATCTACCAAGACGAGAATCGGAGTTTGGTGTCTTTAGATCAAATCTCACCGTTTATGATCAGCGCCACCATCGCTATTGAAGATCAGGATTTTTATCTTCATCACGGTATTTCGGTCAGTGGCATTGTCAGAGCTTTTAGCGCAAATCTTCAAACTGAATCATTGCAAGGCGGTTCAACCATTACTCAGCAATTAGTTAAAAATCGCCTGCTAAGTAATGAGAAAACTATGACTAGGAAAATTAAAGAGGCTTTGCTGTCAGTCATGGTTGAGTTGACTTTTTCCAAAGATGAAATATTAGAAATGTACTTAAACCAAGTTTCTTATGGAGGTTCGACTTATGGTGTTGAAGAGGCGGCTCAAAGATATTTTGGTAAATCAGCCCAAAATTTGAGCTTAGCAGAATCAGCCCTGTTAGCTGGTTTACCTGCCGCTCCATCTGTCTATACTCCTTTTGGCTCAAATCCAGAACTGGCTAAAGTTCGTCAAAAGGAAGTTCTGCGACGGATGGTAGAGGATGGCTGGATCAATCAAAATCAATCTATTTTAGCCACTAATGACAAACTTGTTTTTAGGCAAGATATGGTTGATATCCAAGCTCCTCACTTCGTCATGTACATTAAAAAATTGCTGGCAGAAGAATTTGGAGAGGAAGCTTTAATGAATGATGGCTTAGAGGTCATCACTACTCTAGACCTACCTCTCCAAAAAGAGGCCGAACAAGTTATAGCAGATGAAATCAGTCGTATCCAAAGGTTGAACGTTAGTAATGGTGCATCGTTGGTAACTAATCCTGAAACTGGTGAAGTCTTAGCTATGGTGGGCAGTTCAAATTATTTTGACTTTAAAAATGACGGTCAGGTTAATGTCACACTTAGACCCCGTCAACCAGGTAGCTCAATCAAACCTGTCACCTACTCACTGGCACTGGAGAAAGGTTACACTGCTTCTACCATTATTCAGGATTCACCCATCACCTATCAAATACCAGGCAGTCCTCCGTACAGTCCCAGAAATTATGATGCCAAGTACCACGGCAATGTCACACTTAGAGAAGCTTTGGCTTCTTCATATAACATTCCAGCAGTTAAGACACTAGCTAACTTAGGCGTCAGCAACTTGATTGATCATGCTCAAAAATTGGGCATCACTACTTGGCAAGACAGATCGCGATTTGGTTTATCGTTAACTTTAGGTGGAGGCGAAGTCACCATGATGGATATGGCTTCAGCTTATGGTGTGTTTGCTACAAACGGATTCAAAGTCCCCATCAATCCTATTATCAAAGTCACTAATTACCAGGGAAAAGTTCTTTACGAAAACCCTTGTGTGATTAATAATTTCTGCCAAAAGGAAAGGGTTTTGTCGGCTCAAACAGCCTACCTCATCACCAACATTTTATCCGACAATCAGGCTAGAACTCCAGCTTTTGGACCAATTTCTAGTCTTTATATTCCAGGCCAAGAAGTGGCAGTTAAAACAGGCACTACCAATAGTTTAAGAGATAACTGGACCATCGGTTATACTAGCGATCGATTAGTGGGTGTCTGGGTAGGTAATAATGATAATCGACCCATGAGCTATGTAGCTTCCGGAGTCACAGGCGCTTCTCCCATCTGGAATAAAACCATGCGCCTATTACTTGACGAAGACCAACCTCATCACTTTGTTCAACCCAGTGGGTTAGTGACTATCCAAATTTGCGCTACAACTAACACTTTACCCTGCGGTGGCTGTCCAAAGGTTAAAACGGAAATTTATCGAATCGGTACGGGACCACAAAGCCACTGCTCGCCGGCTATCTTTCAACCCGCACTGACTCCATAAACTATGTCAAGGGTATTAGACTTGTCGCGAAATAAGAAATGAGTTAATTATGGATAGATTTTATAGCATTTTCGTTGATTCTGATGACGATAGTAGCCTCAGCTACTTGAGGAAGAAGAAGCAAAGAAAATGCATAAAAGATGCCATAAGTAGC
>JAHIVK010000018.1 GCA_018816385.1 Patescibacteria group bacterium
ATTATGGATAGATTTTATAGCATTTTCGTTGATTCTGATGACGATAGTAGCCTCAGCTACTTGAGGAAGAAGAAGCAAAGAAAATGCATAAAAGATGCCATAAGTAGCCATTGCCCTTATTTCGCGACAAGTCTAATGTAAAAATTGGGCTCGGGTCACTAATTCGCGAAAGTCAGGTGACAACTACCAACAAGTATAATAAACTCATGAATCAAACCAACCCCATCTACCAACCTTCAGCTAAAATTTTAACCAAGTATGCTCAAGTGTTAGTTAATTTTGCTTTAGGTCAAACCGAAGGCATTCAACCAGGGGAAGTAGTCCAGTGCGCCGTTCCCGATGTAGCTAAACCCATATTTCTTCCCCTCCAATCAGCCATTCTCAAAGCTGGTGGTCACCCCATAATGAAACTGCTACCAACTGGCACAGATAAAGAATTTTTTGAACTGGCTAATCAAGATCAATTAACATTCATGCCTCGTAAATATCTTAAAGCTAGAGCAAATTTAATCGATCACTCAATCGCCATGATTGCCGATCCTTATCCACAAGAGCTTGAAAGTATCGATCCTAAAAAAATTATAGAATCTCGAGATGCAAAAAAAGCCTATCGAGACTGGTTAACCGATAAAGAATCTCAGGGTAAGTTTACCTGGACAGTGGGTCTCTGGGGCGTTGAGGCTAAAGCCAAAATTGCAGGTTTAACTTTGAATGAATATTGGCAACAAATTATTCAGGCTTGTTTTTTAGATCATGCTGATCCTATCGAGAAGTGGCGCCAAGTTAACACCCTTCAAGATTCAATCAGGCAAAGACTTAATCAGCTACAAATTGAGAGTCTTCACGTCACAGGCAGGGGTGTGGATTTAAAGATTGGCCTCGGAGCAGATCGAATCTGGAAAGGTGGAGCTAATCGCAATATTCCCAGTTTTGAACTCTTTACTTCACCCAACTTTAGAAAAACCGAGGGCTGGATTGAATTTAATCAACCTGTTTACAAATACGGCAATTTAATTCAAGGAGTCCGACTTGAGTTCAAAGCAGGTAAAGTAATTAAAGCAACTGCTCAAACTGGTCAATCAGTTCTAGATTCGATGCTTAAATCCAAAAATGCCAACCAACTTGGTGAATTTTCTTTAACCGATAATCGACTATCCCATATAACTCATTTCATGGCCGAAACTCTTTACGATGAAAACATGGGTGGTCCAGAGGGAAATATGCATGTGGCTATTGGCATGGCTTATCGCGAATGCTATCTGGGTAATCAATCTTTACTCAAAAAAAGAGATTGGCAAAGACTGGGTTTTAACGATTCTCCAGAGCATACCGATCTGATCACCACCCACCCAAGGACTGTTAATGCGACTTTAACTACTGGCAAAAACCTGGTGTTATATAGGGACGGTCGGTTCTGCATATAGCTTTGGCGTTCATATCAATGTTTTTTAATACTTAAGGCTTTACAAACTTGATATTGTTATATATACTATGCTAGTCCTATATATAGTTTTATAGGACAGAATGGTTCAAGTGGCTCAGGCTACTTTGAAAAACCAAGTTTCCTTGGGACATTCGCAGAATGCTAGGTATTTTAATTTTTTAGATTTGACTTCGGCCCGAGTCTTGAGCCATGCTTTAGATACACCATTGTCCACCTTAAACTTAACTGTTAATTTACTGGGTGAATCTTTAGAAAAAAAGCTCAATAAACGATATTTACACCAGCTTAAAGTGGCTTTGGAACAATTGAAAGGATTGCTTGATTTAGTCAATGGCAAAAATATTCTTCAAAACAAAGAGTTTGATGTGTTACGTGCCACCCAAGAGGTGGCAATTTTATTTCGCGAACGAGGACTATATATTACTATTACTCCAGCCAAATCCCAAAATAGATATCGGGTAACTGGTCCAAAGTTACTATTTCAGGAAGCTTTAAGCTGTTTGATTTCCAATGCTATCCAAGCCTACTCACAAAAACTAATCGGCGTCCCCATTGTGGTAGCCTGTAAACAAAATCAAACTGTCATCAGAATTGATATTATCGATCTGGGTAAAGGTATGACTAAAATCCAACAAATAGCCGCTTTTATTCCCGGTATTTCATTCAAGGGTCAAAAAGGCATCGGTTTGCCATTTGCCAAACAGATAGTTGAAAGTAACTTTAAGGGAAGTTTTAAATTGGATAGTGTGCTGGGCCGGGGAACTCGAGTTTCCATGATCTTACCAAAAAAAATATGAGTTTCATCGTCATTCCCCTCTGGTGTTTGTCATTCTCCTCCGCCCAAGCGGGGGGGAATCCACTGGATCCCCGCTAGCCCCGACAAGTCGTGGGCGCGAGGATGACACCCTCTTAGGTAGCCATTGTCCATTTTTTTACAACAAATCTCTTAGTGAACTGAGTTGGTTTTAAGCATGTAACCAAAACCCCGAATGGTTTTTAGAGTTGATGAAATGGCACCAAGTTTGATTCTGATTCGTCTAATATAGACATCTAAGGTCGAATAGAGTGGTTGATCACTTAATGATCCCCAAACATGAGTAATCAACTGGTCTCGAGACATGACTTGATTGGGATGAGCCATTAAACACGTTAATAGCTCTGTTTCTCTTTTGCGAAGTTGTTTAGACTCTGCTCCAAATGTCAAAATGCCTGAATTTAAATCCAGATTCAGTTGACCCAATTTAATGACGTTAGTCGGATTCTGAAGTCGTAGTCTCAAGAGTTTTTTGATCTTTAATCTAAGTTCTTCTATTTCCAACGGTTTAGTTAAGTAATCAATTGCCCCGGCCCTCATGCCTTTGATGCGTTCGATCTGGGCTGATTTCTGGGAAATGACCAAGACGCTGATGTCTGGCGCATCTTGAGTCAAATACTCTACTAGTTCCATGCCATCGCCATCATCTAGAATCCGATCAATAATGGCTAAACGAAAAGGCATCTTCTCAAGTAAATCGTAGGCCGCAGAAAGTGAAGCCACAGTATAAATACTGATGTCAGGTTGAGCTAAAGACTGGCAAATACTATGGGCTAAAGGGGAATCATTTTCCACCAGGAGCAGGTTTTTCATATCAAAACGAGCAGTATATGGCAGACTTTAATCCGAAACAAGCCTGGATTTGTTTGATATGTTTTGATATACTTATAGTTTCCCCAGTTTTTGTCGATGTGGTCAAGTTAATATGTGCATTCGTTAAAAATTGATTTATACTTTTAGTATGCAACCAATCATAAAAAAATCTTTACCAGTTTTAAAAAAATACGGAGTCGCTAAAGCTGCTTTATTTGGCTCATATGCTTAAAATACTTTCGACAAACAAAGTGATGTGGATATTAATGTAGTCTGGCAGGTTGTTAGAGAAGATTTAAAGCCATTATATGAAAAAGTGCTTCAATTAATTAATCCAAATTCTTAACACACATTGATCGTTAGATGATAATTCACCAATAATTTGCTAGAATACCAGGTATTAATCCCGGATAGTGAAGTGGCATCACAACAGGCTCTGAACCTGTTATCCTAGGTTCGAATCCTAGTCCGGGATCCATAAATAATACACCCGCAAGGGTGTATTTGTTTATGGAATTCGGCTTGAGGATGAAGAAAGCGACGAGCAGAAGCGAGGAGCAATTCGCGACGGCGAGTGCTCTGCACCCGCCTAGTGCATG
>JAHIVK010000019.1 GCA_018816385.1 Patescibacteria group bacterium
ACATTAGTTGTTGAGGTTTGTAATTTCGTTGATAAACCTTCACAGGAAGCTTTGACTTTTGTGTCGATGCTTTATTTATTAGAGTTTGCTTTTTATCCAAAATCTTTTTCTGTGTTGACTGATTAATGAGCAAGTTTTTTGCATTTTTTAGAGCCTATCTAGGAATTCATATTTAACCGATAAAATAAAATTTGCTAAAGTTTTTCTTCACAAATTCCTATAAATTCCGCATGCAAGAAGGAAGGACATATCCGTGTGACTTAACGGATAAAGAATGGGAGATAATAAAGCCTCTGATACCGGTTTACAAGCGAGGTAGAAAGAGGGAAGTGAACATGCGAGAAGTTATAAATGGGCTTCTATACATGACTCGTACAGGCTGCCAATGGGACTATATTCCCAAAGATTACCCCAAAAAATCAACTCTTTGGTACTACTTTGACAAGTGGACAAAGGATGGTACTTGGAAACAATTCAATGATGAACTCAGAAAACAAGTCAGAGTAATGGCTGGACGTGACCCCGATGCAAGTGCAGCAATAATAGACAGTCAAAGCGTGAAATCAGCTCAGTGCAGAACAGAAAAAGGCTATGATGGTGGCAAGAAAATCGGTGGAAGGAAAAGGCAAATCTTAGTTGATGTTCTTGGATTACTTCTATCAGTCAATATTCACGCTGCTAACAAGAGTGATATAACTGGTGCAAAAGAATTATTCGAATTAAATGCAGAACAATATCAGTATTTATCAAGGATATGGGCTGATGGTGGTTATCAAGGTGACTTCAAACGCTGGTTGAAAAGCAATTATGACATTACACTTGAGATTGTAAAAAGCATTAAATACAAAGGATATGTCCCAAAGAAGTATCAGAAAACAAAAGCAGATAAATTACAGCTTAACTTGTTTGATATTAAAGACTATACAAAGACTTGTAACATGAATAAAGCGGATGAGCTTAGAAAATTCAAAATAGTTAAGTGGCGATGGATTGTTGAGCGTACCTTTTCATGGCTTATTAACAACAGAAGGCTGAGTAAAGACTACGAAAGCCATCCTAAAAGTGGTGAAAGCTTTTGTTACTTGGCAATGACGAGATTAATGCTGAATAGGCTTACCACGTAAGGCTATCTGTTCATATATCCATCGTTTAGCGTACATCTTAAACTTATTTCAAAAACCTGCCGAAAATCTTATTTTTTGGTTCAAATACTTATTTGTAAATCAATGTTCTTATATAATACATATTTAATGAGTTAACGGAAGGTAAAATTATGAAAATCGGTTATGCGAGGGTTTCAACCAATGACCAAAGTGTATATCTTCAGATTGATGCACTGATGGCGGAAGGCTGTGAGCGTATATTTCACGATGTATCTTCAGGAGCAAATGCAGAGAGGGCAGGACTTGATGAAGCTCTTGAATATGCAAGGTCAGGGGATGTATTAGTTATATGGAAACTTGATAGGCTTGGTAGGTCACTTAAGCATTTGGTTGAACTTGCCAATAAATTATCTGAAAGGAACATTGGCTTTGCTTCGATACAAGAAAAGATTGATACAACGACTAATGGAGGCAAATTGATATTTCATATCTTTGCTTCACTGGCTGAGTTCGAGCATGATATTATTAAAGAACGTACTATGGCAGGATTAAAGGCAGCACGAACAAGAGGTAGGCTTGGTGGCAGACCTAAAGCTATGGATAAGCACAAGATTAAGATGGCTAAAGCTTTAATGGATGATAGAAATCTTTCTGTGAAAGAGGTTTGTGATAAGCTTGGTGTTGGTAAGACTACGCTGTATAAGTATTTGAAGGAAGATTGATTGAAGGGTGTTTTTTAAAGAGCATCGGTATTTTTGTAGGTGTGTTTGATTTGGTGAGGTTTTTGGGGTTTTTCGAGGTGTTTTTTTGCTATGAAAAAAATGTTGTGTTTTTGATCAATTCCTAGATACTTTCTAAGAGGTGATTTCGCAAAAGTTTTTTCAGATAAGGGGTGACTAGAGCATACGTGTCACCAGATGCAAATAGCATTGTAACTTAATATTATATAAATAAGTATAACATTACAAAATTATTAGACAATCAAAAAATTATATTGTAGTAACTATAGCATAACTGTCACTATGGGCAA
>JAHIVK010000020.1 GCA_018816385.1 Patescibacteria group bacterium
TAATCTTTTTGGCCATCTCCATAATTTTACCTCTTGATTGATCATGGTCTGGCATAGTTTGAGATTGGGGTGCATCAGCCAGTTCCAAGTACCAATAGCTTAAACCGGAAACTTGCCTTTGCTGAGTATTAGTCACCAACAGCAAATAGATGGGCAGTTGTAGAGAATCGCTACTTTCTTCCCTGAGACTGGTTTTAAAATCAATAATCTGGACACTGTTAGTATCCGGCAAGTACTCCAACCAATCAATTTTGCCACACAGAATTATTTCATCCTCTGGACTTAACCAATAAAATGGCAGTTCTTCTTTAATCTTGACCGCCAATTGCTTGAGAGGTCCGGGGTTTTGCATGACTTTTTGCAACATCTGTCTGCCTCGTTCTTTAAACTTAAGTTCCTGAGACTCTGATCTAAACCCACCCTGTTTACCGGTCACATCCAGCCATAATTCTTCAAACCTAGCTACTAAAGAGTTTTTAAATCTATCCTCCAGTGATTTGACAGACAACTCTTCCAAAACTTGGTGAACCACCTGTCCCAAAGTTAAGGCTGGAGCAATGATCTGAACCTTGTGACCAGTTCTGAGATCTTTGTAGATATTCTTTAAAAAGTAGGCTCGAGGACAAGCTAAATAGTCCTTGATCGAGGAGTGGGAAACCCAAGTGGCGGCAAATTTATCTGGCATAATTAACTCGTTTCTTATTTCGCAAGAAGTCTATCTCGCAAAAAGTCCATTTGGACCGACGAATAATATTTCACGACAAGCTTATTATAGCAACCAATCTGACTTTAAACTTACACCGAAATAAAAAACGAGTTCATCGTCATTCTTATGCCCGTGCATTGTCATTCTCCCCGCACTGCGGGGGGAATCCAGAGACAGACCCAGCACTAGCAGGATTTGCGTCAGCTATATATCCCTAAGTAAAAACAAGTTCCGCCCCGAAATACCATCGGGCTTAGGTAACTTCATCAGGTGTAATATTGTGGGTACAATATCAGCCAAAATCCCAGTCGGCAACATTCGGGGCTGACCCTGATATTGCTTGTTAATGACAATAAAAGGCACTGGAAAACTACTATGTTCTGTGTCAATTTCACCAGTGGCCAAATTAATCATCTCTTCCACATTGCCGTGATCAGCTGTAATTAAAACTGTGCCATTTTTGGCCAAAACTTGAACCACAATTTTAGCCACAACTTCGTCTACTATTCGACAAGCCTCTAGACCTGCACTCAAATTCCCCGTATGACCAATCATGTCACCATTGCAGATGTTGGCAATTATCGCATCGTAGTGATCCAGATTTAATTCGTTTTCCATACCTTGAGCGATTTCTCTAGCTCTCATGGCTGGAGTTTGATCATAAGACTCAGATCCCGTTGAAGGATAAATGATCCAATCCTCACCAGGATGAGCATCTTTTTGTTGGCCGTTCATGTAGTAAGTCACCATTCTTTCTTTTTCTGTTTCGGTAATTCTGAGTTGCCTGACCCCATGTAGGGATAGAATTTGACCAATATTTTCTTTGATTTTCTGCTTGGGAAAGGCTACGTCCACAGGCAGTTGAGCCTCATAGGTGGTCATGGTGGTAAAGTAAAGATTATGGACAATCTTTTTTCTTTGAAATGTCAGACTCAACTCATGGGTTTGCAAACTTGTTTTGTGGTATTTTTCCCAAAAAGGATCATAGTCCTCGTCCTTGACACCTTTTTCAAAATCGGGTAGCACAAAGGCTCGACACAACTCACGGGGCCGATCAACTCTAAAGTTATAAAAAATCACGGCATCATTATCATTGATGGTTTTTGGCTGATTATCCTGACCGCAGACAATAATTGGGGCTAAGTGTTCATCTGTGACTCCAGAGGCATATTGAGCTTCCATGGCTCCAATCGGATCCTGAGTGCAAGTTCCGGTACCAATAGTTAATGAATCATAGGCTTGCTCAATTCGATCCCATTGTTTATCCCGGTCCAATGCGAAAAACCGACCACATAGTGTCGCCAACTGTCCCACCCCCAATTCCTGGCATTTATCCATTATCCGCTTGACTTGATTAATGCCAGCCGTGGGTGGTGAATCCCTCCCATCAGTAAAGCCATGAATCAAAACTTTATCCAGTTGATGCTGTTTGCAAGTGTTTAAAAGTCCAAACAAGTGATCAATACTTGAATGAACATAGCCACTACCAATCAAACCCAACAAATGAAGTGTGGAGTTATTTTGTTTGGCATGATTAATAGCATTGATAAAGGCTGGATTCTTCATAAATGAACCATCAGCAATTGAGGCATTAATCCTGGGTAAATCTTGAAAAACAATACTACCGGCCCCCATGTTAACGTGACCAGTTTCGCTATTACCCGGCACTCCAGCTGGTAACCCTACCGCTTCGCCGCTAGCAGTTAACTGAGTATGGGGATAAGACATCCAAAGTCGATTCATATTGGGAGTCGGAGCGTTGATAATAGCATTGCCGGGATAATCAGGACCAATTCCCCAACCGTCCAGAATCAGTAAAACCAGGGGCCCAGTTTGGTCGACTTTTTTCCTGGGGTAACTTTCGGAAAACGGCTGGCAAGAAACTTTTGGCTGAATCGAGTCTGGAGTCATGCTTTAATCATAACACTAGACTTGTCGCGAAATAAGAAACGAGCTAATTATGGATAGATTTTATAGCATTTTCGTTGATTCTGATGACGATAGTAGCCAATACTACTTAAGGAAGAAGAAACAATGAAAATGCATAAAAGATGTCGTAAGTAACCGTTTCCCTTATTTCGCGACAAGTCTACTCTAGACCCGATTAACTCACCCAACGTTTTTCGGCTTCCTCCAACTGCTCAGGATTAGACAGATCAAACCACAAACCTTGGAAAATAAAAGCGCTTAATTTATCTCTTTCTGCCAAAACTGGAAAAATGTCTTTTTCCAAAAGCGCTGGCCGACCATAAGCCACCATATTTAAAACTATAGGATTAATTAGATAGATACCCGTATTAATAATACTAATGCCTTGATCTGTACCAACTTTTAAAAACTTGACAATCTTATTGCCCTGCATAAAAACTTGGCCATACTTGCGTTCACCCACCCTAGGCTTAACCGCAATAGTAGCAGGCATCTGTTCATCAGTATGAAACTCCACAAAATCTTGGAGATTCATGTTGGTTAAAATATCACCATGGAGAACTAAAAATGGTTCATTTTTAAGTAACTCACCAGCCATTTTGATAGCTCCGGCTGTACCCAGTGAGCGCACCTCAACCGAATACTCAATGTTCACACCCAATCCATCTCCATGGCCAAAGGTTTGGACAAATTGACCATGACGTTCCTTGGGTAAACACACCACAATCCGGTCAAAACCATACTTCTTAAGTTGATTAATCATAATCACAAATAAGTATTGACCCCCAATCTTCTTGAAGGGAGCTAACTGTTTTGAAGAACGACCACCGGCCAAAATAACTGCCGTCGAAATCCTGGATTGAAGACTGATTGAGATCAACTTCTCAATGGCGTGAGAGCGATTATTGACTCCCAACCGTTGACCTGCTTGATCGATCTGATGAAGCATGATGGAAGGCAAGGTAATGGTTAAACGGGCCCGATTTCTCATAGTTTTTTATTTCGCAGAAAGTCTATTTTATCTAGTTCTAATCCTAATCCTAATCCTAATCCTAATCCTAATCCACTGTCATACTGTGTCATATATTCTAACTAAAGAAAAATTATCTGTCAAGTTGAAGGTGTGAAGTCATCAACATCAGGTTCTGGTTCTGGAGCTTGTTTGGCCTGATGTTTGAGAATCATTTTATCCAGTGTAAATGGTGATGACAGTGAAATAATTTCCAAAGTAAAAATAGACAACTCAAACGCCGAAGGAATATGATTGGTAATAAAGTAGGCACCCAAACCAATCAGAATTGCCGAAAATACCGAATCTTTAAACATTTGTTTTTGAGTTGTTTCCACACTCTCCACAGGAATACCTTTTTGAACAGCTAATCGACCTGTTCGAACTATTTTAGGCACCGCAAACCAAAGCAGAAGGAAAAAAGTAGAAAAAGCCGTAATGGTGTTTAAAGTTCGATTAGGCACACTCACATCACCCGTAAAAATCTTAAATTCCACTCCGGTTGGCAGATGAGTTAACAAATACCAAACAATCAACATAATAATCACTACCGAGCCACCAGTATACTTAGTCAGTATCTTGGGGGTTGAGCTGTTGGCATGTTTAGCTTGATACCGGCGCACGGTTTTTCTCACAAACAAAATTATCATGTAAAGACCCACTATGACTGCCCAACCAATCAGCACCCATTTTAATCCCAAGTTGATAGTTTGAGTCACAGATAAATATGGTAGTTTAAACCAAGTTGATTGAATGGGGTACTCTGGATATGGCACGAAGCCATACAATCGACTGGGTAATAATTTTTGTGCATAAAAATCGGTCAAAAATAGCCGCCCCATGGTGATAAATGTCAAAAGCTGAATTACAAAATCAACTAAATAAAATGAGAAGGTTTTATCTCCAATTTTGAGTTTTTGGTGAAGTTTCCGGACTTGAAAGGTGCTATCTCCAGTTTTGGTAATAGATTTCTGAAACTCCTTAATATTATTTTGGCGCTGAACCCGAATGATACGCACGGGAATTAAGATTAAAGTCTGAAACACCCCCAACATCATTACCGCCACCCACATGTGTTTGGTCAAACCATAAAAAGTAAATAAAGCACTAGCATAAAATCGATACATACCACCACTAAAAAATTCAAAAACCAGCCAACCAACTATGATTAAAGCAATCAAACTGGTGATAGAAAAAAGCCCTAGCATCGAACTTAACTTATTTTCTTTGCTGATAGTTGGCTCTGATCTTTCGGGCATACTCTTTAGTGTATCACTTTTGAGTCTTGAGTAATTAGCCATTAAGCAGTACAGTTGTAACCTAACTTAGGAGCCACGCTTGATTGATGTGGCATAATACATGTATATATTTAATTTAGACTTGTAGCAAAATAAAGGAAACGGTTACTTATACTATCTTTTATGCATTTTAGATGCTTTTTCTTCCTCAAGTAGCTCATGGCTACTATCGTCATCAAAATCAACTAAAATGCTATAAAATCTATAATATAATTAACTCGTTTCTTATTTCGCTACAAGTCTATTGAAAGGTCAATCATGTCAGCTAATCCTTTTTCTTTTGCAAGTTTAAAGGAATCAATTTCCCAAAACTTTGCTTTATATGTGGTAGCTATTCTCATCTTAGTGGGTGGCTTTATGGGTGGCTCTTTGTGGCAAAAAGCCAAAATGTTAGAAGGTGGCACTTCTCCGACAGTGGCTCAACCTCAAGCTGCGGCCGATCAACCCACAGCTCCCCAGGGTCCTCCAGCCGAAGTCTTAGCCAACATGCCGGCAGTGACTGCAGACGATCATATTAGAGGCAATCTCAACGCTAAAGTCATGCTGGTTGAATACTCCGATTACGAGTGTCCATATTGCGAAAAATTTCACACCACCATGCAACAGGTTGTGGAAGAATACGGATCTGATGTAGCTTGGGTTTACCGTCATTATCCCTTGTCTTTCCATGCCAATGCCCAAAAAGCTGCAGAAGCGGCTGAGTGTGTGGCCAGTATTGGTGGCAACGAAGCCTTTTGGAAATTCAGTGATCTCTATTATTCCAGAACTGATTCCAGTGGCACAGGCATAGCCATTGCCGATATGCCAGCTTTGGCCGGGGAAATTGGTGTCAGCCAGTCGGCAGTTAAAACTTGTTTGAATGGTGATCAAATGAAAGACACAGTTCAAGCTATGTTTGACACAGCTAATTCGGCTGGCATTAGTGGCACACCTGGTACTTTGATTGTAACTGCAAATGGAGTTCAAGAGTTAATTCCTGGAGCTTTACCTATCGAGCAAATCAAAGTTATGATTGATAAATATCTTTAAGATTGGATCTCCGCTACGCGAGGATGACAAGTGGGTTGTCATTCCCCTCCACCAATTGTCATTCTCCCCGCCCAGGCGGGGGGAATCCAGTTTTTATGAGGCTGTTTTATTGCATGAGGTACAATAGGCTTGTAAAAACATAAAACAAATCAATTAATGGATAAGGTATGGATAAGGTATTGAAAATTTTTTTGTTCTGACAATCATCAGACATTGTTATCATGTGGCAAACAATCCAAAATATATACAACACTTGGCCATCATTACTCAAGCGGTGGTGGTGGTTATGTTTGGTTCTGGCTCTGGCCGGATCAATTGTTGTCACTATAGTTATCAAAGGCCAACTGGTGGGAGAAATAAACCATTCTAATCAAACATCTGAACTTGAAGTTGTTTCTCTAACTCCTCTGCCTCCGATTGATGAAAATACCAAGCAAGTCGGAGTTTTACTGGCTGGATATGGCGGACCGGGTCATTCTGGAGGTATGCTGGCGGATGTGATTCAAGTACTCTGGGTAGATATCGAAAATTCTCAAGTGGCCTTGATTAGTATTCCTCGCGATCTGTGGATCAGTACAACAGATGGAGGTACTAAAATTAACGCCGGTTTGACCAATTCAGGTGGTCTTGAAACTGGTATGCAAGTTATGAAACAACTGGTTGCAACAGTTATAGGTTTGCCCATTAATTATGCAGTGACAGTTGATTTTGTAGGTTTTCAAAGACTAGTTGGAGAAACCCTGGATGGGATTGAGGTTGATGTGGCAGCCACATTAGAAGATACCTGGTATCCCATCACTGGCGAAGAACTCAATACTTGTGGTTTAACTGCTCAGGAAGTGGGCGA
>JAHIVK010000021.1 GCA_018816385.1 Patescibacteria group bacterium
ATTAGACCATTTACTAGACTAATAATAGACTGATTTTATGAACACACCAACCATCCAAAATCCTTTTCAAACAAACTTTTTATCATCCTTTGTCATTACACCAAACACCCTGCCTTTTATTCCTGATGAATTCAAGCTTTTGTAAAATTAAACAGCCACCCGAGCCTGAACCAGTTGAGGGAGCGACTAGCTTACTTGAGACAAGAGATGTGGGTGTTCATGTTCTAATTAAGAAGAGACGACTGGGTGCCCATTTGTTGCTTGGGCAATAATCTTAAGATAAGCTATTTGCCTTCTCAATGAGTTACTCGCCCGATTACCAAAAAAAGCGATGTAGTAGGGTTTAACAGCCTCAATTATAGGTATAGCCATATTTAAAAACTTATTAGAGATGGATAATCCTGCGCCTTTGGACAGTTTTTCATTTTCTAACAACCATTTTTCCCCAGCTTCTTTCCAAAAACTATTCATCTCATCTCCTAATACCGCTGGTCCCAGAGGGGCGCCTCTTTCTTGACTCAGTTCCACAATGTCCAAATATTTTTTATTAAAAAGTTGTGCAATATAATCAGCTCCAGCCAAAATTGCATCGTAGGCTTGAAGAGTCTCCGAATCCTGTGACAAACAACTTTTGCCATTGGGTTGAAGAAATTCTGGTGCTTGAAGGCCCATGGCTTGAGCCACAGCTTCTGTGGATGGGAGAACGAAAGAGTTTAAACATAATAGTTTTTCCAAATCTAAAGCAGAAATACCCCTAGCTGTTAAATCGGCATTAATAATTTCAATCGTCTCTCGGCGCCTGGTATCAAATACCACTGAATCAATATTCCCAGGTCTTTTCCACCAATCATTAAATTCGTGAAGACCGGCAACAAGCACAATAGATCTAAATTCGTTCATGGAAAACTTGTGGCCATTTTCTTTGTTTTCGATACTCCACCAACCTAAAAATAGCTTTGCTGTAGCGCATGCTGTCAAACAAGCATGGTCGGCGTTATGATAAATCATTTCACCATTTGGATAAAGCTTGTCATAGACACGGCGAGTTAGAGAAAAAGATTGTTTCATCACTGCGTATAATTCTTGAGTCTTTGGTATACCATATTTTTCAAATCGTTGGTAGAAACTGTCAAGGTGAGACAAAATATTGTTTTCATCTAAATCACAAGTATCCCAAGCAAATTCGTCAACAGCTTCTCTAATAGTTTGCTCTGGTGTTTGGGGAATTGACAACTCTAATGCTCCCGATGCTTGATTTCTTATAAGCATCTATTATGACAAATAATTGCTGTTTTGTCAGAGGAACTTTTGCCAAACCGTATCCTCATTCTCCTGCCACGCCCTGTCATCCTTTTCTCACACTTTGTAATTCTCCCCGCCCTGCGGGGGGAATCCAGGGTTAACCACCCATTCCTGGATCCCCGCTGGCGCGAGGATGACGGACAAAGCGCGAGGATGACAGACCCCCTGGATCTCCGCTGGCGCGAGGATGACGGACAAAGCGCGAGGATGACGACCCTAGTGCAACCCAGGACAACGCGAGGATGACTGGAATGGGTGCGAAGATGAGTTAGTGACCAAACTCCGATTAATTCGGCGAGTGAAAGTGGATGACTGGACTTGAAAAAAAACTGCCAAAGTTGAGCGAGTGAAATCAACACATGATAAACTGGTGCTCTATGAAAATTAGATTGACTCGACCCGGTTGGCGGTTTGTTTTAATTTTCTTATTGCTGGCTAGTCTGACGGTCGGCGGGTATTGGTATAAGTTCAAGTATTTGAACAGTCAAATGGCCACCTCCCAGGAGGCGGTGAGTTACAGCTCGGTGGCCGAGGTCGCTTTTATAGAAGAAGCCTATGGATTAATTAACCAGCACTATTGGCAAGCTATGTCGGATGAGCAGTTAAGCGATCTATTTTTTCAATCGCTCTCCAGAGTTTATGGTTCACAGCCTCAGCTTAAAGAAAAAAATCGAGCTGGTTTGGCCAAGCTGGTAGAATCACTGGTTGGGAATCAACCGGACAAAGATCACCCTCAACTCATCGCCCAAACTCTTGATTTGGTACTGCAGAATCTTCAGCCTTTTGGCCGAAGTCGGCTTTACTCCCAAGGGGATGAAACAGCTCTCCAGAATACAGTCGATAACGTTGACCCGACCACTAATCTTTTTGAGACACTAGGTACAATTGATACAGCCACAGCTGGGGCAATCACGACGGCTTATCAGCAGAAAAAAGAGCAGATCGAACAAACGGTGGCTGATGAAAATGAAAAAACCCAACAGTTGGCCCAAGTGGAGCGGGCATATCAGGCAGTGGGGGATGAGGTCAGTCGGGAGCGATACGCCCAAACCAAGGTTGAGCCGACTATTCTGGGTAAGTCGCTGTCACCGCAAGTTTATTACATCAAGATTGGCAAGTTCTCACCCACCACGGTTGAAGATTTGGCCAGTATCTTAAAAAAGATGCCGGCGGATAATCATGCCCAGGCTTTAGTGTTGGATCTGCAGGCAAATGTGGGTGGCGCCATCGATGGTTTGCCCTACTTTTTGGGGCCGTTTATTGGCAAGGGGCAGTATGCCTATCAGTTTTTTTCGCGGGGGGAAACGTCGGATTTCAAGACAGTGACTGATCGGATCGAGCAGATCGCCAACTTTAAACAAGTGGTCGTCCTCATTGATGCTCAAACTCAATCTTCGGCCGAAGTCATGGCGGCTACTTTGAAGAAGTATGGAGTAGGCGTCTTAGTGGGTTGGACCACCAAGGGCTGGGGAACGGTGGAGCGGGTTTTTCCTCTGGAAAAGCAAATTTCTCAAGCTATTAAATATTCTGTCTTTCTGGTTCACAGCTTGACTTTGGATGAGAACGGTCAGCCAATTGAGGGGGCGGGGGTGGCGCCCAATGTGGATGTGACCAAGCCAGGCTGGCAAACAGAGCTACTGGGTTACTTTAACAACTTGCAACTGGTGGATGCGGTTAAACAATTGGTGAATGACAAGTAAGATCAGCACCTGGAAACTTGGGGTATAATTGAAGCTTATAGGAGGTGTCGCATAGTGGTCAATTGCACATGCTTGGAAAGCATGAGCCTCACGGCTTCGCAGGTTCGAATCCTGTCACCTCCGCACGGTTCGACAAGCTCACTTTTCTTGTCACCTCCGCCATATGAAAAAAACTAGCATCATTGCCGAATACATTTGGATGGATAACGTTAAACCTACTGCCAAGCTTCGTTCTAAATCTAAAATAATTCCTGGCCCAATTAAGCGGGTTGCAGACATTCCTTTGTGGAGTTTTGATGGCTCAAGTACCAATCAAGCTGAGGGAAATTTTTCTGATTGTCTTTTGCATCCCGTCTATTTTGTATCCGATCCTGTCAGGGGTAATTCTGATATTTTAGTTATGTGTGAAGTGCTCAATTCAGATGGCACATCACATCCGACCAATACCAGGGCAGTCCTTAAAAAAGTGGCCACCAAGTATCAAAAACAAGAACCTTGGTTTGGATTTGAGCAAGAATACACTTTGTATTGCAAGAATCGTCCCTTAGGTTGGCCAGAGTATGGTTTTCCCCATCCCCAAGGTCGTTACTATTGCGGGATTGGCATCGATGAAGTTTATGGTCGGCCAGTGACTGAGGATCATCTGCAGTCCTGTCTTAAAGCTGGTATTGCTGTTTATGGAGTCAATGCAGAAGTCATGCCGTCACAATGGGAGTTTCAACTTGGACCACTACCACCACTAGAATTAGCTGATCAGCTTTGGTTAGCACGCTGGCTACTCTATCGATTGGGGGAAAACCACAATGTTTATGCCAAACTTGATCCCAAACCCATGCCTGGAGATTGGAATGGAGCTGGCGGTCATACTAATTTTTCGACTAAAGCCATGCGGGCCAAAGGTGGATTGAAAGTTATTGAAACTGCCTGCAAAAAACTAGGTAAGTTTCATAAACAGCACATAGCTATATATGGAGCAGACAATGATAAAAGATTAATTGGTCAACATGAAACTTGCAGTATCCATCAATTTCGATATGGAGTTTCCGACCGAGGTGCTTCGATCCGGATTCCAGCCATGACCGCTCATGCAAAACGTGGTTATTTAGAAGATCGGCGCCCAGCGGCTAATGCTGATCCATATCAAGTCTTAACTGCTCTTTTGGAAACCACCTGCGGTCAAGGTTTTGACCCAAAAAAATATAATTGGGAGCCACAAGTAGAAATTTAATACATCTAAATAACTCCTACCACCTCATCCATCGAGGCTGTCGCCACACCGATGACTTTGTCGGCGCCACCGTAGTAAACAAATAGCTGGCCATCTTTTTCAACCGCTCCGCAGGAAAAAACCACGTTGTTGACAATGCCTATTTTTTCGTACTCCTTGACTGGTTCCAGCATAGGAAAGGGGGAGCGATACAAAATTTTGAAAGGATCTGCCAAGTCTAGAATGACATATCCCAAACGATAATTTTTATCCCTGTCACTGACGCCGTGATAAATAAGCAACCAGCCCTTGCTGGTTTTGAGTGGCGGTCCGGCAATGCCAATTTTGGCGCTGTCCCAAAACCCTGGTCTGGGACTAATGGAGCCTTCTTTTTCCAGCCAGGTTTGTTTTTTAAACTTAAGGTCATCCAGCAGATCAATGGCAATTTCTTGGCCCGCCACTCGGTGCAAAATAACATACTTGCCGTTTATTTTTTCGGGGAAGAGGCAAGCGTTCTTGTTGTCTATTTCCGGATCAGAAATAAGAATAGGTTCCGTCCAGATCCAGTTTTTGGCTAGAAAATCTTCGACCTTAATACTGGTTAAGGCCACCTGCGGTGGTCGCCAGCCATCATAAGCCGTATAGAACATATAAAACCGATCACCCAGCTTGGTCACTCGCGGATCTTCACAGCCGGAAAACAAATTGGCAGATTTCTTAAGTTCATGGTCTATCCGAGGCACATAGACCGGTTCGTGACTCTCCTCGGGAAAATCAAAACCATTCTGACTGGCCGCCCAGCCGATGGTGGAGGTGTTGTCCAGCGACATAGCCCGATACAACAAATGGACTTGACCTGCTTCAAAAATTGCCGCTGAATTAAAGACGGCTTGAGCTCTCCAAGCTTCCGTTTTGACTGGTTCAAGAACCGGATTTTTGTGATATCTCACCAACTTGAGGATATCTCGATATGGGGTTTGTTTCATGTAACTTAAGAATGGGTTAAGTTTAAGTCTAGCCAGACAGACAGTGGTATCTGCCGCCCCATAGTAGACCATCAGTGCGTCTTCTGTGGCAATGGCCCCGGAGGGAAAGATGACATTGGGCACCACTCCTCTTTGTTCATACTCCAGATCTGGAGTTAAAAAGGGCTGTTCGGTGCGACCGACTATTTTTTGAGGATCCTTGATATCCAGTAAAACCGCTTCTATCCCAAAGATTTTGTGATCCGGTTGATTGTAATTTTGAATATGAGCATATACCAGCACCCAGCCATTCTTTGTCTTGACCGGCGCCGCTCCCACTTCAATCTGGTCCGTGTTGAATCTGGTGATTTTGAGCTGATGTTTTTCTATTTGGTGATACCACCGATACCAGAATTTTTGATCCCAGAGCTGGGCCAGATTATCAAGTCGGGCCAGAGCGATCTTGGCTGGAGGCTGATCGGTATCCACGGTCATGATCACTATGTACTGGCCACCTATTTTCTCTGGAAACAAAACGGCGGCTTTGGCGTTAAATGGAGTGACTAAGTGTTTTTCTTTGATGGTCTTGAGATCGCTACTTAAGGCAACTGCCACCTTAATACTCTGCGCATCGGGGGGATAAGCCGATAGAGCAGTATATAAAATGACGTATTGATTCTCGATTTTTGTTACCCGCGGATCTTCACAGCCAAATTTTTCCCAAGGTTTTTCTGGAATAATTAATTGACGCCTATGGGTGATTTTTTGGCCGTCCAGACTCTGCGCCACGCCAATGGTCGATAGGTGCAGTTGTTGGTTTGCGTAGTCTTGCAGAATTGACTCGGCCCGATAGACAAAACTGTAACCGGTCTCATCTTTGACCACCGAGGCGTTATAAACAGCCCTGCCCTCCCAAGGAGAGTGGGGATCGGGAGAGAGCAGAGGATTTTCTGGGCAACGTTGAGCGATGATTTTACTGGTCATATACTAGATTTCCTGCTGTTTTTTAGGTGCTATAAAATCTATTCATAATTAACTCGTTTCTTATTTCAAAAGAAGTCTATTTAGTCCTCACTCATTTGTAGCATAGTTGCGTCCAAATGGTTAACCCCAGTATTTTTTAATTCTCCAATGAATTTTTCAAGATTAGCCACCGCCACGCAAACATAAGAATCGGCTCCGCCGTAGTAAACAAACAAAGTTCCATCTTTGACGACTGCGCCACAGGGGTAAACCACGCCGGCTTTAAAACCAAATTTTTCGTAATCTTCCCTGGGGAGAAGGACCGGTTGTTGAGAACGATACAAGATTTTAGTGGGATCATTAATGTCCAACAGCATAGCTCCGACTTTATACTCGCTGGCATCTTTGTCATCAACCGCTTGATAGATCAACAACCAACCTTCATCGGTTCTGATGGGAGGCGCGCCGGCCCCGATTTTTCTGCTATCCCACCAATCTCTGGATCGAGGCTCAATTCTAAACTCGCCTTCTAGAAAATTTGAACCGGTAAAATTAAGATTATCAACGTAGTCTATGAGAATATTGGGGAAAACTCGATGCATAATCGCGTACTTGCCCCTTATTTTTTCCGGGAAAAGACAGGCGCTTTTATCAATCACTCCCGGTGGAGAGATCAAGACCGGTCTTTCCCACAGGAAATTATGATTGAGAAAATCTGTCAATAAAATCGAGGTTAAAGCAATTCTGGGAGCATGCCAACCGTTGTAGGCCACATATGTCATGTAAACTCGATCATGGATGATGGTGGTTCTGGGATCTTCCACGCCACCACAACCTCCGCCGGAAGCAAATGGCCCATAGGGGTCGCCAGGGGGCAAAGTCGTTCCCTCAAAATGTTGGGTCGGCTGATAAATTGGTTTGGCTAGTCGGGTATCAATAGTTAATCCATCAATACTGGTCGCATATCCAATCTGGGAAACATAATCATGACCTTGGGCTCGATAGAGAATGTGGACTTTATCGGCCGCATAAAAAGCGGCTGGATTAAAAGTGGTAAAGGCTTCCCAAGAGTTTTTTTCATGGGGTTTAATCATGGGGTTGTGTTGAAACTTTATAAGTTGCGGCAGAGACTGTTTTAGCTCTATTTCTCTAGTAAAACGATAACTGGGATAGACCTTGATTATAATACCCAGGGTGGGTGATCTCCAAAATGCCTGATAATAGCCTTCGATTTTTTCCAGACGCATAAACCGCCACTTTTCCACCTGGTTGGAAAAATTGAGGATGAGTCGAGGGAACTTCCACAACAATCGACGAGGATGGGCTGTCTCGAACAAAAGTGAATAAACCCTAATTTGTTGGTTTAACTCCAAATGGTAAAACACCAAGACCCCGGCCGAAGTAATAAAAGCCTTTTGGACTATTGGTTTTTCTGTTTTTGCATAAAACGCCTCACTAATAATTTGCTGATAGATAGACCTAATCTGACCCTGATGGCTTTGAATTGAAATGGCGTGACGATTTTTGAATGAAAATTTAATAAAAGACGGCAACCTTGGCAGGTTTTTCCCTTTTTTTCCTACCAAAAATCTAGACAATTGTTGTTTAAGTTTGACAAACACAGGCAGTTTTTCTCACCAACACAATTATTATCCCAAGTGGATAATTCAATTATTTCTAATGACTTAATCATACAGCAGTCCAAAATTGCCTTCTAGTGACAAACAGCCTCTGTTAGGATGGTTTTGAGCTTGCTATAACTCGGCTCGGTAGACATTGATGTCTTCCACCGCGCCCAAATACTGCCAGGGCACAGTGATCACAGTTTCAATTTCCCAGGCCGGATTGCGTTTGGTTTCTGTTTCAGTATGAGGGGTGATAATGTAAATTAGTTTATCTTGAGCGTACTGATCAATGCCGCTTGGTTCAAGATATTCTTTGGCTAGAAAATAACGATAGCGAATCCCCCTGGTGTCGGCATCGGTAAAAGCCGCCAGGTTAAATTTGGCAGGTTTTACTTGATGTTCTTTGATATCTAACGCAATCACGCGAGAAATGGCTCGGATTTTAGGCAAGTTTTGAGACCAGTCTGATGGCCGGTTGAGTTGATGACCCATGATCATCAAGACCGAAAGTAAGCCCATTCCCAGTAGAGTCATTTTTCTAAGTGGCAGTTTTTCTACCAACAGGAAAAGCAAGCCAAACCAAAGAAAAGCACTGTGATAGTCGTTGGTGAGTGAAGTAAAGACATCAGTCATCAAAATAAATGCCATCCAGCTTAAGCTTATCCATAAATCTAGCGATACCAATCGAGTCCGTCGAAAGTTATCAAAGGACTGTTTGATTTGGTAGAGCAGAAAAGCCAGGATAATCCCCGCCCAAACAGTATTAACTTGCAGTAGTTTTTTGATGATATCCAGTGAGTATTGAACTGGATACCAAACTAAGCGCCAGCCGGTCAACGTGAGATACGAGTTGCCATCGGTAGCCAATAACATTTCTTTAACAATTTTTGTGTAGAAAAACTCGTGAGTCAAGTCAAACAGCACAAAACTCAAGTTGGGCAAAACGGCCAGAGCGAAAAATAGGGACAGATGTGGCCAATTTAAACGAACAGTCTGGGTTGACTTTTGCCGTCTGGAAACAAAAAAAGTCAGTAGAAAAACCACTACCAAGGGGGCGGTAAAGTAGTGCAGTTGAAACAAGAGGCCTAAGCAGAGACCGGCCAGCCCGCTCCAGACAAGTGATCGGCTAGATGACTTGACTAGTTTAGTTAGAGCCAGAAAATAAAGCAAACCAAAAAAGGGAGTGGTGTTGGGATTCCAGACCCACTGAACGTACTTGACCACCAATGGGCTGATGGCGTAGAGCCAAGTCACCAGCAGGGCCTTGGGTGGTGAGGTCCACTGGGTCAATAGAAAATAAAGAAGTAAAACGCTGACTACACCCAAACCAGCGGTGAAGATTGTTGGTCCAATGGGATCAAAGTGACTAGCCCAGAGGGCTGGCGCCATTAAATAGTAGTGGAAAACTCCAAAAAAATCTTTTTTGCCATCAATCTCGTTATATGGACCAAACAGAGTTAAATCCCGGTTAACGATTAGCCGGCGAATAGCCAGCATGTCCCGCCCCTCGTCCCAAATGAAACGGGCATTGTTTTCCAGGCGATAAAATCTAAGGCCGATGGCGACCAGGATGATTAGAGCTAGCCAGATCCAAGTTGGTTGTTTTGATAGATGATTTTTGTGCAAATTCATTAGACTTCTTTTGAAATAAGAACGAGTTATGAAAGATTTTTTGTCATTTTCGTTGTTTCTGATGATAGTAGCCTAGTTTATTTTACCTAGGTTGTGGAGAAACCCAAGCGTCAATTGGTGCATAAATTTGCCGAGGAATAAGCTAGAATACCTATGTTAGCGGAACGTTCCCCCATCAGATAATTAGATAAAATGCGTTACAATACAATGACATTATGACAAAGTCCCAACTCTCAAGTTTTAACTGGAAAATCGCTGGCAAAGCTGGTGAGGGGGTGATGGTGGTGGCCAAGATGTTGGCCATGATCTGCAAGCGCCACGGCCTGAACGCTTTTAATTACTTAGAGTACCCGTCGCTGATTAAGGGGGGCCACCAAACCGGCCAAGTCTTGGCCAGTTTTGGCCCGGCTAAGTGTCAAAAGAAAGATCTGGATTTATTGGTGACTTTAGGTGGAGCAGGTTTGACAGAACATGCTCGCGAACTAACCAAGGATAGTCTGGTTATCTATAACCAAGATGCTGGTCCCTTGGACAAAACCAAACAACAACAGTTCAAATCACGATTAGTGAAGCTGCCGTTGACTACTTTAGCCAAGCAGACAACGGGTGCAGTTCAATCTGCCAATATGGGGGTGCTAGGTGTATCTGTTTATTTCTTGGGACTTAATACCAAAATTGCCCAGCAGGTGATTAAAGATGAGTTTGTGGGCAAGACCGAGTCAGTCATTGAAGACAATCTCAAAACATTTATGGCTGGGTTTAAGGCTGGTCAAAAATTGGGTCAACCTATCAGGCAGATTAACAAAAAACCGGACAACAAGATTTTACTAACCGGCAACGAGGCGGTTGGTTTGGGTGCTTTGGCGGGTGGAGTTCAATTTTATAGCGCTTATCCCATGACGCCGGCAACGGGATTACTTCACTATCTGGCCCAGATGCAGGACAAGTACCCGCTGGTGGTCAAGCACGCCGAAGATGAGATTGGAGCTATTAACCACGCTCTAGGAGCTTCTTTTGCGGGAGTCAGAGCTATGACTGGCACTTCTGGTGGCGGTTTTGCCTTGATGGTGGAAGGTTTGGCCTTGGCTAGTTTGGCCGAAATTCCGCTAGTTATTTTGGAAGCGCAGAGAAAAGGTCCTGCCACTGGTTTACCCACTTGGACCGAACAAGCCGACTTGAGTTTCGTTTTGACCGCTGGCCATGGCGACACTCAACAAGTGGTGTTAACTCCGGGCACTGTGGCCGAGCACTTTGAGTTGACAAAACTGGCTTTTGATCTGGCCGACAAGTATCAGCTACCGGTGATTATCTTGAGCGACAAGCTGATGCTTGAATCTCATCAAACTATGAAAAAGCCAGAGATAGTCCAAACTCATCAGGCTCAAAGTTTAGCCAAGGATTTGCCTCAAGATGATAGTTACCGCCGCTACTTGGTAACCAAAAGTGGTTTGTCGCCACGCAGTCTGCCGGGTCAAGCTCATGGATTACAACTGACTAATTCTTACGAACATGACGAGTTTGGGTTTGCCACCGAACTGGCCGATCAAACCCAGGCCCAGGTAGAAAAACGGGCGCGCAAGCTGGAAGCGCTAGCACAGGAAATGCCCCGACCGTACTTGCTCGGTCCCAAAAAGGTCAAAGTGACACTGGTGGGTTGGGGTTCAACCATCAATCTTTTGACTCAACTGATTGAAAACCAAGCAGACCAAGCGGACTCAAAATCACCCTTAATTAATGCCATTTGTTTACCGGCTGTCTGGCCGTTTCCCTCATCGGCTTTTGTGAAACTGGTCAAGTCTGCCCGCCGGCTGGTGATGGTCGAGGGCAACCAATCGGGGCAAGCCGAAAAGTTAATCAGACAGGAAACCGGCCTCATCATGACCGATCACATCAGGCGGTATGATGGTCGGCCGTTTTATGTGGAAGATATTAAACTTTTTTTGAAAAAAGGGAGGATGACGAGCCACAAACGTCATTCCCCCCCGCCCAGGCGGGGGGGAATCCAGGAATAACCTCGCGATTCTGGATCCCCGCTGGCGCGAGGATGACTAGGATGGCGCGAGGATGACCAGTACCAGCGCAAGAAAGAGCAGCCAAAACTATTTGAAGAAGAAGCAAAGAAAAGTATAAAAAAAACAGTATCAGAATTTTGTTTTGAGCTAGCTATCAGAAAAAATATTTTGCAAAATATATAACTATGACTCACAATCCTTTTAAATCACCCATTGCTCCCACTTGGTGTCCGGGTTGTGGCGACTTTGTGATTTTGAGATCACTCCAGACTGCTTTGGTTGATTCTGGGTTCAAGCCAGCTGAAACAGTTCTTTGTTATGGGATTGGTTGTAGTGGCAATATGGCAGACTTTAATTTGAGTTATGGTTTTCATGGTTTGCATGGTCGGTCATTAGCTAACGCTATTGGCATTAAGTTAGCTAATCATCATCTACAAGTAGCTGTGATTGTGGGTGATGGAGATGGTTATGGCGAGGGTTTAAATCATTTAATTGCTTTAGCTAGGGGTAATCATGACGTGACGGTGATTGTTCATAACAACAGCCGGTATAGTTTGACTACTGGTCAAAGTTCACCCACCACTATCAAAGGCACCAAAACCAAATCTACTCCCCAAGGAGTATTGGAGCAGGCCTTCAACCCGATTGCTACTTGTTTGGCGACTGAGGCGACTTTTGTGGCTAGAGCTTATACTGGTCAGCCAGCTCAATTAACCAAAATCATCCAAGCTGGTTTTGAGCATAAGGGGTTTGCTTTAATTGATGTGATTCAGTATTGTCCAACCTTTAATCAAAAACAGGATCATGCTTGGTTTAGTGAACGAGTTTATGATTTAAAAGAGGCTGGTCATGATGCCGGCGATAAATTAAAAGCCATGCAGTTAGCTCAAGAAAAAGATCGCATACCATTGGGCATTTTCTATCAGGATCTATCATCGCCACCTTATCACGCTCAGGTATCCAGGCTTGATAAAAAAACACTGATTGATCAGAGCTCAACCAAAGTCAATTTAACTCAAGCAATGGTTAACTTTGATTAAGACGTTTAATTATTCAAATAGAGTCAGTAAAGCCATCAAGCCCATACCAGCTAGTAAGGTGAACATGGGCATGATTGATCGCCAATTATGTTGGCCGTAAGCTTTATGAACTTCTGGCACCAAGTCACTAGCCGCTATGTAGATAAAACCTCCCCCGGCAAAAGCAATTAACCAGGTGGAAACGGCTTGTAGTTGGCCAGATAAAACAAAACCTAATACCCCGCCCAAAATGACTGTTGATTGAGCCAGCATACTTAAGATTAGCGAGCGTTTTTTGCTATGTCCGGCGTAGATCAAACTGCCAAAAACACTCAGTTCTTGAGGTAATTCATGCCAGAGGACCACTAAAGTGGCAATGATACCTAGCTTAATATCGGTCATAAAACTGGCAGAAATAACCAAGCCGTCGATCAGATTATGAATGCCGTCTCCTATCAGCATGGTATAACTTAGGGGGTGGCGATGACATTCTTCACACCGATGATAATGAAAATAACCTTCGATTATCATCATAAAAATAAAGCCAAAACTGGTAATGGTGAAAACTTGGGTGGTTGGCAAAGTTTCAAGGGCCGTTGGCAGGAGATGAAAAAAAGCTCCTCCTAGCAAAGACCCAGCCGCAAAAGCCACAAAATAAATTAACATTTGATTAAGGATTTTGGCTTTAATGCCAAAAAGCATTCTACCGACAAATCCTAGGGAGCTAATTAAACCTGTAGCTAAGAGTATCAAAATGAGGACTTGAACATTCATTCAACCATTATACCTGAGGTTAATTTTATTTGACTAATTATTCATTGACGATCTATTTTTATCTTGAGGCAGTTCATAATCTGAACTTGAATCATCAAGCTATTCTATCTGGAAGATACTATCTGGCAGGGCAAATTTATCAATCACGCTTTGGTTTTGAGAGTTGTTTTTAACCAAAATTAAAACCATGTCATCTACAAACACAGGTATCCAAGTTGGATCTTTGATCCGGTCAATCAAAAACGGTTGAGCCCAGGTTGTTTGATCGTGTCTGTAGAAAAAGATAGTTTGAAAGTTGTAGGTTTGATCTAGAGTTTGCCAAACTTCTGTTTTTTCTTGAGCTTTGGTATATATAGTTAGAAAATCGACTGAATATGCTTCTGGTCGATTATCGACATAGATTTTGGTTTGGGGGAAAAGACCGTAGATTAAAAAGCCACCAATATCGTAATTGTTATAAATTGGGCCAGATAAATATTGATTGAAAAATTCTATACTGGCTAATTGATTAGCAGATATGCCACAGCCCAATTGATTGAGATTGGGTGTAAATAATCCAGATCGCAAACTGATGGCGATGATCAACATGATAACTAGAGGGCTGGTCATGATCCCCAAGGGATGCGAGGTTACTTTGTGAGTTATTTTTTGGATGGGAAGTTTGGAAAATATTAGTGATAGGGCGGGGATCATGACCAGCCCTGTAAACGGATAAAGCCTGGAAATTATGAAGTTGGCAGTAAAAAATATCAGCCCAATTAGTATCAAAGGTGATAAAGGATGCGATAGAAAAGACTTGAACGAAGACCATGTTTTAGCGAAAACTAGCATTGATTTCTGATTGGGTAATTTCTTTGTCACAAACCACAGTTGAATAATCTGATTTAGAAACCAGATAATTATCACTCCAAGTAGTAATAGAGCTATAATCACCGGATACCAAGGAATGACTAAGTTAGTTACATTGATCAGAAATGGAATTGATTGGTTTTCTAAAACTCGGTAGCCATAATTATCAAAGATTTGAAGTGGCGCCATGGCTCCTCTCCAGCCAGCTGGATTAATTAAACTCAATCCACAAACTAACAATAATGACCAACTTAAAGTCTTGAGGTGAAGATTGAGCTGATTGAATTTGGTGGCAGTCCGTCTGAATAAATATCTGACTACTTCAAACAACCAAAACATGCCAACTAAACCTATATTAAAAACAAAGAAAATATGAGTGTTAACCCAGATTAATTGAATCAAGCTCAACCCGATTAATAACCACCATGATTTGAGTTGATGTGAGCGAAATTTAACTAATAACCAAATAGATAAACCAAATAGTAAAAAACTGATGGTTTCTGGTCTAATCTCACTTCGAGCAGTTACCAGTGGTAGAGCTATCAGACCAGCCATCAACACCCATCGAGGACGAGTTTGTCTAGCAGACAACACTAGAGTTAAACCTATAGCTATGGTCAGACCTAGAACATTAAAAATAATTAGTCCAGAAAATCCAGCCAAGTCATGTATTAGATAAGCCATTACTCCATATAGCCAATGGTGATTGATGACGGGATAGTTTGGCTGGGTATATGAGTAGTAGTTAGTATTGAGAACTAGACTAGTCAAACCTTGCTCCAAAATAGTCTGGCCATTTTGAATATGGCGACCTAGATCAGCAGTTACCAAACTAATTTTTTGAAAGAAAAAACCACTTAGATAAAAAATCAGTAACCAAATAGCCAGCCAACCACGAGTTATGCGCATGAAACTTATTGTACAGTTTGCGAATTAGGTTTTGGGTTGAGTTTGACGTTTAAGAATTTTATTTAAAGAGTACATGACACATTCATGCAGATTAATCTTCTTAACTCTGGCTAAACGAAGAATGACCACAATAATATCGCCCAATTCTTGTTCATAAGCTTCATCTTTTTGAGCGGCGATATTGGAGGGTTTTCTGCCGTGTTTGGCCAAGTAAGCTCGAGCCATCTCACCAATTTCTTCTACCAGACCTAAAATCAGCAGTGATCCAAATTCCTTGGTGTCTCGCTTACCCTTATCAATTTGGGTCATCATGTTGAAGTATTGAGTAAAAGGAGTTTTAAAGTACCCACTCGGACTATGATCAATTTTGTTGGTTTTTGTTTTTTTCATACTTGTTGAATTATATAGTATATTTTGAGTCTTTCATTCCCGCGTTGTCATCCTCTCCCGATTTTTATCGGGAGGGGATCCAGTGGATTCCCCCCCCGCTTAGGCGGGGGAGAATGACGGATGGGGTGAGGAATGAAGATCATGTACAATGCAGGCAACAAGAGGTTTCAAATGTCACAGATCCAACAGGTTAAAGAAGCTACCAATATTCTTGAAGTCATTGGCGAACGGATTCAGTTACAACGCTCTGGCTCAAACTGGCGAGCTGTTTGCCCGTTTCACAGTGAAAAAACCCCCAGTTTTTTTGTGAGTGACACTCTCCAGCGTTACAAGTGTTTTGGTTGTAGTGAAAGTGGTGATGCTTTTACTTTTTTGGAAAAGTTTGATCAGATGACTTTCTATGAAGCCCTGGAAGAGTTAGCCCAGAAAGCTGGCATTACTCTGGAGAAAAGAACCCGCAATCAGGATGATGATCGGCGGGCAGAGCAAATTGCAGTTTTGGAGTTAGCTAAAGAGTACTATCACTATCTACTACTTAAGCATCGGGTGGGCGAACCTGCTAGGCAGTATCTTAAAAAACGAGGCATTACTTCGGAGTCAGTTCGATTATTTCAACTTGGTTTTGCTCCAGACAGCTGGGATGGACTCTTGAATTACCTCACAAAAAAGAAAAAATATCCTTCCCAACTGCTCGAAGATGTGGGCTTGGTGGTCAGAGGGCGAGCCGGTCGGCTTTATGATCGGTTTCGAGGGCGCGTCATTTTCTCACTTAAAGATCATCGGGGACGGGTGGTAGGTTTTTCTGGTCGGATGCTTAAGGCAGAAGCCAAAGAAGCTAAGTATATCAACTCTCCAGAAACAGCCCTTTATCATAAATCGGCCCTACTTTTTGGTTGGAGTGAACTTAAGTCTCATATTAAACAAGCTAATTCGGTGATTGTGACCGAAGGTGAATTTGACGTCATTAGCTCTACTCAAGCCGGGGTCAATAATGTGGTAGCTATCAAAGGCTCGGCTTTAACAGATCAACACGCCCAGTTAATTAAACGGTTAGCCAGTCAAGTCTTACTAGCTTTGGATACAGACAACGCTGGCATTGAAGCCACCAAACGAGCCATTCAAGTATTGGAACCTCATGATTTGGAACTTAGAATTGTTCAAGTTTCATCTGGTAAAGATCCAGATGATTTAGCTAGGCAAGATCCTTCAGCTTGGCGCCAAGCAGTTAAACATAGCATTTCGGCCTATCAGTTCTTAATAGAAACTGCTCTTAACCAACACGATGCCACTAAAGCTCAAGGCAAGAAGCAGATTATTCAAGAATTGGCTGTGGTCTTAACTGCCATCGAAAGTCAAGTCGAACAAGAATTCTATTTAAAATTATTGGCGGAAAAATTAAACACTAAACCAGATTTACTGCTGAATGATCTCAAAAAGTATGCCCAGAAACCAGGATTGCGACGAGCCAATCAGCGTTCGGAAAAAGAAGAGGTGGCAGTTGCGTCCACTTTGACTCGTCATCAAAAATTAGAAAGGTATGCGGTTTTTCTATTGCTTAAGTCTAAGTCTGATTTAAGAAGTCGGCGGTCTGGAGAATTAGTCGATCTAATTAGTCAGTTACCGGAATTAAAACCTCTAGTGTCTTGGTTAAATCAGGTGACAGTAGAAGATGTGTTTAAAGAACAGGCTTCAAGGTTGGCAGTAGATCAGCAAGAATTACTGATGGCCATTTGGCTTGATCCCGAGTATGGACGGTTATCAGAA
>JAHIVK010000022.1 GCA_018816385.1 Patescibacteria group bacterium
GACATCAGCCAAGTCATACATCCGGTGATTAAGGTCCAAAAGAAAGTTGCTATATTCTGGATACATACCGGCCAATTCCACATGCCGGCCACCTTCAAAAGACTTGTTCCAGACAATCACGCTCCCCCGATCACCTATTTGGCTACGCAAGTGCTTGACTAATTCACCAGCCGGATCGCCTCGTCGGTCAGCCAGATATTCACTATGAGTCAGCTGGCCTGCTTCGGTCATGGCATGCAGTGAGTATTGAAAGACCATTTGTTGCTGAGGGTGATAGCCCGTATATAAAGGCAGGGCAGAAATACAGGTTTCGTAATCTAGGAAATAGAGCGGGTAGGTCAGTTTGGCCAGTGATGCCTGAATAGCCGGCAAGTTGATCAATGCTTTGTTCTCTTGGATGGCTTGGGTTTGTTTATGCTGGAAATGACTCAAGTTAAAACCAGCCGGAATGGCCCGGATTGTAGTGACATCCATGGCTAACAGTTCATCAGCTTTCTGATGACTGATATTCCGCAGGGTGTAGATAGATTGGGGTGATAACTGCGGATGACATAACTCAGGACAAGGACATTTTTTTGGACTATAACAATGGGCGATACCATCTGGTGTGAATTGATTAATTTGAGCTAAAGCTGTGGTTCTTAACTCATCTACCTCTGCCGCCAATTTGCGACATTGATCGGTCACATCGTCGATCAGAAACAGTTTTGACATGTCATAGCTGACGTCATATATGTATTCCGGGTTGAGATGGACCAGGTACATATGGCTGATGGGGGTAGTGGCATTGGCTACCAAAAATTGAAAGGTGACATCATAAAGATGCTCTTTTTTGACTTTGGTTGGACTTTTAACCTCGTACAGAGCAGCCTTATTTAGGTCATGATTGATAATAACCGCATCAACTCTGGCCCGAAACCCTCCGTCCGTAAATGTCGGTTGTGACTGATATGAAGCACCTTTCATGCCAACGTCAAGAAACCGATCGGATAAATATTGGATGGCTATTTTTTCCGCTTGCTGACCTTGACGCATGATAAATTGATCGAAGTCAGATGGGGTGGTATTTTGAATTAAATCGTGTTTTTTGGCCCATAGATGGAGCGGACACTCAAGATAAAGCAGAAAGTCTGATTTGGTTAACATCATATTGGCATCGTCCTGTGGCAATGATTATATGCTACCGCTGTGTCATTAGTTCTTAAAAACAAATTAGTGTCTGCCGGCTGGTGGGCAGAATTTGTTTGACTGGTTGATATGCATCAGAAGAAAATGTTCTTCTGATAAACTGATGAGTATAAGCAACATTATAAATGTTTATAGTATGGTTGGACTACACTTGGTTTAGAACGAGAAAATATTACAGCTGAGTGTGAGCTCAACTCAACCAGGCGTGCAGTCTTCTTCGGTTGTTGATCATTATGACTCAAAACTTGAATGTTATAATTTCCACTACATTCAACTTAGAAAAGATGGAGAGAAGTGAGTAAATATGTCATTACCAGTAAATATTGATAACTTAGTTAATTCTCGAACAGTGGAGTCTGAAAGAGTAGAGTTTAAGAAGGGTTGGAATCCCGAAGACATAATGCATTCGATTTGCGCATTTGCAAATGATATTAACAATTGGGGTGGTGGATATATCATTGTTGGAATAAAAGAAGTCAGTGGTGTGCCGGTATTGCCTCCCATAGGCATTGAGAAAAACCAAATTGATGTTATTCAGAAAAAAATTATTGAAATTTACTACAAAATTAATCCTAATTATACGCCTGTTGTATCACCCGAAACATATGAAGAAAAACATATTCTGGTAATTTGGGTTCCTGGTGGAGACAATAGACCATATTCTTCTCCAATATCACTTTCAAAGATTAATAAAACCAGAATTGAATGGGTTAGAAAAGGTCCCAATACAGTTCGAGCTAATAATGAAGATAAAAGAAGGTTGATGGAGTTAGCTTCCAAAATTCCTTTTGATGATAGAGTAAATCATAGCGCTGATATTTCATTTTTCGATGTTTCTATAATCAATAGCTATCTTCGCGAAGTAAAAAGTGAATTGGCAAAAGAAGTTGGAGGTATGCCAATTGAAGAGTTGGTTAGAAAAATGAACATAGCTAAAGGACCTGATGAATATCTCAAACCGATAAATGTTGGTATTCTTATGTTTGCGGAAGATCCTCAAAAGTTATTTAGAGGTGCTGAAATTCAATTAACAATTTTTGAAGATGAGGTTGGAGATAATTTTGTAGAACAAAAATTTAGAGGTCCCCTGCATCAGCAACTCAAGAATGCACTCCAGTTTTTTAAAACAAATATTATTAAGAGGAAGACTCGCAAAGTATCTGGTGTGGCCGAAGTGTTAAGATATGACAACTATCCTTATGAAGCAATTGAGGAAGCTTTAGCTAATGCCGTTTATCACAAAAGTTATGAGCATCAAAGTTCTATTGAAGTAAATGTTCGTTTAGATAGAATAGAGATTCTTAGCTTTCCAGGTCCACTGCCTCCGCTTGATAATCAAAAACTACAAAAAGAGAGAATAATTGCAAGAGATTATAGAAACAGAAGGATTGGTGATTTTTTGAAAGAATTGAGACTTACTGAGGGTAGGGGTACTGGTATACCTAAGATTAGACACTCCATGAGAATAAATGGCTCACCGATCCCGACTTTAGAAACTGATGAGGATAATACGTATTTTTTGACGATTTTACCAATTCATCCGGAATTTGCTAATATTAGTTTAGACGATTATAAGAAGAGCGTTCTTGAATTTTGTATATCTGCTAGATCTAAAAAAGAAATATTGAAACACATTGGATTAAAAAATTATTATGGAAACTTTGGGAGGCACATTCTTCCTCTTATCGAATCAGGGTATTTAAATTTAACTTTGCCAAGCATTCCTCGACACAGAAAACAAAAATACATTATTAGTTCACAAGGTAAGCATAGACTTAATTAGTATACAAGTAGTGTGCAAGTAATTGCATCTGAGAGATCATTTCCAGACCAAGATTTTTTTTGCAATTAAATCGATATATAAGTAATGTACAAGTAAAATCTATATGAATTAATAGTCTTGTGTATTATTATGATGTATTTTGATTATAAAATGATTTCATCAACTAGATTGATTGGTATTGGCAAGTTGGTCAGAAATTTTTGCAATTGATATCTATCTTTGATTAGATCTACCTCAATCCAGTTATCAAGCGCGCCGTGTTTAATCAGTTCCAAGCGTTCCCCTGCAAACAAATCATCATCAAACCACAGAAATGGTTGAGTGAAATTAACGGCTTCAGAATGGAACTCTTTCGGACCAAGTCGTCCTGGCCGAGGTTTTAAAAATAACCGATCCCAATGGAGATAGATTTAAAGTATTTACTAGTTAGCATCCGAACATTTTTCCAGAGGTCACCAGCCAAGGTAAGGGCTAGCTATCGCGAGTTTTGTGTACAACATGCACTGGACGAAGCGAAACTAGGAATATGGAGTCAGTTGGCGCTTAATATAACCAGAATAGACTCATTAACAAATTTGGTTTTAAACAATCAATATTATCAAACAGTATCATCAGAATTAAATAATGGAGTAAACTGCATGTATGAAGCAACTTTCGGAAAAACAACTTGAAAAAGTTTGGTCTAAGCAGGCCAAAACATATCAAAAATCTTATGACAAAAAACCTGATTATTTAGCACATTTTGCAGTCATTGAGCAAACCATTGCCAGTGGTATTGGTGGAGTGGCTGATAAAAAAATTCTTGATGTTGGGAGTGGCACGGCCATTACCTCTGCTTATTTAGCCAAGAAAGGTGCTGAATTAAGTTTGGTGGATATTTCCAGTGTTGGTTTGGGCATAATGTCATTGCTTGGGCAGTCAAGAGTGGTGTAGAAAACTAAAAGAAAATTTGTTTGGAATTATATTAATTCTTGTTTGGCTGGTTGATAGGCATCAGAAGAAAAAGGGGATAAAATTAGGCTATGTGTGATACTAGAGATTGAGGGTAGCTAAATAAAAGCAGGCAGTTTGTAAGGAAAAAGTACTGTTGATTGCGATATCATAAGTAAGCCAAAACAAAAAAGCTAATGAAACGACTGGAGGCAATTTACTATGAAAAAAATAAAAACAGTTGCTATCTTTAATCAAAATAAAATTCGCCGGCATTGGGATGGTGAAAAAGAATTGTGGTATTTTTCGGTGATTGATGTAGTGCAAGCTCTTACTGATCAAGCTGATCAATTAAAAGCTAGAAAATATTGGAACAAGCTAGCTCAAAGATTACGAGATGAAGGTAGTGAAGTGGTGACAAAATGTCACCGGTTGAAAATGAAAGCAGTTGATGGAAAAATGCGCATCACTGATGTAGCTGATACAGAAGTTCTTTTGCGTTTAATTCAATCCATTTCCTCGCCCAAAGCCGAACCTTTCAAATTATGGTTGGCCCAGTAAGGCAATTGCCAAGCAAGGTGGCACTATCGCGGGTGATGCTAGAAAAGCTATAGAAAATAAAACTGGAAGAAAAGTAGTCACTAGTAAAAATGCCGGACAGTTAATCAAAAGTAATCAAAAAAGGCTAAAATAAATTTATGAAAAAAGAAACTAAAAAATCGCAAATTGTTATCTATCAAACTCTGGGTGATGAACAAAAAATTCACGTCAGAATTGAAGACGAGAATGTTTGGTTAACACAAAAACTGATGGCGGAGCTTTTTGGTGTGGATGTGCGTACCGTCAATGAGCATTTGGTGAATATCTATTTGGAGCGAGAATTGGATAAAAATTCAACTATCCGGAATTTCCGGATAGTTCAAAAGGAAGCGTCCAGAAAAATTGCTAACTAAAAAAATTTAAATAGGTGAGTTTTGAGATATGACAGACAAACAAGGCAGACAAGCAAGAGAGGCAACTAAATTATGAAGACCCTTTTTCAAAAGAGGACATTTTCGCTTTGGGCTAACATTCTTTCCAAAGTCATTGACAAATGTTTTTACATGGATTAAAATCAAAAAGGTGGCAGTGATCAGTTAAGAAATTGACAACCACTGCCCTGGGCAGAAAACCGCGCCAAAGAGGTCAAAACACAACACAAAGGTAAATAATATGCTCGCATCATTTGTTCGCCAGCTCAGGCAAGAACACAGTTTGACCCAACAGTTTGTGGCGTCAAAGTTGGGTATTTCTCGTCCTACCTATTTGCAAATTGAACGAGGTAAGCGCGACTTGACCATTGGCGAAGCCAACACATTAGCCGGTCTTTTTGATCTATCACTAACTGATTTTTTGGCAGGCAAAGAACCCAAGCTGAGCGTGATCATCGAAAAAAAATCAGCCAAGACGCCGGTAAAAAAAGGGGAAAACTTAGAGATTCGAGTCACCAGGAAAAATTTAGAGAAGTTTAAACAAGTTTTACTCTATGTGTTGGGTAAAGTGGGCAGTCAGCCCAACGTAGGTGAAACCGTCTTGCATAAACTGCTCTACTTTATTGACTTTGATTACTACGAAAAGTTTGAAGAAAACTTGATGGGAGCCACCTACATCAAGAATCACCATGGCCCAACTTCGGTTGCATTGAGTTCAATTATTGCAGATATGCAGAAGCAGGCAGAACTGGAAGTTGTCAAGAGCCGGTATTTTACCTATCAGCAGAAAAAATACCTGCCCCTCAAGCGCCCTAATTTGACCTTGCTTTCGGCTCGCGAAATCACTCACATTGATGGGGTTTTAGCCAGATTATCAGACAAAAATGCCACCGAGTTAGAGCAGTATTCGCATGAAGATATTCCCTGGCAATCTGCCCAAGACGGCCAGCCGCTTTCCTATGAAAGCGTTTTTTATCGTGATGAGAAATACTCTGTGAGAAACTACGAAGATGAACTTTGATGAACTGCCGGAATTTACCAAAGAATCAAAACGGTTGGGCAAAAAATACCGCTCATTACCCAAAGACCTGACCGAGTTCAAGCGAGTAGTGGAGGCTATGCCCTTGGGTAATCGCAAGCACTTCAATGTTATCACCCAAAACCACATAGTCTCGATCGTCAAGGCCCGCTTGTTTTGTCGATACCTCAAAGGATCCTCACTACGGATTATCTATGCTTTCTTTAAACACCATCAGCGGATTGAATTTATCGAACTGTACTTTAAAGGTAATAAAGCCAATGAGGATCGAGGCAGAATCAAAGAGTACTTAGCCAATCAAACTTTCGCCAATGAGTCACAGACCGACTTAAAGAATACATGGTAAAAGGGTTTACTTTGGATGACGAGCGACTCAAACAAGGAGGGAGAAAGAACTTTCTTGTTCCCGGGCTGGCAGAGTATGGGTGTGATCACTGCGGGGCCAGGAATATGGGCGGGCGATACCACAACCATTGTCTTAATTGTTTGTGGAGCAAACATGTGGATGATCAAGTTCCTGGCGACAGAGCCTCAAACTGCCAAGGCTTAATGGAGCCGGTGGCAGTCGCTCAAAATAAGGGAAAATGGAGAATCCGCCATCAATGCGTTAGGTGTGGCAAAGTGACTTGGGTTGATTCGGCGGAAAAAGATAATTTTGATGTCATAGTTCAACTTTCTCAATGTGGTAAATTTGATTTGCGGGCACCACACACTAATAAGTGATCATAGCAAACAGGGACCGCTTGCAGTAAGATATCGGAGGCGGTCAGTTAGCGAGCCGTCATATTCACCAGATGAAAAATATCTCACTTGGTACAATCTATATTTCGACCCAAACTAAACAATATGTGACCCGGGTGCTGGAAACCAAAAGATTAAGTTATGGCCCGTTTAGTCAAAAGTTTGAGAATAAATTTGCCAAGTTTCATGATTGCCAATATGGTTTGGTGGTGAGTAGTGGCACGGCGGCGATTCACACCATTTTGACTGCTCTCAAAATTAGACATGGCTGGCAAGATGGCGACGAGGTGTTGGTACCGGCAGTCACATTTGTGGCTACTGTTAATGCCGTCATTCAAACTGGGTTGAAGCCCGTGCTGGTGGATGTGGCCAGAGATTCATTGGCTATTAACCCTCAGTTAGTGGTAAATAAAATATCCAAGAAAACCCGCGCCATCTTGCCAGTCCATCCTTTTGGTAAACCCGCGGCTATGGATGCCTTGAGTTTGATAGCCAGTCAACATCACTTACAAATAGTTGAAGATTGTTGTGAGGCTTTGGGCGCCACTCACCAAAATCGCAAAGTAGGCAGTTGGGGAGTAGCTGGGGCTTTTTCTACCTACTCGGCGCATGTGATTGCCACTGGCATTGGGGGAGTCATTACTACCAATGACGCCAAACTAGCTACTTTGATGAGAAGTTTAATTAATCATGGCCGAAGCCCCAACTATATTTCGATCGATGATGATGATCAAATCACTCACCACCAACTGCCCAAAATGGTTGAAAGCAGATTTTCTTTTGAACAAATTGGCTTTAGTTACCGATTATCGGAACTGGAAGCCGCGGTTGGTCTGTCACAACTTAATGTCATTGCCAAAATAATCAAAAAGAGACAAAAGAATGCCAGATATCTTTTGGAAAAGTTAGATGACTTGACCGAGTACTTAGAGTTACCTCAACTGGAAAAGCATCAGAACTTTACCTTGTTAGCTTTTCCTATTTTATTGACACCCAAGGCCTTGAGTCATCCCCAGTGGCAACTCAAAAACTTAATGTTGTATCTTGAATCCCACGGCATTGAAACTAGGCAATTATTGCCAATTTTGGGTCAGCCGGCGTATGAGCAACTGGCTTTTTCCCAGCTGTCTTTGCCCATAGCTCAATATGTTTTGAAAGCTGGTTGCTACTTTGGCATCCATCAGCAGTTAACAAAAGCCGATCTAGCATATGTGAATCGGATGATTCATAATTTTTTCCAATGAACTATGCAAAAGTAGCAGTTATCATTCCCACCTACAATGAGCGCCAAAATATTTTGTGGCTGATTGAGCAGTTAATGGCAGTTATGCCTGGTGCCAAAATTGTCATAGTTGATGACAATTCCCCAGATCAAACTGCTTTGGTGATCAAAAGTAAATATGGTAAGTCAAAAACCGTCTTTCTACTGGTTGGTATCAAAAAACAAGGCAGAGGAGCGGCTGTTTTGAGAGGTTTTAATTTTGCCTATCACCAGTTGTCTAGCCAGATCATGGTCGAAATGGATGCTGATCATTCTCATCAACCCCAACTCTTGCCCCAAATGATTAGTTTGGTCAACCAGCAAACTGTGGTGTCTGCTTCTCGCTATCTGCCTGGTTCAAGCATCACTGGTTGGTCTAAATTGAGGGTGGTTTTTAGTCATCTGGCAAATTGGGCAGTTAAAATCTTTTTGAGCAGTCCTTTGACTGACAGCACTAATGGTTTTAGGGCATATCCTCGATCAGCTATCCAAGTATTGATAACAACTAGATTGTTAACTGCCAACTATGTGATGTTGGCCGAAACCACCGCCTTACTGACTGGGCGAGGATTTGAATATAGGGAAGTTGTGTCGCACTTTCCCAATCGTCGAGTTGGTCAGTCAAACACCAATCTGCGTTTGGCCTTTCAAAGTTTAGCTGATTTGTCTAAAATTTGGTTTCGATATCGGCTGGAAAAGTCTAACACATGACCAAAGACACAGTTTGGCCTGCCCCAAGATTAGTTTTGATTATATCGTTAGTTTTGTTTGTGCTGGGCAGTTTGGTCATGCTCTATACCAAGTTTCCACCATTCATGGACGAAGCCATTTATTTAGATATGACTTATCGTTTGTCTGATGGCTTAGGTTTAAGCTCCAGCTTGTTTCGAGATTTTATTCCTCAAGTTGAACAGACAGCCCATTGGTATCCTCCGGTTTATTTTTTGTCTTTAGCGCCTCTGATATTAATCTTTGGTCAGAGTCTATTAGTCATGCGTTTATTTTCTCTGCTGATGGCAGTGGTGGCTTTAATTTTAATTTACCAGATAGCCAAAAAAATATTTGGTCAAGCCTGGGTGGGAGTCATAGCTGTTTGGTTATTAATCATGGATCACTATTTTCAAGTTGGCGCTATGGTAGGCAGAATGGAACTGTTAACCATTTGTTTTGGGTGTGGAGCAGTCCTTCTGCACTTACATTTTTTAGAAAATAAGCAATGGAAACCCAATCTATTGAGCGGGGCGTGTTTAGCTTTGGCAGTTTTAACGCACCTCAATGGGATTATTTTTGGTTTGCCAATTGTGGGTAATTTGTGGTTGCAAAGTGGGTTGAGTGGGCGAGAAAAACTTAGCCAGTTAGCTGTTTTTGTGGGACCAGTCGTGTTTGGTTTAGGATTATGGTTAGTAAGTTTTTTACCGGATTTGAATAATTTTCTGGTGCAGAATTTGCTTCAAGCCCATCGGAAGCAGTTTGGAGAAGTCTTTGTGAATCTGATTTTTAAATTTTTACCAAATCAAAGAGTAGTCTTGGCAGGTTACTTAATTTCCAATACAGTTTATTTGGTAAGAAAAATGGTTAATCATCAGTTGCCATCAGCCAAACACAGATTTTTGTTTCTGCTAGTTTTAAGTAGCAGTATTTTGCCGATCATGCTTAAAGAAATGTGGTACATCATTTATATACCTCTGATTGGAGCTCTAGTTGTGGCAGATAACGCTATTTGGCTTTGGAAAAAAGAACCTTTGTTTTTGATCGGTCTGGTGATGGTGTTTGTGATTCCCAACAGTTTTCTTTACTTTGATGCTTTGGAAGCCACTGGCACTCATCGAGGTGAGTACACTCATTTTGCCCAGCAAATTGCTCAAGTTTTACCCACTGGAGCCAAGGTCATGCTAAGTAGTTTGCCTGATCCATATTTTTATTTAGTTCAAAACCGTTCTGATCTTGACCTGAGGGAAACTCCCAACTCACCACCACTGGAACCGATTGATACCCAGGTTTATAACACCATATTAAATGATGTTGATTATGTTGTTTTGTCATACACACACAATCGTCACTTGGGACAATATTTTGAAACAAACTTAGCTTCGGTAGTTTTTGAGCAAGCAGGTGCAGATAGTTATCCTGTACAGGTGATTAAGTTAAAGCCAGTTTTGGATAGACAACCTGTGACTGCTTTGGAGGCAGAAACGTGGCAGTATCCAACTTTAGCTTTTTGATTTTTGAAAGATGTGATAAGTGATCAGCCAGATTAGGAAAAATAGACTGATGATAAGTATTGTGGGGAAGTTGAGAACGACTTGTTGAAGTTTGAGCAGAATAGGTAAAGTTAGCCAGAGGCTAATAATTAAACTGATAAGGTGGTTTTTGGTCATAAAGCGACACAAAAAATAGCTGGTCAGAAAAATTCCCAAGATAAATGGCCCGTAGCTGTCTGTCAAAGGCAGGTTGCGGATTTGCTCTGGATGGATCCAGTGGAGTAATTGCCAAGTTAGATAACTGAAGCCAAGTGAGACTGGTAAAAATCGCCAACCAAAGCGCTTGGTGGAATAGTTGACCTGGAGTCTGGGATTAGCAGTTTGTCTCAAAGGTTGACTGGTTGATCTTAACCTGGATTTGGCTCGACCTCCCATGACTGATGGCTGATAAGTAGGCATAACTGGTTTTAAATATTACCTTAAGTCTAGTATACTGGTGCCATGAGTGAATTAGTAGTTTTTGCTGGTGTGGTATTGGTTGGCTTTGTAGCCGTAGCCTTGTGGTTGGAAAAAAGATTGAGGCAAGATGATCAGCCGGACATTGAACAGTTAGTCAATCGGATTTATGGCGAAACAGCCGAAAAAACTGCTCTCCAAAGTAAACATATTTTGGAGGGAGAACGGGATGTGATCAAGACTGATCTAGAAAATAAGCATCAGCAGATATCCCGCATTGTTAAACAACTGGAAGATGATTTGAAACAGAGGCAGTTGGAGATTCAGCGCTTGGAGAAAGAGCGAGGTCAGCAGTTTGGCAGTTTAAGTAAACAGCTGGAGCAACAGAGAGAAATGTCGCAGGAACTCAAGGCCAGCACTGAGCAGTTAAACCGAGTGTTGTCCAACAACCAAAAGCGGGGTGAGTGGGGAGAGCGAATTATTGAAGATCTGCTCCAATCTAATGGTTTGGTGGAAGGCGTTCACTACTCCAAGCAAACAAAGCTGACAGGCACAGAACTGAGGCCAGATGTGATTTTGTTACTGCCCAATCACAGAGTGGTGCCGGTGGATGTCAAATTCCCACTGTCCGAACTGCAGAAAATGGCGGAAACCAACTCCAAAACAGCCAAAGAAATTCACAGCAAGCAGTTTGTTAAAGACGTGCGAATAAAAATTGATAAGGTGGCAGAGTACTTGGGGCCGGGCATGGGAACGCTGGATTATGCGGTGTTATTTGTGCCTAACGAAGCGGTGTTTTCGTATCTCAATCAGACTCATCCAGAGGTGATTGATTATGCCATAGCCAAGCGAATTCTGATGGTATCACCTTTCACTTTTCTGATCGTGGCCCGAACGATTATGGAAAGTTACAGAAACTTTATGATTGGCGATAAACTCAAAGACGTAGTCCATCACATTGATGACTTTGTAGGTGAGTGGAGCAAGTTTAAAGAATCTTTTTCTAAGTATGGTCGCACGTTGCAGACATTACAGACCGATTACGAACAGATATCTGGCACCAGGGTGCGGCAGATGGAGCGTCGGATCGATAAGGTCAAAAAGGTGGGCAGTGGTGGCTTGTTGGAAGACACCAAGGTTGAATTGTTGGAAGAGTAGCCAGTTACCACAAGAGGCGATTGGGTTTTGGTCATCCTGGCGTTGCACCAGTCATCCTCGCGCCCCCGCCTGGGCAGGGGAGAATGACAATCAAGGGAGGGGAATGACAACCAACAGCCGATGGTTCTTCTCAAGAAAAATCGATCATTTAATAGACTTGTCGCGAAATAAGGGCAATGGCTACTTATGGCATCTTTTATGCATTTTCTTTGCTTCTTCTTCCTCAACCAGCATTGGCTACTATCGTCATCAGAATCAACGAAAATGCTATAAAATCTATCCATAATTAACTCATTTCTTATTTCGCGACAAGTCTAATCTACTCTTGATTGCTCAAAAATTGTTTAAAAAACTTGATATCCCGATTGATCGCTGTGTTCCAATGAGTCATGGGGCGCAGGTTGTGATTGGCGCCGGGATATTGGTAGTAAGTTAAGTTAATCGGGGGCAGAACGGAGGGCAAATTAGTTTGGCTTGGGGCCGGATTGGTAACGGTCAGTGAGGTAGACGCTTGAGACCGACCTAGGGCAGAGTCGGCGGTGGTTGATGAGGCAAATGTTTTGGTTTGACCTGGGGTCGGGTTGGTGGCTGACTTAGAAGTGGGTGTTTGAGTTTGATCTTGACCAGAACCGGTAGTGATCGGTGGAGCGAGAGTTGGAGTTTGGTCTGTGGCTAAGTCGGTGGTAATTGACCGAGAAGGAGTTGGACTTGAATTTTGCATCAAATTGCCGGTAGTGGTCGAAGTTAGAGTTTCCTGCCGGCGTGTATTTTCCTGTTTGACTAAATCATTAAATCTGTCGCTCCAAGTTTGAGGAGCATCGGTATCTGCCGAACCCTGATGCAGTTGAATTGGTCCAGTCAATCGATCTAAGTGTTGAGTCAAAGAAAAGTCCAAAGCGTTGTAGGTTTTTTCAAAAATAGCCATCCAGGCTCTTTGCTCCTGGCCTTCATCTTCCAGGTCGTTGCCAAAATAGAGAATCGAATAAGGAAAAGAGGCGGTGACTGGTGCCCAGAGAACTGTGGGGATGGGTTGGGACAATACTTCCAGAACGGTGAGGGCGACTTGACCGCCATTACTGTGCCCCCAAAAACCAATATGACTAATAGCTGGAATAGTAATTTGTAGGTGTTCGGGCAGGTCAAGTCGCCCATCCCTAACCCCATTGGTTTGAACTGATTTGTAGAGTTCAATCACATTCACCGGCTTGACAAACCGAGTTTCCCACTCGTTAGTTGGCGCCGGGTCACTTTGGCCGTAGCCAAAGAAATCTGGTGCCAAGGTGGCATAACCCTGTTTAGCCAGTTCCCTAGCTACCGGTCTAGTGCCAGAGCCACTGGAGTAGGTTTCAATCTCAGCCCAACCTCTGACCAGAATAATCACGGCATTGGGAGAGGCTGTTTGATCTGGATGGAGAGCAAAGGCGGTAGGTAGAGTTAATTGACCGCTCATTTGGCGACCCATGGTAGAAAAAGTAAATAGGTATTCAACATACTCATCGGCTTTTTCTAACTCTTTCTTGATGGTAATTTCTGATGGCACAAATTCCATCTGGCTCAAATTAACAATACTGTACTTTTGCAGAGGTTTGCCTACGACTTCAGCTTGCTCAATAAATGGTGACAAAAACGAATTATTAGGAAGCAGAAGATAAGTTGTTAGATAGTAACCGGCTACTACTCCAATGGTCACGCCAGACAACAAAGCTAAAACTAGAGCTAAAAACTGCCGCATAAGTAAGGCTGATTATATCAAGTCAAAGCCAGAGGCGTACGAGACCTAAGATATTGATGTTGATTATTTCTGATGACAGCTGGTTTGTCTCAAGCAACCAGCATTGGCTATTCTGGCTCGCGCTGAGTCCGTCATCCTCGCGTCCACGACTTGTTTACTTATTTCGCAAGGCAAGTCGAGTTTGTATCTATTTTTTCTACTCTAGCATCCAAAAATAGAATGTCGCTTTTATTTGAACTGAAATCTGTCAGTAGTCAGAAAAAACTTCTGTTCGTGTACTTGCGTGAGTATGGTACAATGCGCGAAATTTGAGCAGAATCCCTAAAAAGTGGGTTTTGCAAAGGAGAGGCATATGTCCCCAAAAGAAGCAAGCCCAACGCAACTGGCCACACCTCCTGAAGAGCGAGTTATTTCTAAAACAGGAGAACCTAAAATAGAAGAACTTGAAGTAGTAGAAGTGGACAGGAGAAAATATTTTAGAGGATGGACGCCATTTTGGGTTGTGGAGACTCGGCTTACAGAATCAGAAAGACAGGCGCTCGCTGAGAAAGAACGGCAAAAATCAATAGAAGTAAGGAGGGCAGAAACAAAAATGTTAACGACCCTGGCGAACATGGTCCCGGCGAGATAGTTTTAGTTAGACTTGACTTGCGAAATAAGAAACGAGTTCTGACTTCGCCACTCAACAATATTTCGATATCCTCTTGAGAAAAAAAATAGGTGTTTTTTATTGTTTTGGGTGACGTAATTGGCGAAGTCAGATTTTAAATATGATTAGCCACATAAATGGGTAGTTTTAATTTTTCTCTCCAAAAATGTTGTCAGGCTTGTGTTACAATCAACTTCCAGGGCCAACTGCTCTGATTTTTTATGCCATTCAATCACGACCACACTCGTTTTTTCTTTGACCCAATCCACCATATCTATTTATTTAGAGCCTATCAAGGCTCTTTTTTTTGCCATAAGGAGTAACTATGAGTCACCAACTTAAAGAATTAGGCTATGTTTACGATGTCTATTCTGGTTTTCAGTTTGACCTAAACACAACTATGATCAAGACAAATCGCGGTTATGCGGAAGGCCATTTTTGCGATCATAATTGTTGTTTAGATTGTGGCAACTACGCTTGTCCGGCAGCATTTAGTAAAAACAAAGGAGTTGATGCCAAGTCTTTAATTAGTTTGGAAGAAGTTGTAGCTTGTTTAACCAAAGCCAAGTTGGGTATGGCCTTAATGAACCAACAGTTTTTGGATGAATATTTTGATGAGTACTGCCAAGATTTTAAAATACCCAAAAAGATTGCGTCAGAAATTAAGCAAACTCTTGAAACTGGTCAAGCTGAACTGAATATGTTTGGCGGTAATCCAGAGCTCCATCCGGATTTTTTGGAAATTATTAAACAGGCTCATCAATTGGGTTGGAAAGTCAGTACCACCACCACTGGTAAAAAGTTTATGCATGACGATAAGTTTATTGAGGGTTTTTTGGCTCATCCGCCCGATTCGTTAGCCATTTCGGCTGATGATTATGAAAGTATGGAAGAGCTTAATCAAATATTGGCAATGGATGCGCCGACCATCAAAAAGTACTGGCAGAAAGCTAATCCTTTGTATGGCCAACGCAAAAAGGCTTATGAATCAATGTATGTCGCCAAGCTAGCCAAAAAAAACAAACGCTTTCCCAAAATTTTATTTAACATAGTGGTTCATCCCGGTAATTTAGCTAGTATTGACCAAATGCTGATGGCTTTTTCGACCGAATACCCAGATGCAATTGTGAATCCTTATCCAGCTCAGTCATCATTTAATTATGCTGGGGCTTTGTGGCAAATCGAACACTTGCTAGGGTTAGAAAAATTTATTGATACCATGATTCAGACCCAGGTTAAACAAGCTGGACAAGATAAAAAGAAGTATGTGCCACGCTTACCATATTGGTTAGCCTTGAAAAGTATTTTTAAATCTGTGACTGATCAGCAACAAGTCTTGAAGCATTTAAGTGGTTATCAAACTTGGCGGTGTTACCGAATGCCTGGAGCTGGACGATATCTGCAAGCTAGTTCGGCTAGTCGTAATTTAGAAAAAACTGATCGAGTGGGTGGTCACTTGGGTTGTTTTTGGAACAGAAATACTGTGACTTTGGTCGATCAGCACTTGTGGCAGATGTCGACAGAAGCAGTGGCGGACTATTTGCTTCATCAAAAACCAGTTTTGCCTGCTCAATCAGACAAGCCTTGTCCAGGTTGTATCATGCCTCGATTAATGTTTGATGGGCCGGCTGTGGAATTGGGCTTGGCACCAGAATTAGTTGATGCATATCTCAAGCTTCGTCTTAAGTATTTAAAATTTTAATCAAGAAAGGTCGTATATGGCAAAAAAATACCAGCTACCAAAATTAAAGAAGGACCCACAGACAATTGTGGTCGATCATCCTTTTGTAACTGATTCGTTAACTCACCTCAGAGATCAATTTACTGATGTGGCTAAGTTTCGTCGCCATTCTGACCAACTTTGCAGATTGCTGTTTGCCGAGGCTATCCGGGGACTAGATTTTATAGATGTGGATGTAACTACTCCATTGGAAGTCACCATTGAGGCCAAGAAACTTAAAGATGAAGTAATTATAGTGCCGGTCTTAAGATCTGGTTTGGCTATGTTATTTGCGGCCATTGATTTTTTGCCAAAATCAAAGGTGGGTTTTGTGGGTTTGGAACGAGATGAAAAAACAGCCATTGCTCACGAGTACTATTATAAAATGCCTAAAATCAGAGCCAACTCAGTAGTGATTGTGACTGATCCCATGCTAGCCACTGGTGGAACACTTTTGCATCTGCTCAGAAAAATATCTTCCCAGAAACCTAAAGAACTGCGGGTAGTGAGTGTGATTTCGGCTCCAGAAGGAATTGCCCTAATTCGTAAGGAATTTCCCCACGTTAAAATCTTTACCGCCGCTATTGACGAATGTCTGAATGATGTCAAATACATTGTGCCTGGTTTGGGTGACTATGGCGACAGGTACTTTGGAACCAGTGTTTAACAAGTTTTCTGTTTTACAAACTGTGTTACTGAAAACCCCAGCCCAAATGTAATGGCTAAAATCAAGATAAAACCTCCAACTTGTCTAGGCCAGTAGTGGTTTGTCCAGCTCACTCGAATAGTATGTTTGCCCGGATCGATAGGAATTAAAATTCGTCCAGGAAACTCTGGATCGCGACTCACAATCTCTCGAGGTTGACCATCGACCTTAACTTGCCAACCAGGATAGAACATAGTCCTTTGAATAATTAAACCGGGTTGATCGACTTCCACTTGATAACTCATGTTAGATCCAGTCCACTCAAGCGATGACACTTGACCAATTGAGCCAATGACTTGATTGTCATCGTTAAAATAATTCTGATTGAGAGGTTTGATAACTACTTGATTGGTTAAACGCAAGTTAGCATGAGCATCCCAAGTTTGAGGTAAGTACTCGTCAAAAGTGTTGGTAGTGCCAGTATATTCAAACCAATGATTGAAGGTATTGCTAATATAACCTGCAGGTTTGGCCCAACCCGTAGCTTTATAAACAGAAGTAGCTATCAGCAGAAAAATTAGCAGACCAATCATTTTTTTTGGGATTAACTGATGTTTAACCAACTGGATTAAAATTAAGCAGGATGACATGATGGGTATCCAGATCAACCGCCAGGGGAACATCAGATTGGGCAGGAAGTAACTGGCATGCCAAATTATTTTGGAGATAGGAGACATCAGCAAAACTGATCCAGCAAAGATGATCAACCAGAAACGAATGGGCTTGAGTAAAGTTTGAGTTTTTTTGGATTTGATCAATGCCATTATGCCCAGTCCGGCCAGCAACCAATAAAGCGGACCGATCATGACGGGGAAGGCTGTTTGACCCAGAGCTTTGCCTAGTCCGCCATATCCCCAACCAGTCCAAAATAGTTGTTTAAGTTGCAGGAAGTGATCGGCGAAACCAGTTAGCAGTTGGTTAGAATTAACCTGAGTCAAGCTCTTTTCGATGACTAAAGGCAACCAGAACCAAATGACACTGCCCAAACTGACTAAAATTAGAGCTAACAACTGTTTAGTGACAGGATTTTTTTTCTGCCAAAACCAAAGTCCTAGCACAGGCAAACCAACCATCACCAGCAGAGGGTGAGAAATTAGCCAAGCAGATGCCAATAACCAAGCCAATAACCACCGCCAACGATTGGCAAGAAATTGAGGTTGAGTTAGGATGATCAATATCCAAGGCAGTAAACTTAAAAAAGCCACTTCACTGGGGTTGGCTCTGACAAATATATCCAGCAAAAAGTAGGGGGCGGTTAAGTAAGCTAGACTCAGACTGGCCGAAAAAAATGGTCGTTTAGTTTCCAGCCAAGTTAAATAGTACATACCTCCTCCAGCTAAAACGATGAGTAGTACAAAAACTAAATTCAAGCTTAATTCCAAGCTCAAGTTGCTGGCAAAAAAGACGGAGCCGATCAGATTGACCAAGGGCGAAGAGAAGATAAAAATGGGATAACCAAAGCCGTGGTTGAGATTTGGTCCCCAAGTTGGAGGGAACTGACCTTGTTTGAGAGCTAGGTAGTAGCTGGCTAGTCGGGCGCCATGAAAGTCTCGATCATCTCCAGAAATAATTTGGTTGGTCAACAGTGAGCGACACATCATCAGCATAAATACACCAGTTAACAAGATGCTGGCAAAAATAGTTGCTTGGGAATGTAGTTTGAAAATATTGCCCATCAGCTACAATATACAGACTTAAACAGTTGGATGAAATTGCCATGAGACTTTTGCCATTAGACTTTCTGCGAAGTAACCGCTTTCCATATTTGGTAGACAAGTCTATTATGTTAGTGCTAAGTAGAAATGTCGCCTTTTCTGCAAAGTAGAAATGTCATCTTTCGGGTATTTTTACTTGTTAATATTAAACGGCTCCATTAGGCTTGTAATAATAATTATCAGTTGTTAATTCGTCAAAGTTTGATTCC
>JAHIVK010000023.1 GCA_018816385.1 Patescibacteria group bacterium
AAAATTCTGTTTATCTCCTCAACCAACTTAAACACTGCAGTTGAAGGATTATTTTCTACTTTGTTTATCTGGAAGATTTGTTTAGCGTTTTTAATCGCCTCTGCCTGCTTATCTAATATCCGGTCAAAAACACTACAATTTTTGGTGTAAGGTTTGCCACCTAACCGCCTAAAGTGCGTCTTCAGCTTTGTATGGTAATTGGTACGTGGGATTCCAGTTTGTAGTGACTGAAAATGGAGTAAATACCAAAGTTCAAAACACTCATTGCTCCAAGCAAGGCGAATGTCATTCTCTCTTGCCAACTTAGTTGCTACCTTAAACTTTGCAGGGTTTTGATTCCAAAACTCGTCAACATCAAACACACACCAGCATTGGTCCCCATCTTCATCCACAAACCGACCACGACTAGTTAAAGCATTTTTCTCAGCCACAACTTTTTCAATCAAATCCCAAGGAGAATTACCCTTAAAACGATTGTAGCTAATGGTGATAGTTCTTGAACGGAGGTGATCTTTGAACTCTTTGAAATATACAGGCTCACCTACCCCACCATTGCAGTAAATATAAATTCTGGGATTGATAGCATGTCGTTTCATAGCTCATATTACTTAATAGTTTCCAACTGTTTGATATACGGCAAAGCCCCATATCTACCTTCCAGATACCGCTTAGCGAAATTCAAGTTAGATCTCTCTTTCAAATCCATCAGAGAGAATAGCTCTGAGGCTCCAAACTTATCTTTTTGTGCAAACCAAACCTGATCTCGACGTAACAGATCTTCATCAAGCAGACTTATGTCATGAGTAGTGAAAATTAACTGAGCATCTTTGGCATTGTGATCGCCTGAGTTAAACATTTTCAAAATATATCGACACATCAAAGGATGTAAGCTTGAATCCAGCTCATCAATGATAAGGGTATTGGACTCTTCAAGAGAATTAATAAAGGGAGCTGATAAAGCAAACATTTGTTGCGTACCATCTGACTCTTTGAAAAAGTTAAAAGGTACTGTCCCAGCACTCTTATTTTGAGCATCATATTTTTTATGGAGGACAGATAGCCTTCTTTCAAAGAAATTGCTTTTACCTGCTACCAATTGATCTCTAAATTGAGGAGGTACTGTTTTTATTATCTCTTCGACAGAGACGCGTTTTTCCTCAGAGATAATATCACTAATTCCCAAGTCGGCTTCCAGTAAGAACTCTTTCATCCGTTCACGATAACTTTCTTCCTTGGTGTATTTCTCAAAAGCATAGTTAAGCGTCTGACCTCTTTCTAACCCAGAAACAACTTGAATTCTTTTTATAGCATCTACAACTTTTGTTGAAAATTCACCACCATAACTAGCAACTACTGACAAAAATAAAACATTTTCCCTTGTTTGCTTTCTAGTAATCGCAGAGCCCTCTTTGAAGTAACGAGCATTTACTTTGATCTCACTGGAATTACGCTCAAATAAAACTTTCTTATTTGGGTATTGATGTAACCATTCCTTATGAACCTTTTGATTAGATACTTCAAAACCATAGACGAAAAAATCTTTGCCTACTACAATCTCAAGTTCGAATAGGCTTGGCTTATGCTCAGTCTCGTTACTTAACAGGAACGGTTCGACAGGGATAACGTTTTCAAGTTGTTTTAATCCATTCACTACAAAATTACGTACAAAGGCAAAAGCCTTAATAAAATTTGACTTACCTGAAGCGTTTGAACCATAAATAGCGACAGCCCTCACAAAGGTTTCCCCGTGTGCCTTGGTTAAAACCTCTTTCAGGCTAGTATCTTGTTTTCTAGCCACAAAAGAGAACGTCTGGTTGTCCTTAAAAGATAGAAAATTGCCAATGGTGAATTTTGTTATCATGATCAGATTATGGCACTTTACTTGCAAATTGTCAATACTTTAGTAAATAATTTGCAGTAATTGACTATTTTTGCAGTTATTTGTATACTTTAAAAGTTCCTTAACAACTGGTGTTTTTAGGTCTGCAGTTTGCAAAGGAGGAACTATGGAACAACTAAATAAAAACCATATTACCAACCCTAATAGTCGTTTCACTGTTTTTCTCGATTAGTTTAAATATACAGTACTGGAGTAGAACACAGACCTAAGAACACAGTTGTTTCCATTTTAGAAATAACTCCGAAGCAGTAGGCTAAACTCATTTGTGATATACTTTGATGTATATGGCCAGAGTTTCGCATCAAAGTACTGCTCAAAATTTGTCTGCCATTGCCCGTTCCCTGGAATCGGCAGAAGAAAAACTGATTTGTTTCTCTGCCCTTTTGGGTAATAAAACACTAGAGTTAATTGGCCGGAAGCTGGCCATCATTGAACTTCTGGAGCAGGAGATTCCCTACACCGAGATTAGCCAGCGATTGGGCGTCTCCAGTGCCACCATTGCCTCGGTCACCCAAAACATGGCACCCAGCGTCCGACAGATGATCTCTGCCAAGTTACATCAAGAAAAGAAAATTGATCGCCTGACTAATCAAATCTGGAAATTCCTTCCCGACTGGCTCAAGTAACTCACTTTTCATCTGGTCGCTGAAATTGAAGCAAGTTATAATACAATGGAATTGTAAAGAAATAGATTGGATTCCCGCTTGGCGCGGGAATGACAACACAAGCGGGAATGACAACTCGTCCGTCATCCTCGCGAAGCGGGGATGGATTCCCCTCCCTGCGGTCGGGGAATGACGAAGGGGGGGGAATGACAAAGGGCGCGGGAATGACAACACTGGAGGAGAATGACGATTAAACTCGTTTCTTGTTTCACTACATATCTATCATGAACAAATCCTTTTACATCACCACCGCCTTGCCTTATGTTAACGCCTCTCCCCACATTGGTTTTGGCTTGGAGATTGTGACGGCTGATGTCTTGGCCCGATATCACCGACTCCTGGGAGAGTCTGTGGTTTTTAATACCGGTGTGGATGAACACGGCCAAAAGATCTTGAACCAAGCCCTCAAAGCCGGTCAAAGTCCTCAAGACTATGTGGATGAGTATGCCCAAAAATATCTCAAACTCAAAGACCTGCTTGATTTGAGCTGGACCAATTTTATCCGGACCACTGATCCTCATCACCTCAAGGCGGCGACAGAGTTCTGGCGCTTAAGCCTCAAAAACGGCTTTATTTACAAAGACCAGTACGCGACTAAGTACTGTGTAGGCTGTGAACTGGAGAAAACCGACAGCGAACTGGTGGATGACCACTGTCCACTCCACCCCCAACAAACCATTGAACAGCGCGATGAAGAAAACTACTTCTTTAGATTTTCTAAGTTTCAATCCAAATTAAAAGAATTGTATTTGGCTCATCCCAACTTTATTTTGCCAGCCGGCAAAATGAAAGAAATGTTGGCCTTTGTCGATCAAGGTTTAACTGACTTTAGTATCTCTCGGCTCAAAGCCAAAATGCCTTGGGGAGTGGCGGTACCAGATGACCCAGACCATGTGATGTACGTCTGGTTTGATGCTTTAATTAACTACATTAGTGTCTTGGGCTGGCCTCAATCAAGCCAAAAGTTTGATCAGTTTTGGCCGGGCGTACAAATTGCCGGCAAGGATAATTTGCGTCAGCAATCTGCCATGTGGCAGACCATGCTTATGTCGGCTGGATTACCTTGTTCCAAACAAATCTTAATTAATGGCTTTATTAGTGTTGAAGGCCAAAAGATGAGCAAGTCTTTGGGAAATGTTATCTCACCCCAAGATATGATCGACAGGTATGGACTGGATGCCACCCGTTGGCTGTTGGTCAATCTGGGACCTTTGCAAACCGATATGGACGTATCTTGGACCAAGTTCGATACTATCTATACAGCTACTTTGAGCCGAGGCCTGGGTAATGTTTGTTCAAGAATCGCTAAATTAGCCGAACAAACTGGCGCCACCAGTTCCAAGCCAGCACTTTCGCTAGCGAAAGTGTTCCAGATTGCACTTGATGGTTATCAAGTTTCAACTGCTGTCGACTGGATTAATCAACAGGTGAGTTTGATTGATGAGTACTTAAGTCAAACCAAACCCTGGTTAATGACGGGACCGGAAAAAACTCAAGTTGTGTCCAAAGCAGTTGATCAAATCCTAGTTCTGGCTCATCATTTATCAGTTTTCTTGCCAGGCACATCAGAAGTGATGACCAAGCATTTTTCTGCCCATCACATTGCTAGTATCAAGCCACTTTTCCCTGGTTTAACTCCATCAGCAGCCAAATCAGAAAGTAAAAAGTAATAGTGACAATTTATCAAGTGTTTATCAACAGACAAATCAGAAGTTAACAAGCTGTAGAGAATATTTATTAAAAATTCAAATCAAAAATTAATATTAATATCATTAAATATACATTCATTAACATGATGTCAAAACTCCAAATTTATTTCAAGCGCCATCCTGTTAAAACCCAACGCTTCTTGGAGATTTTGCCGGGAGTCTTTTCTTGGTCGTTGATCTTATTCCCTATCTGGGGGTCATTTGTGGTACCCAATCTGGTGGCCTACTACACTATATTGTTTGTGGTCTATTGGTTATATCGGTCTTTTACAGTGGCAGGTTTGGCGGTATCTTCTCACTTTGCTATCAGAGCCTCTAAAAGATTTAATTGGATTCAACTACTCAAGGATAAATACCCCAATCGCTGGCGAAAAATTCATCACTTAATTATTATCCCCACCTACAACGAGCCAATCACAACTTTAGAGCACACTCTGCAAAGTTTGGTCGATCAAACTGTCCCCAGGAAAAATATCCATATTATGCTGTCTTTTGAAACTCGAGAGGGTGCAGAGGTCAAAAGTAAATCTAAACACTTGCTTAAAATGTTTGGCAGTAAGTTTGGTCATCTTTGGTCAACCTACCATCCGGAGATAAAGGGCGAGGTCAAAGGTAAATCGGCCAACACTTGCTGGGGAGCCAAAATGGCTAAAGGCTTATTAATTGATGAGGCGGGCCTAGACATTGATGACGTGACTATCTCCAGCGAAGATGCCGATGCCCGGTTTCACAAATCCTACTTTGCCAACATCACCTACGAATTTCTGTCCAACCCCATGCCCTACAACAACATTTGGCAGGGAGCGGTGGTCTTCTATAACAACATCTGGCGAGTGCCAGCTCCCATTCGGGTGATTGCCTCGATGTTCTCGGTCATTCAGATGTATATCTTGAAGCGATCGGACAGATTAATCAACTTCTCCACCTATACCACCAGTCTCAAGCATGTAGTCGAGATTGGCTATTGGGATACTGATGTCATCCCGGAGGACTATCGGTTGTTTTTTAAATCCTATTTTGCTAAAAAGGGTCAGTTTTGGGTTAGGCCAATTTTCTTGCCCATTTTTGCTGATGCAGCCGAAGCCAAAGGTTTGATTAACACCTTCATTAACCAGTATCAGCAACTCAAGCGTTGGGCCTGGGGAGTGAGTGATGACGCCTACATCATTAAGAAATTTATCGAAAGCGACGAAATTCCTTTTTGGGATAAAACTGTCCGCATTTCCAAAACCATCCAAGATCACTTTTTGTGGCCGGTTAATTGGTTTGCCATTACCATTGCGGCCTTCTTCCCGCCCTTACTTAATCCCGAGTTTAGTCGAACGATTATTGGCAAAACACTGCCCCAAGTTACTTCAACTCTGCTAACTTTATCTCTTGTTTCGATGGTGGTTATCTTTATCCTGGATGCCTTAAACCGGCCTCCCAAACCAGGTGGCAGATCATTTCTGTCCTACATTCTCCAGCCTCTGGAGTTTCTGATGCTGCCTATCACTGGCTTCTTCTTTGCCGCTCTGCCGGGCATTGACGCCCACACTCGCCTAATGCTAGGCAAGTATATTGAGTATAAAGTTACGAAGAAAGTCTAATCGAATTGTGGTTCAATTTGTGCGATGATAGAGTGGCTAATCAATAAGAAAACATGCCAAAAAATGGGATAGCAAATATGAAGTGCTGGCTAATTAAAATTGATAAGTTCCTGGACACCAAATTGCCTTTAGTTATCCTGCTGTCTTTAGTGGTCTTGCTTCGCCTGCCTAACTTCTTTGAACCATATTGGTATGGTGATGAAGCCATCTACTTGACCGTTGGTCAATCAATCAACGCCGGCCAAAAGCTGTATGCCCAGATTATCGATCACAAAACTCCTCTTATTTACTACTTAGCTAGAGTCCCCAATCAGTTTAGTTTTCGTTTACTGCTGATGGGCTGGATGCTGATTTCTACTTGGACATTTTTTCAAATCGCCAAAAAATTGTTTAAAAGTTGTCATGCCGTCATGACAGCTAGCGTCCTTTTTGTGCTACTTACCACTCTGCCGTGGTTGGAAGGTCACATTCCCAATGGCGAATTATTTGTGATGGGCTTTGTCTTAGTCGGGGGCTGGCTGTTAACCAAGACTAAACTCTGGCAAGCTTTAATTGACCCAAAGACTCCAGTCACCAAACCTCTGCCGTTTTTAGACTTACCCAGGGTTTTGTCCTCTACTTGGCAAACTTGGCGACATAAGAGGTGGCTGAAAAAGTGGCGGGTAACTGGTCTAGAAAATTTCTGGTTGCTCTTGGGTGGCATTTTGCTAGGTTTGGGTATCTTAACCAAAGTCCCGGGTTTATTTGATGTGGCCGGTTGGGGGTTAATCGGTTGGTTTATCTTGACCAACTCTCTGCCTAACTCAAGAGCCACCAGTCAAGTCAAAGAAGACTTTGCCAAATCAAGCCTAGTAGTCATTCAAAAACTCAGTCTATTGGTGGCTGGTATTTTACTGCCTCTAATTTTATCGGCTATCTACTTTGGCTTGCTGGGTGCAGGTCCAGACTATCTCAGGTTTGGCCTTTTATATAACTTTCACTATGCTGGTAACTGGGGTTTACCTTTTACCAACCCCTTGTTACTCAAGTTCTTTACCTTGCCTGGCAAATTAGGTCTGGCCACTTTGCTGGTCTTGATTTTAACTGTATTTCGACACCGCTTTTCTGGTCGCTTCCAGTTCATCGCCGGCTGGTTGATTTTAGCTTTGTTTGGCAGTTTATTATCAAACCGACCTTACCCTCACTACTTCCAACAGTTAGTACCACCCGTTATGTTGTTGGTTGGTTATTTAATTGAAAAATGCCAAGTTATATACGGCCAAAAAAAGTTCTACTTGAATCAAGTTTGGTCTTTAACCATGAGCGGACTGCTGTTGTTTTTAATAACTAGCACCTTTTTACTGCTGGGCTTTAGACCATACGCCGTCGGCAGTTACTACAGCTCGTGGCTTAAATTAGTCACCGGTCAGCAGTCTTCAGAAACCTACAAAAATAGCTTCAACCACCTACTGCCGGACAACTACAAACTAAGTACTTTTCTCAAACAAACTCAAACCAAACGCTTGTTCATTTGGGGTACCAATCCGGCTTTGTATGCTCTGTCTCAGACTGTACCAGTCGGTCGGTTTACCGTCTCTTTCCATATTATTGACATTAGCGCTTACGACGAAACTATGCAGGCTTTAATCCAAACACCGCCCCCATATATTGTGGTGATGAAAGACGAGCTGGCCCCCTTTCCAGAGTTTTATCAATTCTTAAATGCAAACTACATGCCCAACTCAACCAGTGACCAGTATCAGTATATGAATCTTTGGAAGTATGCACCAAACCTTAGTCCCTAATCAGAAGTTAATCAAGTTTAATCTGGCTATCAGCTTAAGTATGGGCGTAGGCTTGCTGATCATGTTTGGCAGGCTTCAACCCACATTACCTTTGTTCTACTCTTTGCCTACCAAAGAAGCCAGTTTAATTGCCAAAGAGTGGCTGGCAGTTATTCCAGGCGTGTCTTTATTGATTAATGGTTTGCATTGGCTGATGACCAAGCACCTATCCAGTCGACTCAACCAACCCACTATTTGGCAGTTATTCTGGCAGATGACAACTCTGATTCAAATTTTGCTGGCTATGAGTTTTGTGAGAATTATTTGGATAACGTACTAGGTTAAAGCAGAAAGTCTGCTATGTGGTTATTTATATTTAGCTTTCTACTAGCCGCCGGTCTAGCTCCTCTGGTCATCAAGTTTTATCGATCACGAGGCTGGGTGGATGACCCCAAACACCATCCTCACGCCAAAGTCGTCCATACTCAAGCTGTACCTCGGGGTGGCGGGGTGGTGGTTTTTGGCGCTATTTTAATTGCCTCGCTCATTTTCTTGGATATAGACAAATACTTAATTGCCATCTTGGCTGGAGCTGGTCTGCTAATGTTCACGGGCATCTGGGACGATGTTAAAAACATTCATCCTTTTATCCGTTTGGGAGTGGGTATCTTGGCTGGTTTGGTGGTGGTGGGTTCAGGCATTGGCATTGCTTATGTCTCCAATCCCTTTGGAGCTGGGGTGATTCATCTCAACCAACCTCAACTGGCTTTTTGGTTTAATAATCAACTGCACACTATCTGGATTTGGGCTGATATTTTTGCTCTACTGTTTCTAGTTTGGAACATTAACATTGTCAACTGGTCCAAAGGAGTTGATGGCCAGATGCCCGGCTTTGTGAGTATCGCCGCTTTAATGATTGGCTTTTTATCCTATCGATTTATTGATGACCCGACTCAATTTAATACCGCTCACTTAAGTTTTATTACAGCTGGAGCTTTTGCGGGCTTATTAGTTTGGAACTGGTATCCTCAAAAAATTATGCCCGGCTATGGAGCCGGCTCCATCGCTGGCTTTCTACTGGGGGTGCTGGCAATTTTATCGGGAGCCAAAGTCGCCGCCGCTTTAATGGTGCTGGCGGTACCGACTGCCGACGCAATTTTCACTATTTCCAGACGGATTATTGCCGGCAAGTCGCCATTCTGGGGAGACCGAGGACATTTGCATCACAAATTACTGGATGTGCTGGGTTGGTCCAAACCCCAAATTGCGGTTTTGTATTGGTCAAGTAGCTTTTTGTTGGGGTTTCTATCTTTGTATTTGAATACCTGGTTAAAATTGATTACAATATCGGTGGTTGGAGCTACGGTTTTTGGGTTTTTAATTTGGGCTAAGTTAGTCAGTCAAAATAGAACCCATCACATCTAAATATGAGTCAAAGAACAGTTTTTTCCATCTTTTTCGCCTTAATCAAAGCGGTTCGGCCCTTACAGTGGGTCAAGAATGCTTCACTGTTTGCGGCTTTACTTTTCTCTGGATTTTTATTCTACCAACCCCTGACCGGTCCTTCCTATTTTCTAATTGTGACTTGGGCGACAATTCTTTTTTCTATCTTAGCTTCCAGCGTTTATTTAATCAACGACGTAGTGGATATCGAGGTCGATCGCCACCACCCTTTCAAGAAAAATCGACCCATCGCTTCGGGCGCTTTGCCTGTGCCAGTGGCTCTGTTTGCTTCCATGCTGGGTCTGTCATTTGTCTTCATTGCTTCACTTCGACTCCAACCCTTCTTTTTGGTTTTAGTCATTCTGTATGTGGTGATGCAAGTTCTCTACGCTAAGTTTTTGAAACACATACCTATTTTGGATGTGGTCACCATCTCGACTGGTTTTTTAATTCGGATTTATGCTGGCGCCATTGTGGTTAATCTGCACATGAGCGTCTGGTTTCTGTTAACTATTATTTCAGCTTCCCTGTTTCTATCTGTGGCTAAAAGACAAAGTGAACTGACCTTACTCAACAATAATGCTACTCTTTTACTGGGTAGCACCCGCAAAATTTTGACTCGCTACAGCCAGCGCTTGCTTGATCAATACACCAGCATGTTTGCTACTGCCACCTGGTTGACTTATGCTTTGTTTGCCTTCCAAAATCAGAACTTTCAAAGTTCCAATCCCAAGTACGCCGAAATCTATACTGTCTTGCCCAAGTCTTTCCATTCAGAAAAATTACTGATGTTGTCCTTACCGTTTGTCATCTACGGTGTCATGCGTTACTTACATTTGATCTATGAAAAAAATCGAGGCGAGTCGCCAGAAAAAGTCCTTTATTCAGACAAACCCATCTTTATTGATGCCACTTTGTTTGTAGTAGTGGTGTTTTTTGTTATTTACGTTTTAGGATAATAATAGACTTTTTGCGAAATAAAAAATGAACACTCATCGTCATTCTCCTCCGCCAGGAGGAGAATCCACTGGTTCCCCGCTGGCGCGAGGATGACGAAGCGTGGCGCGGGAATGACAAATGGGAGGCGAGAATGATGCAATCGAAAGTAACCGTTTTCTTTACTTTGCAGAAAGTCTAAAATGTTGGGTGATTTTTTCATTGTCTTGTTTACTGGTCTGCTGATTTGGCTGGTGGCGGGATTAGTTTTACCTTTTATCCTCATCAAAAACTTTGATTTACCGGACAAAGGCTGGGGTTTTGGCCGAATCGCCGGCTGGCTGGCGATCGGTCTGCCCGTTTGGTTTTTGGCTAATCTAGGTTTACCCGTCAACACTCAACTGGGTGTCTGGGTGGTAATTTTATTATTGTTGGGTCGTTCGATGATATTTACTCAAAAAAACTGGCCTCAACTCAAAAAAGTTCTAGTTTTGGCCAAACCTTTTATTCTGGCTGAAGAAATTCTTTTTTGGTTGGGTTATTTCTTTTTAAGCTTCATCAGAGGTTTCCAACCCGATGTCAATGGTCTGGAAAAATTTATGGATCATGGGTTTATGGCGGGTTATCTGCGTTCTCCTACCTTGCCAGCCGGTGATATGTGGCTAGCTGGTTTTGATATTAACTACTATACTTTTGGCCACTTTTTAGGCAGTCTGTGGATGAGAATTTGGGGGGCTTTACCCGAAGTCAGCTACAATCTGCTGTTGGCCTTGATTATGGGTTTAACTTTGCTGGGCAGTTTTCAGGTCATTACTACCCTGCTGGATCAAACCAAACAAGTGTCACTCAAAGCCAAACTTTTTGCCGGTAGTTTGGGTAGTATATTAATGGTCTTTGCCGGCAATTCCATGCCCATTTGGTCCCGAATTACCAAAGGCACTTGGCAGGGCTTTTGGTATCCCGATGCCACTCGATTTATTCCCAACACCATTCACGAGTTCCCCGCCTATAGTTTTATTGTGAGTGATCTGCATGGTCATGTCTGGAACATGGCCTTAGTTTTGCCCTTCATTTGCTTGCTTTTCATCTGGTTTTCAAAGCTCTGGCAAATCCCAGTTACTGGGCAAAAACTGGAGGATCTGTGGAGAGAAATTGGCTGGTTAAGTGTTTTAATTGGAGGCACGTTGGGCTTAATGGCCAGCACCAGCACTTGGGGGACTATGATCTACGGTCTGTTTTTAGTTATTTTGAGTGGCCTGTTCTTGATCACTCAAAGAAGAGGTTTTAAAACTTTAGTTTTTTGTGGCGTGGTAGTAGGTTTGAGCGCTTTTCTGATCGCCAGCCCCTGGTTTTTTAACTTTGAGTCAATTTCAGAAGGTATTAGAATGGTTACCGAACGATCCGATTTGTCTAAATTAATAATTCTTTGGACGGGTCATGTGGTGATGGCCATCACAGCCGGTCTGGTAGCTTTAAAATTATTTAGACACAGTCAAAACTCCAAGCAACAACCAGTTTTCTTTTTTGTGATAGTCATGTTAATCATGGCTGTAACTTTATTAATCTTGCCAGAATTCATTTATTTCAAAGACATCTATCCCACTCATCCCCGAGCCAACACTATGTTTAAGCTCACCTTTGAAGCTTTTATTATCATGATATTAATGACTGGTTGGTTGATCGGCATTTTATCCACTCTCAAACCAGTCTGGCAAAAGAGGTTAGCGGGTGGTTTGGTGGCAATCTTTGTGGTGGCGGTTTTAAGCTATCCCTACTTTGGTTATCGCGACTTTTATGGTGGACTCAAAACTTACAAAGGTTTGGACGGCTTGAGCTGGCTCCAGACTTTACATCCTGATGACTACGCCGGTCTTAAGTGGTTAAACACCAATACCCTAGGTCGACCTGTGGTTTTGGAAGCCGTGGGTGAGAGCTATACCACTTTTGCCAGGGTTTCTACTTACACTGGCCTACAAACAGTTTTAGGTTGGCGAGTCCACGAGTGGTTATGGCGAGGTTCATTTGACATTGCTAGTCAACGCACCGAAGAGGTCAAAACCATCTACTTGACTCCGTTCTTTGCCGAAGCTCAAACTAAACTCAATCAATACAATGTGGAGTACATTTTTGTGGGAGATAAAGAGCGCGAGGCCTATCCCACCTTAGATGTACCAGGTCTCAAGCGACTGGGCAAGGTGGTCTTTGCCCAAAACCAAACCTTCATCGTCCGCCGAGCCGTCAGGTAAAAACAATTATGAATCAAATAATCAACAAGTCTGGGAGTGTCTTTCAACCATCTTTATGTTGATTAATACGAATTAATAACGAACACTCAGCCGGCAAGTCAATGGAGTGATCACTACCCCATGGTTCAGCATCATTTCCTTGAGCTTTTACAGCATCAACCATTGCTAGCCTTGCTTCTTTTAGCCATTCCCAAACTGTATCCATCCACTGGAACTCATGAGCACCTTTCCCAAAGTCGTTGGGACGCTTTATTGTGACCAGGAGTTGAATCCACAACTCGTTTGACTCTTTCAGAACTCTACTTGGAAAGTATCTTTTAATCTCTACAGTCACGTTTTCTGATCCAAACCCAAACAACTCAGCAATCTTGACACGGAGCGGTTCGAGGTAAGCTGTGGCTAACTCCTGGCAATAATCATGCAAGGCAGCTTCATTAACTCGAACAGCTTGCATGTACGGGATCCTTGTTTGGTCAACTACTCCTTGGGTTAAAATAACCCACTCCAAACCAGACGCTCCCTTGGGTTTTTCAAGTGACCCAGCATTGTCTTTTTCACTTCTACTCATGATACGAATTATACCACAAGCTGGTTAACACACGCGCCGTCCTGGTCATCCTCGCGTCCCGCAGAGCGGGGCCAGCGGGGATCCAGGGACGACACCGTGGTAGAATCTACTAGTTGGCGGATGAGACGTAATAAAAAGCTAATTTATCTCTACTCTTAATAAAATTTTTGGCAATTCACAACTTAGGCTCTTTGACTTCTTCTAAAGATCCGGGAAACCTTTCGGTGCCGAACAACTCAACGATTACTTCTGGCGCTACTCTATAACTACCCCCTTCAAAAAATCCATGCTTTTCGATCAAGTGCCTAAGTAGCCCAGCAATATGAACAGGCTCGTTACCCTTTCCCTTTTCAGTAACATGCATGTCCATTGCTCCACTTGACCTTCGCCAGTCAACCGCATCTTTCCAGGGGCACTGTTGGCTACCTCGCCAAGTTTGAGTTCTCACTTCATACTGTTTACCATTTGGGGCAGTATAGTCAAAATTGCCACCATTTGCGGCCATTTCGGTGACAGGACCTAAAAGATCGGCCACCTCTTGAGCGGTATAACCTAATATTTGTAGAGCCTGTTCATCCATTTTCAAAACTTGCTCTAATGTTTGACCCTCCTGCAAAAATCCTGCAGCACTCATTTTGCCCGGTTTAAGTTCTTGGTCGGTTGGTCTATAAGTAGGTTGTTCAACGCTTGGAAATTCCATATTATCACCCCCTATTATTAATTAATTAGATTTAAGGCTTTTTATTATGGCGTACAACTGGTTATTATACACGAAGCTGGTTAACATACACTCCGCTGACTGGATTTTCAAGTTTATCAAATCAAAAACTACCATCAGAATTGAATTCAGTGAGTGTAGTGTACGATGAATATATGTTGCGCAAGGTGGCTAAATATTTGCCTCGGTACTACGCCCCGCTGGCGTTGCTGGTTCTGGGCTTGAGTTTGGTTTGGCGACTGCGGGGTTTAGATCAACCTGCCAGTTATATTTTTGATGAGGACATGCACGCCTACACAGCCGGACTGATGGCTCAAAATGACCCCAGAGCCTACGAGTGGCGGCATCCACCATTTGCCGGCGAATTTGAGCAAAACCCAAGTTTGTTTTATCGTCCACCGGCAGTTGAGTGGTTGCACCCGCCTCTGGCCAAACTGTTTCAAGCCACTAGCATTAGGCTTTTGGGCAACACCGCTTTCGCTTGGCGACTGCCGTCGGCTTTGGCGGGCGTGGGAGTGGTCTGGCTGGTGGTGCTCATCACGCTGGATATCACCTCCTCCTGGCAGACATCAAAACCAATGCTGACCAAAAAAACACTCGGTCGATTAAAAAGCCAGCAGACAACTGCGGTTACCATGGCTTCCGCCAAGCAAATTTACCACCTTGGTCATCCCCAAAATTCACCAGGCTTGTTTGGCGCAAACTATATTTTAAGTTTGATGGCCGGCCTGGTGGCTGGCTTTGAACCCTTGCTTTTGGTTCAATCTCGCCTTGCCTCGGCCGATATCTTCGTGACTTTTTTTGGTCTATTAACTGTTTGGCTTTATATCAAATACTTCATTTTCACTCCTCCCCAATTAAACCGCCAAAAAACCAACTGGTGGCCAATTTTGCTCACTGGAATGAGCCTGGGCTTGACTATCGCTAGCAAGTGGTCGGGCGCGTTTCTGATATTGGGCTTGGTGGGGTTTGAAATTGTGTCCCAAATTAATATCAAGCCCCAGCTCCACGATGGCTGTTGGCTAGCTCAATTACCAGTTTGGTGGCTATCCCGGCTGTTGTCTCGAACTAATCGGGTCAATCAAATAGCGCCCCCGTTCCATCACATGATAAATCTCCAGGGCCGACTCTGGCGGTTGGTATTAATTTGCCTGGTGGCTGGTCTGGTTTACCTGCTGTCCTACAGCCAAATGTTTCTCCAAGGTAAAGGCTTGAACCACCTATTTGAGTTACATCACCAAAGCTATTGGTACCAAACCCACACCACTTTCACCCATCCCAGCCAGAGTCGGCCATGGCAGTGGCTGGTTGGTCAAAAGCCGGTTTGGTACTACTACCAGCTGGAAAATGCCAACCATCAGCCAGCAAATACGGGGCAAATTAAACAAATCGTGGCCCAACCTTGGGCCTGGCTAACCATCCTCGGTTTTTCGTCAATCATCTGTCTCAATTGGCAAATTTTCATCCAGTCAAAACAAAATAAAAACAAGTTTGATTTCTTTTTAATACCCCATCAGCTTACTGTGGGGTTACCAATTAAAAAATTAGAGTCTAGAGTTTGTTCTGGAATTAATACCTTTTATTTCTCCCCTCTCCAAACCAAAATGATTTTATTCTTAATCTGGATAACTCTTAGTCTTTACCTGCCCTGGTTTTTTATTTCTCGCGCTCTATTTATCTATCAGTTAACACCCATCATGCCCTATTTTATAATTTTAACTTCTGTTTCTATCTTTTGCTTCATTAAATCAGGTAAAATAGACTTGACTTTGAAATAAAAAATGATCCAAACTAAACCTTTAGTTGTTTTTACCTACGCTCCCGCTGGCTTAGGACACATCAGAGTTACAGATGCTTTCAGAACCAGTTTACCCAAGCATTTTTCCAGTACTGTCTTTTCTCCGGCCAATAAATTTATAGAAACCATGCATCGGCTGACTAGCATCAATCTAGTAGCTCGGGAGATCACAGAATGGGTCCAAAGAGGTTTGCCCCAAGCTATCTTTACTCATTACTTCAGAAATTATCTTAAAACTCATGTTGAGGATTTGGCTGAACAGTTTATTAATTTAATTTTATCTCAAGCAGATCGACCTCAAACAGTGATTGTGATTGCTACTCATTTTGGTCTAGCTCATCAACTCGGTGCAATTATGACCGAGCTAACTACTATTCTGAATGTCAAGATTTATCTAGTTGTCCAAGTCACCGATGACTCACCCCAGAGTATTTGGTATGTCGATCAAGCTGACTTAATTGTCTGCCCTGGAGCTGGCACCAAAGCTACCCTGGCTGAATATGGTCGCAAGGCTCATTTACGACCAGTCCCCATCGCCGTTTTACCCTATCCCATCAACCCTGATTTTTCCATCAAGCTATCTGCCAGTCAGTTAAAAGAGCGTCAAGATCAGTATGATCAATCCAGCCAAATACCAATTAATATAGCTATTCCCATTTCCGGCGCCGCCGTGGGCACGCATTTCTTCGTTCATTTAATAGAAAAACTGCATGCCAAATCGGCCAGGTTTGTTTTTCATATTGTCTGTAGAAAAGCCCCCTTTACTCTGGAATTTATTGAAACAATGCAAAATAAACCCTATGTCAAACTTTATACCGCCAAAAGTTATCAAAAAACGGTTGATTTATATGACCAAGTATATCTCAACCATGTTATTTCTGCCGAAATCACCAAACCCAGTGAGCAATCATTTAAAGCTTTGCTTAGTCACGAGGCGGTGGCGGGATCTGTGCTATTTTTTGCTCAACCTGTGGGCAGGCAAGAGTTTGATAACCTGAAATTTTTCAAGCGCCATCAGCTGTTATCTTCCCCTGCGAATCAAACTAGAAATTGGTTACTGCCATTTAGCTTGGATGCTTCGGTCGAATTTATTTGGCAAAAGTTCAATTCCGGCCAACTGCTCGAAGTCTTTAATCATCCTGCCAAACCAGAAATAACCGCCGAAACTGGAGATAACGGCGCGCAACTTTTCTGGGATTTGATTGAAAAAACCTTTTGCTTATCAGAAAATCCAAAATGCCAGCCTAGATTAGCTCCAAAAACTTGAGTCCTCGGATCTCTGCCATCACCTCTCGGATTAACTTTTTTAAATCCCTCACATCGCCGTCCAACAGTTCAAATCGACGCGATACAAATTTACCACTGGGTTGAACAGGCTCTACAAACTCCAAGACTCCCTCGACCGCTTGATGCGGAAATTCTGGTGCTAGCTGGGTCAGCAATTTATAGAAAACCAACTGTCTTTTATATGGACCTCTGATCCCCTCGGGTAAAGTTTGTTCCCGTTCCGAGAGTCGGCTAGTCTGAGTTCTACCTTCAATATCGTTGACAGACCGAGCCTTACCGGTTTTGTAATCGATAACTCGAACTAATTTTTTGTCTCTATCTAACCAATCAACTCGATCAATTTTACCCGTCAAATGTATATCTCCCAAGTAAGTAGCTAGAGGGGGAAAACCAAATTGCTGTTCGGCCATAATGATCTGGTCACCGGCTAAGTCTTGCTCGAGATACTGGGTTAAATTGTCCTGCCCTCGCTTCAACCACCCCTCATAATCATCTTTGGTTAAGATTTCGGCCTTCAAAGCTTGTCTGAATCTTTCCAGTGCTTCGGGCAGTGGCAAAACTTGGCGGGTCTTGAGCAAGTGCTGATTAACTGCTTCCAAAGTTAGGTGATAAGCTGTGCCAAAAGCCATAGAAGCCACTTTAGCTTTGGGTAATTTTAACAAGACATCAAGCACAAATTCTTCTGGAGATTGAAGATATTTATTTAAAGAAGATACCGACAAATGCATGTTTTGCGCTAGATGTTTAAAGAAACGTTTTTCATCACCGGTCACACCCAAACTTGGGCTGGGCTGAAGCAAATCGGATAGTTTATCTTGCGCATGGGCCAACAGTTCCACAGATTCGCTTTGAGTTATGTACCCAGTGGTTTTTCCTGCCTCGTCTTGACTCAACTCAACTAAAAATTGAGAACCAATCACTTCCAGACTCCGCTGATACTGCATCTTGGTTTGAGGATAACTCAAATAGACCTGTTGGCTAGCTCTAGTTATAGCCACATAAAACAGCCGTCTTTCCTCATCATTTTTCTCAAGTTCAGATATATCGGTATAACGCAAAACTTTATCTGGTAACTTGAGTTTTTGGGCTCTTCTCAAGTTGCCCCAAACTCCATCATTCAGGCCCACCACAAACACATACTGCCATTCCCGACCTTTAGCCTTGTGAACTGTTGATAGATGAACAGTGCCAGTGGTCACATCCAAGTCTTCGGTTTCCAAACTCAAGTTGTGCTCAATCATCAGGTCAATAGCCCCCACTAAATCTGCCAATTTAAAATCTGTTCTTTGACTGGACAAAGATTTAATTAGATCATAAAGCGTGTTCAGGTTTAAAACCAACTCAATGCGATTGGGCTGTTTCATCACCCAATCCAGATAGCCACTTTCCTTAGCTAAAGTGGTAAACCAATTGGGTAGGGCTGTCTTTAAATCATCCAAACCCCAAGCGATCATTTTTTGGTAAGTCTGATGAATCGGTTTGAACTCTTGACCCGTTAAACCTGTTGGACCTGTTGGACTCATTTGGGTCGTCTGGGAACTTTTGCTCGATTTCTGGGGCTGGTAGTTTTCGATCACCTCGACCAATGATTGCCTTTGACTGCCTGCCATCTTTGTTAACCGATAAACAGCCAACCGATCAACCCCCGACCAATCGTAGACCAAGACCTCAAATAGATTAGGGTGAGCTTGAAAAGTTCTAAGTTGCAGAATGACTCTCAAAAACTCAATTAACTGTCTGGTAGTCTCGGCTTTTAAAACATTGCCCCCACCAGCCACTTCGTAGCGGATTTTGTATTTATCAAACAACTCCATCAGCTCAAAACTTTCCTGATTTTTGCGATACAAAACGGCAATTTGAGCCGGATCAACTTTTTGTTTGAGTAACTTCTGGACACTCTCTACTACCCACAACAACTCAACTTGGCGTGAGGGAGCCCCAAACAAAGTTATGGCTGACTGATTTTTCCCTCCATCAGTAGTACTTTTTAAAGCTTGCTTGGGCAAAAACTTAAGGGCTGATGCCTCGGTTTGATATTGGTGACTGTGACCAATCAACCAATGGGCGGCATCATAGATAGTTTGCGGACAGCGATAACCCAAATTCAAGTTAATCACCTGGACCCCGGGATAGTGATCCACAAAACTACTTACATTTTCCAACGAGGCTCCCTGAAATCTAAAAATAGATTGTTGAGGGTCACCCACCACAAAAATATTGGCCTTGTCACCCCAATATGATGCCAGTGACCAGATAACTTGATTTTGAGCTGAGTTGGTATCTTGATATTCATCCACCAAAAAGTAATGGAGTTCCTCTTGCTGTTCGAGCAGTAACAACTCATGTTCGGCAAAAGCCCCAATCACCAAAGTCACCATATCATCAAAATCATAGCGCTGGGTTTTGATCAGTTTTTTTTGATAAGCTTTGAATAACTCAAGTAATTCTAGGTTTTTCTGTTGGTTGCGCTCGGCTTGGAGGCGCTTGGTTTTGCTAGTCATACTCTCCAAATCCGCAAACTCCTCCTCAATCATTTTCTCCAGTTCGCCTGGCAAAATACCTTCTCTTTTTAAATCAGAAATGGCCTTGATAATATCTCTCAAATAGTGAAGCGGGTCATTTAATGGGCGCAAAATTTTAAGTGGCTGATGCAGGATTAAGTCAGTCACTATCTGGAACTTTTCCAGATCTGATAAAGGTTGACTGAGATGACTTATGGCAAAGTACTCTGGATATTGAAGAATTACCCGTTGGCAAAAAGCATGAAAAGTGCTGATTCTGACCTGATATCCAGTCGCCCCAATCATCTCTACCACCCGTGCCTGCATGTTGTGAGCCGCTGATTCAGTAAAAGTTAGAGCTAAAATACTGGCAGGAGGCGTGTCTGTCTTAAGCAGAATGTTGGCAATTCTAGCCGCCAGCACTTGCGTCTTGCCGGTGCCAGGACCAGCCACCACCATCACCGGTCCCTCAATCGCATTGACCGCTTTTTTCTGGGCGGGATTCAATGCTTGGTAAATTTTGGTAAACTTAGGATTGGTTTTGGTCATAAACTGGTTCAGCGACTCTGCCCCCTCGCTACTACTCTAGCATACATTTTTGGGTGACAAACGGAGAGTCCAGCTATTTCTCTCGCGACCTAATAGACTTGTAGCGAAGTCTGTGTCTTCAACGAGCAAATTAATTTGGGTTCGTATTTCTCTATCAGCTTATACAATATTTATAGTATAGCAAGCTATCGATTTGGAGAGGAAATTAGGTTTAGAGATTTTGATAAACTTTTGATCGATGGTCTATGCGATACACTCTAATAATCTGTAATTGAGACAAAATTCTGTATATCACTCTATAATCACCGATCCTTATTCTATATCCTTTATGCATGGCATTTATCTTTTTCACGCCTGGTGGGAAGGGATCGCGCACTAGACCATTAACCTTATTGATGATTTTCTTTCTCGAGGTTAAATCTAATTTTTTAAGTTGCTGATGAGCTTTTTTTGTAATATCAAGTTCTAGCATCAGAGATAGTTTTCTGGTTTGAACTTAATAGTATGTTTATCTTCACCTGCCGCCATAGCTCTATCTAACTCGGCAGCGTCTCCAGCGTCATAGTAACCATCGGCGTACTTTTCCAGATACTCGAGATACTCTGGGTCGAGCACCACAGCTTTGGGTTTGCTGTTTTGTAAAATTACCACAGGGTTTTGTCCCACAGCTTTATCTAACCAAGCCGGAAGATTAGATCGGAAATCAGAAATAGAAACTAAATTTTGTACAGAATACATGACATTATTTTGTCATATATTTGGTGGTTGTCAAGCATCTATTATCAAGCATCTATTATCAAGCATCTATTATCAAGCATCTGTTAGCACAAAGCGAAAATGTTGTGTTCCTGCAAAGTAGAAATGTCGCCTTTTAGATAAACTCACCAGCTCAAGTTTGGCCTAGTTTGCTCTGCAAACGGCCAATTTCCCCCGCCAACATCTCGCCCCGTTTTTCCAGCACTGCCTTAACGGGTTGGTCGGCATTAACCGAGGCTCGCTTAAAGGCCAAACGCTTTTGGGCCGCTTTCATGATTCTTTCCTGATTTCTTTGAGCAAAAGAGTAAGTCACGTTCGCTCCACCACCAAACTTGCTACTCAAGTTGGTTCTGTTAAAGGTGGGCATGGGTGGTCGGCGAACGGGATCAGACATATAGAGATATAGTAACACACATGCCGATTATTCTGCAATCTGACCCAGAGCGTAGTTTTGCAGAAGCACACCATACATCAAATACTTCTCCGCCGTTTCCATTGAAATATCAGCCACATCCCTTGAAGAAATATCTTGGGCGATATTTAAAATATATGGCGCTATATTAAGTTTTTGCAGTGGCTCTGACCATCGTTTGGCTTCAAGTAAAAATCGGCTGGCCGCTTTGGTCGATCCTCGCTGGGTGAGGCTGGCCACTCGAAACAGATCGCTGGATAAAGAACCAACTAGCAATTGAGTGTCTGTCATATCAATTCCTGGAAAAAGAATACTGTTAGCTCTTTGTATTTACCCTTGATTTCCTCGCTTTGAATTTCATTTTTCGGATTGTTATCTCTGGGACGAATGTTAATAAATGAATTAAAGTCGATCTCTTTGGTCTCCAAATCAATGCCCCCTCCCCAAATATGACTCTGTGTTGACCCTTGTTTGAGTAGCAGTTGTTCTCCTTCAAAATGGCGGTCCATACCGGCAGAGCAAATTTTCTTTTCAATATCTATGACAGTTTTGATATAAACTTCAAATTGTTCTTTAAGTTGCCCTATTTCTTCCAAAGTAAAAGGTTTTTGTTTAGTGATAATCATAAGTCAATTTTCTCTGTCGGGGCGACAGGACTCGAACCTGCGACCACTCGCACCCCATGCGAGTATTCTAGCCATCTGAACTACGCCCCGAACTCCACTAGGTCTGTATTATAACCTAAAAAATGCATGCAAATATTTAACAAGTTATAATCGTCCAATAACCTTATCCCAAAAGTCCATGTCCAAGTCTATATTCAACAATATTAGCCAAAGAAACACCCATTGTGCCCAATGTTGTTTCAAGTTTAGATTTTGAAACACTGTTCAAATCACTTTTAGAAACTACTTTTTCAATTTTCCAACTTGAAGAGTGGTTGACCATACCATTATTAAGCCTTGAGAGATAAATCAAATATTGCTCGCCTGCCAGTACAATCTCAACACATGCTGGAAATTCTGCTGTGCTGGCATGAAAAAAAGGAATATTTGAAATGACTATTGCTTCCAAAACTTCAGCTTTTGTCTTAGGTTGTTCTTGACTATCAGATAATTCACCAAAACTTGGTATTCCACTCTCAACTGCTCTCTTTGCAACTGTCATTGCCGATAACTCTGCTGGACTCATTGGCGCACCTGCATTACGTGTTTGAAGACTTTCTACCATAATATTATTCCTACAATTAATACTACTGAAAATTGTATCACACTATATGAAACGCTACAGTTCTTGTTAGAATTAGGTCTTATCATATCCCTAGGTTTGTAGTATGTTGTATTAGTAAAGAACAAAACCCAAATACTAAAAAGAATTAAAAGGAGCATTTATGAGCGCCACTAAACCAGCCCCAAAAAAAACAGTCAAAGATGACGAGGCCCAAAAACAACTGGCCGGCCGCCGACAGGCGGTCAACATCGCCATGCAACAGATCGAGAAAGAGTACGGCAAAGGCGCCATTATGCGCATGGGTGAATCACTCAAAAACATGGCCAAAATGCCGGTTATTTCCACCGGCTCTCTGTCTTTGAATCTGGCTCTGGGCGTGGGTGGCTATCCCAAAGGCCGAGTGGTTGAGATTTATGGTCCCGAGGCTTCAGGCAAGACGACGCTTTGTCTTCACGCCATTGCCGAAGTCCAACGCAAGGGTGGCACAGCGGCTTTTGTGGATGTAGAGCACGCCCTTGATCCGGTGCGAGCTCAAAAAATCGGTGTCAACTTGGACGACATGCTCATCTCCCAACCAGACTATGGCGAACAGGCCTTGGAAATAGCCGAGACTTTAATCCGTTCCGGCGGGGTCGATGTGCTGGTCATTGACTCGGTGGCGGCTTTGGTGCCTAAGTCCGAGATTGAGGGTGAAATGGGTGACCAACAGATGGGCAAACAGGCCAGGCTGATGTCTCAAGCTATGCGTAAACTCACATCCGCCATCAGCAAAACTAGCACCTTAGTCATTTTCACTAATCAGATTCGCTATAAAATTGGTGTCATGTTTGGCAGTCCCGAGACCACTTCTGGCGGTAACGCCCTCAAATTCTACGCCTCGCTGAGACTGGATATTCGCAAGATCGGCAATATTCAGGAGGGCGATAAAATTGTGGGCACCCGACATCGAGTCAAAGTCAAAAAGAACAAGGTGGCTCCCCCCTTCAAGCAGTGTGAATTTGATATGGATATCAATGGTATTTCCATGGTGGGCGATGTGATTGATCTGGCAGTTGAACATTTGGTGATTCAAAAAGCTGGTAGTTTCTTCAAGTATGGCGACGAAGTTATTGCTCAAGGTCGCGAATCCGCCAAAGCCTACTTGGCAGAAAATCCAGATTTTATGAAGAAGATTCAAAAGCAAATTTGGGTCAAAATTAAAGAAGAAAACGACTTGTAACTAGCCTGGTAGATCGAGACTTTGGGTTTGACTATTGACTCCCCAAGCAGTACAATCTGCATTTAGTTGTAAAGTATTTTATCGTAATAAATTGAAACATCATGAGCATTCTAGATATATATCAACACATCCATGAACAGGCCTTTTTGGCTTGGTAAGTTTCTAGCTGGTCGACCCTGATTATTGGGCTTGACCACTAATTTCTCGATAAATACTTTACATCCAAGAAAGGATGTATGTCATTTTTTAACAATCTATCTGGATTATTTAATACCACTGCCACCAAACCTGGTCAAAAACCTAAGTTCTCCAGTCCTCATCAAGGTAAACCTACCCCTCAAGCTCGACCTAAGTTTAAGACCGAACCCACAGTCCAACCAATTCGCCAACAAGCTCCTGCTCCTTTACCTAAACCCACCCCCCAACCTCCCATGGCAATTGTCAAGGAGGCTGAAGATATTATTAGAGAAGCTAGAGCTAAAGCTCGAGAAATCATTGTTGAAGCCAAAAGTGAAACTTTAACCATCAGATCAAGTGCCGAGGCTGATGCTCGCAAAGTTGGTCAAGCTATCGAAGAACAACAAAGAAATCTAGATAAGAAAATTGATCGAATTGATTTTAAACTGGAACAAATTACGGGCAAGGAAGAAGCCCTTGATACCGAAAGAGAACGAGTCAACCAGGCTAAAGACAAAGTCCAAAAACTCAAAGACCAACAAGTCAAAGAGTTAGAAAAAGTAGCTGGATTAACCAAAGATGAAGCCACCCAAAACTTATTGAGTCAGCTGGAAAAAACCATGACTCAACAAATGGCTCAGTTAATCAAGCAAAAAGAAGAAGAAGCCTTGGCCTCGGCCGAAGAAAAAACCCGAGAAATTTTAATCGATGCCATGCTTCACGGAGCGACTGATTACGTGGCCGAGTACACAGTTTCTGTCATCACTTTACCTAACGAAGAAACCAAAGGTAAAATTATTGGCAAGGCTGGTCGCAATATTCATGCCTTTGAAAAAGAAACGGGAGTTGATGTTGATCTTGACGTATCACCCACGGAAGTGAGAATTTCTAGCTACGACCCCATCAGAAGAGAAGTTGCCAGAATTTCTCTGGAGAGATTGATTAAAGATGGCCGAATTCAACCCGCTAGAATTGAAGAAGTGGTGGCCAAAGCTCAAACCGAGATCGACAAAACCGTCTTTGAAGCTGGTAAACAATTGTGTCATAGTTTGGATATCTACAATCTGCCGATTGATCTGATTAAGCTGGTGGGTAAATTTAAGTACCGATATTCATATGGTCAGAACTTGATTGCTCACACTCTGGAAGAAACCCAAATTGCTATTAAGTTGGCCAGTGAGTTTGGGGTTGATGTGCACACAGTTAAACTGGGTTGTCTGCTACATGATATTGGTAAAGTGGCAGAAGAAGATGAAGGTAGTCATGTTGAACTGGGAGTTAAGATTGCCAAGCGTTTCAATCTGCCTCAAGCCGTAATTGACTGCATCGCCCAACATCATGAAGATGAGTCCTTCTCTGGACCAGAGCAAATGTTGGTCTATATAGCAGATGCCATTTCTGGTGCCAGACCGGGAGCTCGCTACGAAAATTATGATGAATACGTCAAGCGACTGACACAAATTGAAGAGCTTGCCAGTGCATATCCGGAAGTCAAACAGGCTTATGCGATTCAAGCTGGTCGAGAAGTTAGAGTCCTCCTTGAACCCGATCAATCCAAAGACGATGACGTCAAAGTTTTGAGCATTAAGATTCGTGATCAAATCAAAGATAAGGTCACTTATCCGGGTACAGTCACGGTCACAGTCATGCGAGAAACCAGAGCTCAAGAAGTCGCTAAATAGACCTAAATCGAAATAAAATAATTTTAGTTTATAATAGACTTTCCGCGAAATAAAAAACAAGTTAATTATGTTAAAATTTTCGCAGAAAGTCTAATAAGCATATGAATCAAATTTGGCTGATTATTCAAGGAGTTCTGGCTGTGATCTTGGTGGCATTAATTTTACTTCAAGCTCAAGGTAGTGGTTTGGGTAGTACCTGGGGTGGTGGTGGCGAAACCTATCACACCAAACGAGGAGTGGAAAAAGTTGTTTTCTACCTGACTATAGTTGGAGTCATTACCTTCACTTTAGTCTCGGTTTTAGCTCTAATTTAATAGATCTGTTGCGAAATTAGAAACAAGTTAATAATAGACTTGACTCGCAAAATAAAAAACGAGTTAATTATGTTAAGATTTTAATGCGCAAGCTCTACTGGTACATAACTGCCTATGTTCGAAAACACGGATTGATTTTCGTTTTATCCCTAGTGGGAGCAATTATTTTGTTTTCATTTTTTATTTCTTCTATTGCTCGCAATCTTGAAACAAAGAAATCCCATTACATTGGTATCGTTGGTAGTTTTACTCTGTCCAGTTTGCCAGAAATGATTCAGCATCAAATCAGTTCTGGATTAACTCAAATCAACGAAGATGGATCAGTGGCACCTCTCTTGGCAGAGCGGTGGACGATTGAGCAAGAAGGCACGGCTTATCGCTTCGTGCTAAAAAATAATTTGGTTTGGCAAGATGGTAAGCCCGTCAAACCAGAAGATGTAGTTTATCAACTCAAAGATATAGAAGTTATGGCCACCCCCCAAGATATTGTCTTTAAACTGCCCACGGCTTTTTCTCCTTTTCCCACCAAAGTTTTTCAGCCCGTTTTCCGTGAGGGAGAAATCAAAACCAAGTTTTTCTTTAAGCAACCAACCTTAATTGGCATTGGTCCATACAGAATTACAGACTATAAACAATCTAAAAGTCAAAAAATATCCGAGTTATCAGTTGGAAGCCCAGACGAACGTTTTGTCTACCGTTTCTATTTAACAGAACAGGATGCGGTCACAGCTTTTAAAAGAGGTGAAGTGGATATCTTACCAGAGTTAGCTCAACATCATGACATCATGGACTGGCAAAATGTTCAAGTCATCAATCAGCTCAACTACAATCAATATCTGGCCGTCTTTTTCAACCATCAGTATCCCATCTTTCAAAAAAACATCAGACAGGCTCTATCTTATGCCGTTCATAAACCCACCGATAATACCAGAGCAATTGGACCACTCAATCCCCTATCTTGGACATACTTAGCCGGAAGCAAATCTTACGACTATGATTTGGACCGGGCTATGGAACGGCTGATGGATGAGCTCCCCAGGTCTCCTCTGGAGTTTGATTTAACAACCACTACCCTGTTTGAAGCCGAAGCCAAGCAGATTCAGGCGGACTGGCAAAAATTGGGTCAACTGGCGACAGCCAAGTGCCAAGCTAGCAGTCAAATTAAAGAGAAAGGTTTGTGCCCCAATCTTCAGATTACGACTCGCCTCCACATCACCAACTTCCCAGACGTGTCCAATTTTCAATTGTTGTTAATTGGTCAAGAAACATCTCCCGACCCAGACCAATATGAATTTTGGCATTCTAGTGAACCAAGTAACATGATTAGCTATAAAAACACCCGCATTGACAATCTGCTGGAAAAGGGCCGCCAAACCTACGAAAAGCAAGCCCGCAAAGAAATCTACCAGGAGTTTCAACAGTTCTTGCTGGAAGACGCGCCGGCCATTTTCATCAAGTATCTGCCCAGCTACACGGTGGAAAGAAAGTAGCCAGAAAATAATTCAGTATTTTCCTAAATTACTTCCATCCTTGTTGTTTTTTCCATTCTGCAACTTGATCGGCACTTAACCAATAAAATCCCTGATCTATCTGGTGTCCCAAGGGACCCTCATGACCTTCGACTCTAGGTTGTAAAATCTTGCCAGCCACAAGGAGACGCCTGCAAATCTCCTCTCCCTTTGTTGGGTCCACATGCCAGTAGTTTTGTTTGTAACGTGCAATTACTTCATCCCATTCTTGAGGACTTCTCGCATAAGTGGAGCTAATTATTTGTATTACATCTTGTTCTTGCACCTCACCATCCATGATATCCCTGACACAAAAAGACAAGCTCAACCCAACAACCTGAGCATTGGATGGAGTTTCCTTACCATCTTCAAAACGTGAGGGTTTTTTTTCAGCATCTTTCAACATATTTGTTGTCCCCATTCTTTAATTATTACTACTGTTTATATTACCTTCTTATTACGCCGTTTGTAGTATATCAAACCTTCATAAAATATCTAGATTACATTCGGATGACTAATTAAAACCAAAACAATTTTTTTGTCCATATCACAATCTCCTAATTCTTTTCCGCAGTTTTTCAAACCACCACGTCACCCAATATCTTGGACTTAAGGGTATGTCGTGGGCCTTGATGTACTCAACCTCCTGGCCGCCAAAGCCCCGCTTAAACAGGGAAACGCCGGCAAAGCGATGATGGGGTTGATCCAACGGGACTACCCCCCAAAAATTGTAGCGAATACATCCTCTTAATCTGGCTTCCATCATAGCTCTCCATTGACAAGCGTAACTGCCAGGCAGGGAACGATTAGCATCGGTGGAAACTCCGTAGTGATAGACCGCTTCCTGGTTATAAAAAATCACAAAAGCTGAAGCTAGCAATTCCCCCTGGGCAGTTCTAGCGTGAATTAAGGCTACAGCCTGGCGACTGGCAAAAACCTGGAATTGATTGCGCAAAAACTCAAAACCAAAAGGTACAAAGCCATGTCTTTTAGCCAACTCCAATTGATGATCATAGAACTCTTGAATCTGATCCACATCTGTGGTGACACTGGTCACAATTCCAAGTTGATCAGCCTTGCGAATGGCTGACCGATGGTTTTTGCGCATTTGAGCCAACAACTCTTCATCACTTAAGTTTAAATCCAGTTGCAAAGTTAAGTCGGCAGTTAAGTGCATGGGGGACAGCATGGCGCCCATGGTTCCCAGTGTCTGGAGTTTATCCGGACTAGTGATGATCTGGGGCCGGAATCGAATAAACAGACAACCGTGAGTCCGACCCAATTCCTTCAATTGCTCAAATATTAATTTTAAAACTTCTTGATCTGGCCACTTAACCAAAGGACCACCGGCCACTGCTAGATAGGCTCCGCGTTTGGCTGGCTCGAGGACTGCTTGAGCCAAACCCTTCGCTGATCCTTGTTCATCAAAGACTGCCACTCGAAAAACCAACTTACCTAACGACTGGTGAAACTCGCCCCAAGCCCAGGACTGGAGAAAGTTGGCCTCCTCAAACTGGCCCACTAACTCTTCCCAATCGGCTTCTTGTTCGATCAGCTTAATTAACATATTGTTTTTTAACGATAACGTGTCAAATCTATTCATAATTAACTCGTTTCTTATTTCGCAATAAGTCTATTGTTTTTCTCAAATCATTCTAGTTGCAGTCTATGTCAAATCCAAAACAGCATATCAGAAAAAAACCATCACAACTTCCTACTTGGCAGTAAACTGGATAACCAATCGAGCAATCCGATCGGCATCAGCCAATTTTATACCTTGGTGAGTCGGTAAGTTAACGATCTGGTTTGCTAACAGTTCTGCTTGAGGGCAACTACCCGCCCTGTAACTTGTGGCATAACCCAAGTTACCACTATCAACTGGTGACCGATACCAACGATCAGCTACATAGATTTTATGTTGTTTTAACCAATCTACTAATGAATCAGGTTCAGCGACTTTGATTGAAAAGCGCTGATTGGATCCTCGTTCGATATCATCACTAGAATGAAGAGAGATTTCTACCAATTGCTCCTGATAAACTCTGGCTATCTGGTGCCGATGAGTGACTTGATCTACCAGGTTATGCCATTGGCAAAGGACCAACCGAGCTAACTCCAGTGGCAATTGAGTAGCCCTTTTCAAAGGTGACCAAACTGGCGACTTCAGCCAACCTTGTTGTCTGCAAACTTTGAGAATCACCTGACCAATCAAAACTGGATGAGTAGCTCTAATCAAATTTGTTAAACTGGGATACCAAAGGTCTGTTTTTAAATTTGACCTGGGCACACTGCCTAATTGATCGTACAAAGTTTTTGCAGTTTTGATAGCCTCAGCGGATCTCACAACAACTGCCCCACCAGAAACTGCATCCACCATTTTGTCCCGGCCAAAAGATAGAACCACCGCATCAGCTAAACTACCCAAGGTTTGGCCAGATTCATCCACTCCACCTATGGCTTGGGCCAAGTCTTCCAAAACTAATAAGTTGTGATCACCACACCACTTAACTATATCATCAATTTTTGCTGGTACCCCTAAAGTGTGTTGCATCAAAACCAACTTAGCTTTTTTGGCTGACTTAAGCCCTCTTTCAAGTTCTACCACACTGGGATTAAGTTTGCCTGGAGCTAAATCCACAAAAATGGGTTCCGCTCCCACCCGAGTAATCGCCTCTTCAACCGCGTGGCAAGTAAAGGCTTGGGTTAAAACTTGATCTCCTCGGCCCACTCCCAAAGCCTTGAGAGCTAACCAAATAGCATCTCGACCTTTGTACGTTAAAAAGGCTTGACCGCCAAATTTATCCACCAGTTGTTCTCCTAAATCATGATCTGGCTGTCGATGAGATCCAAACCACTCTCTCACAGCCTGCCAAGCAAAACTCCATGAGTAATTGGAACCAAGACTGTTGAATATAGGTTTTTGCATCAGGTTCTTTAAGCTAAATGTCTGGTCATCTGATCTATTTTAGGCTTTAACCAAGCTGGAATTCTACCCTCAACCACCAACATTGTACCCGCTTCCAACTCAGTCAGGAGTTTGATAATCTGTTGAGGTTGGCTGATTAATTTCTGATTAAACTGGGCTTTAAACTCGGTCTGGCCTGGCGTATCCAGATACATGACTTGATCAAAAACAGTTTTAGCCTGTTCAGCTAACTGTTCGTGAATTTGGCCTGTTTGATGACCCAAGTCAATAATGCCTGGAGTTAGCAGAATCTTTTTCAAAGCTGGGATGCGTTCTGCTAGTTGAATAGCACTAGCAAATCCTGCCGGATTACTGGTACCACCATCATCAATCAACAGATTGCCATCGGTTAAGAATTTAATTTGAATAAAATGAGCATCTGGCTGAAAATTCATGACTCTGACCCAGACTTTTTCTGATTTAACCCCATGTGTTAGAGCAACGGTCACTGCTCCAACTAAACCCAAAAGGTAATGTTCGCCCACTAATTTGGTTTTAATAATTTCACCATCCACCAAACACTCTAAAAAGCCTTGTTCCGTAATTCCAGCACTAGTGATTTTAACTAAATGACTACCTTTTTTCGAAAAAGAAATTTGTTTTAAAGATCGATCGACCACTCCTATTTTGACTAATTTTTCGACTTCCGGTTGATCGGAGCTATAGAATACTACTCCATCATTGGGCAGAGCCGCCACTAACTCAGCTTTAGCTTTAATCAGATTTTCAACATTTCCAAATAAACCTAAGTGTTGAGGAGCAATACCAGTAATAATGGCCTGTTGAGGCTTAATCCAACTGGCTAGCTGAGCAATCTCATTTTTAGCATAAGCTCCGTACTCAATAATGGCAATTTTTTGCCCTCGATAATCCTGACAAATTGACCGCGCTACTGAAAGTTTGGCATTGTATGAATCAGGCGTAGCATAAACTTGGGCTGGACCTCCCAGTAGATGAGTTAGTAATTTTTTGGTACTGGTTTTACCAAACGAGCCAGTAATACCAATCACCAAAGGTTGGTGAGTATCAAAGATTTTTTTAGCCTGCCTCAGGTATGATTCGGTGGCCAACCAGTTAACTAAACTGGTTGGTAAAATGGCCAGTAGCACAAAGATGGGTAAAGTTAGATAAATACCCACCAACCAACCAATAACCTTAAGTAATATCGATTGAAAAGAATCAGGTGCAAACCAATCCAGAATCAAAATGGGAGATAAAATTAAATAGACACTCATGATCAAGCCCAAGCTTAAGCCGGCAATCAATAATACCCGAGGTGTCCACTTAGGTCGCTTCAAACCGGTGCGAGAAAAGTCAGATCTTTTGGGTAGCAGTCGCTTGAATTCGGCTTGACCATCCGGACTTTGAAAGAAAAGTTTTAGTCGGTCAAGCCGATACTCTTTCTGTTGAGCCAAACCCAACCACCTCAGCCATCTAATGCCAAAGCCACTGGTTAACAAAATGATAAGCGAAAGTGTCTTCATAAATTATTTGGCAAATATAAACTTGGCAACTCGGTCTGCTACCACTTGAGGATGAGTTAAGTGAGGCGAGTGACCTGCTTCACCCACAACTGACCACTGATTACTAGGTATCAGTTGATGCATTTTTTGGCCTAACTTCAAAGGAGTAGTTTTGTCTACTTCACCCCAGATAATTAAAGTTGGCTGTTTGACTTTGGGCAGATCTGACCAAACTTCATCAGCCACGACTTTAGACATAGTTTTTTTAAGCAGGGGAGAAGCATGATAGTAATCTCCAACTCCAATGACTTTGTAAAACCCTCGTCGAACTAGATCAGAGCTGGTAATTCTGTGACCTAATTTTGCCAAGTACCCCAAGCCGTTTCTTTTAGTTTTGGCCAGCAGGCTCCAGTCTCTTAAGCCGGCGCTATCTATCAAGATGAGTTTTTGGACTCTGTCTGCATGAAGATTGGCTAACCGGATGGCTATCTGACCACCAAATGAGTGACCCAACAAGATAACTGGCTGATGGGGTAACTGTTTTAACAACCACTGGACATAATCATTGACGCCCCAGACTTCTTCAAGTGAGGCAGATAAACCGGGTATTTTCAAGAGTTTGCCTTCAATACCTTTTTCTTTGAGAGCTTTGATAAATTCAGCCCACATCTTGGTCTGCTGGCCATGCAAAGCCCAGCCATGAAGCATATAAATAACCACGTCAAATTTTTTAGACATGAAGTAATTATACAGAAATCAGAACGGGTCGGGATAATGAAATCTAAAGATCATTTTTTAATTATTGTTTAAAACCAATGCTTGGGTATACTAAGCCCCATGCTAAAAATCAACTTTTCCCATCTGTTATTAATCCCAGTCATTCTGGCCAGCGGTTTACTGCTGTCTGGTTGCGGACCAAAACCTGCATCAGATAATGAGTTCATTCTGGACCTTAATCAAACAGACCAACCTACTCCCCAACAAGAAGCTCAACCAGACTCCGCCCAAATTCAAGATGATATCCAACTTCAAGACGATATTCAACAACCTACTCGAAAGGATCCCACTGTGAAAACCCTAGCCGACTTTGCCCCAATTGAGACCAAACAGGTGACAATGACCACCACTAAAGGTGACATTGTCATCGAGTTATTTAGAGATCAGGCGCCTCTGACCACGCTCAACTTTCTATCCTTGGCCAAAGAGAAATTTTATGACGGCATTATTTTCCACCGGGTGGTACCTGGCTTTGTGGTTCAAGTGGGTGATCCCACCACCAAAGACCCCAACAGTCCCAATCCTCCCGGCACTGGAGGACCCGGTTACACTATTGCCGACGAATTTAGTCCCCAACTCAGGCACAGCCAAGCCGGTATTGTCTCAATGGCCAACTCTGGACCAAACACCGGTGGCAGTCAAATATTTATCACCCTCGACGCCACTCCTCACTTGGATGACATCCACGCGGTCTTTGGTCAAGTCACCAGTGGCATGGACGTGGTAAACTCGATTAGCCAAGGTGACAAAATTATCAGCATCGCTCTCCAGTAGTTTTAGTCGAGTCGTCAAACGATCGCTGGTGATATTTTTCTTTTTTTTTCTGCTGATGGCTGGCTGGCTAGTTATTTGGAGTCTAATTTCGGTCTCTAGTCTCAAACAGCTGCAATTTGACCAATCAGCTCGCCAGGCACAAATGGCTTTAGCTGTTACAAAACCAATCAATTTTATTTCTAACAATCAATTGTCTCTGATGACTACCTGGCAAGCAGGTTTAAAACTAGTCACATTACTTCCCGAGTGGAACAAATATCTAACCTCCTCAAACATTAATAGTACTTCATCAGAAGAAACCCAACTTCTGCCACCTCAATTTATGACTCAAACATTTGCTGGTCTTGATCAAATTAGCCAGCACCAATCCAAAATTAAACTTTTCTCCCAACTCACCCCCAAACCCATGGCTAACTTTCTAAACTTCTGGCAAGCTCATAGCCCAGAACTTAAAACATTAATATCTGATTATCTATTGAACGACCACACGATTTTACTTGTCTTTCAGAACAGTCATGAATTAAGAGCGACCGGAGGCTTCATGGGTTCTTATGCTCTGCTCAAAACTAAGTCTGGCCAAATAGAATCCTTAGTAGTGGAAGATATTTATGATGCAGATGGCCAATTTACTGGTTTCGTGTCCGCTCCACCTGGGGTTCAAGAGTACCTAAGCAGTGCTCGAGGCATGAGACTGCCGGATAGCAATTGGCAAGCCGAGTTTAGCCAATCAGCCCAAAATATTCTTCAATATTTTGCGCTGGGCAACAGGTCAAATATTGACACGGTTATGGCCGTTAATCACTCAGTCCTGGAAAATCTACTCCAGCTAACTGGTCCCGTTTATCTGCCCGATTATCACCAGACGATCACCGCCGAAACAGCCGTCAACCTACTGGAAAACCGACCTGGTGCTTTTTTTGCTGGCAGTGGGCAAAAAAAGCACCTGATTTCCCAACTCTTGAATCAAATGATGCTCAAAACAGAAGATTTGACCACTGACGACTGGTCAAAGCTATTGGCACTTTTACCTCGATTTGTGTCTCAAAAAGATTTGCAAATTTACAGCATTCAACCTAAACTCCAAGCCAAGTTAGAGCAACTCAATCTAACTGGCTCTTGGACCTGGCCAGAAAACACGGACTTAATTGGTTGGGTGGAATCAAACGTGGGTATCAACAAGGTCAATAAATATGTCACCAGATCGCTGGAAATTGAACTCAAGCAGTACCAAACCCAGATTTTTGCTCAATTTGATAACACCGATTCTCTGCAATACACCAATTATCAAAGGGTTTATATACCTAGTCAGTGGCAAGTAGTGTCGGTAGTTGATCATCAAAAGGAGATTGTTGACTGGCACCTGGAAATAATTGAATTGGCTAGTGGCCAAACAGTTGGGGAAATTGGCTTTCTAATGTTGGTACCAGGTTATGGTCAGCAAGCTATCAGCCTAGTTTTTGACCGCAGAAACAATCCACTGACTGAAGGCAAAAAAGTCTATTTACCCAAACAATCCGGTTTGCCCCCCGTGCCAATCACCATCACTCGAACCGAGTCAACCGTTACGCTGGTTTGGGAAAAAGATGAGATACTCTAACTTCTCCAGATGTTACAATAAAGTGAACTGGTAGCAAGAAAAGTAAAGCTAGCCAGGAGGCTGTTTTGGAATTGAGGCTCAAGTATGCAAACTAAACTCAGAGATGACTTTCAAACTGCTCTTGATGAAGCTAACCAATTAATTAGTCAGTTGTCGTCAACCACAGACCTGGAAAATCAAATCAAGGATTTAGAACAAAAAACTCTCCAGCCCAATTTTTGGCAGACAGATGGGGCCCAACCGACTATGAAAAAGATGTCGGGACTCAAAAATTATCTTGAGGAAGTTGGGTCACTTCAACAAGCTAAAGAAGATGTTCAAGCGGTCTTGGATTTGAGTAGTGCCGATTCAGCAGATCAGACTCCAGATCAAACTGAGTTAGAAAAAGAGGCCGAATCAGAACTCCGAAAACTGACTAAAATTCTGGCCAAGCTCAAGATTAAGCAATTCCTCAGCGGACCCTACGATAAACTGGGTGCCATTATCTCGATTCACTCTGGTCAGGGAGGTAGTGAAGCCATGGACTGGGCGGAAATGTTAAGTCGGATGTACACTAGATACTTTGAGCGGCAAAACTGGTCATGCAAGTTACTGCATATGTCACCTGGAGAAACAGCCGGCATTAAGGCCGTCGAGTACTTAGTAGAGGCGCCTTTTGCCTACGGATATCTAAAAAAAGAAAAAGGTACTCACCGCTTGGTCCGCTTAAGCCCCTTCAATGCCGATAGTCTCCGCCAAACTTCGTTTGCTTTGGTTGAAGTTATTCCTTTAATTGAAGCTGATGATACCAATCTTGAAGTATCTGACTCTGATCTGTCATGGAAGTTTTCCAGGTCGGGTGGAGCTGGTGGCCAAAATGTCAACAAGGTTAATACTGCAGTTGAGTTAACACATTTACCCACAGGTTTGGTAGTAACTTGTCGAGAAGAACGCAGTCAAGTTCAAAACAAAGACAGAGCTTTGCAAAAACTTAAGGGTTTACTGGCTAAACAAGAAGAAACCAAACACCTCCAAGAACTGGCCAAAGAAAAAGGTGTTCATCAACAGGCCAGCTGGGGTAGTCAAATCAGAAATTACGTGCTACATCCATACAATATGGTGAAAGACACTCGCACCGGTGTGGAAACCAGTGACACTCACGGCGTGCTGGACGGCGATTTGGACGAATTCATTCAGGCAGAGATACAGATTTAACGAACAGTTACGTTATTTTCCCCCTGTTTTGTCTGATATATTTTGATATAATAATTGTATACCTCAACTGCAAAACCTTATAAAGGGTGTGATAAAATAATCTGGAGCAACGAAAGGATAAAAATGACAAAAGAAGGTGTTTCCACTTCTGAACTCGAGGGTATATGTCAATCGATTATTGGTTTGATGGACTCTGATCGTGGAGTTTCATATCTAAGTCAAATTTTACATGACATATTATGTCAAATTGATTCTCACCCTGGCTCACTCGAAACAAAACGTAAAGTACTAGAGCTGATGGCTAAAAAAATACAAGTAAGAATTGGTGATATTCTTCGCGAAATCGACTTTTTGATAGTGGAAGAATCCCAGAAAAAAGGCGATGATATGTATCTACTAGCGAAACTAAATGTGCTTGCAACTCAATTGAATGGCATATACGGGGCTATAAATATACGTTTGCATAAGTAACTGTTAGTCTAAATTCAAACACTCCTCACAAAATCTCTTTGCTCTTCAGCTTTAGCAGTTGTCAAATAGTGAATAAACTCGATATACCATACAGTCAGTATTTGTTTACTGAGGCTCAACTACAGCCAATTTTTTCGATTTAAGTCGTAAGCTCAAAAAAATCATTTTGACATTTGGAACTATATTAGCCAATAAAATAAATACACCCCCTGCAATTTCCATTCCAGTCGGATACTCTCCAAACACCATTGCTCCAAAGATAAGCGCAAAGAATAATTCGAGCGATAGCACGATCGATCCTAATCCAAGATCGAAATTCTTAAAACCAACGAGCAGTAGGTAATTAACAATTACAAGTAATGCCCCAAATAATCCACCAATAATCCAAGCCGTAGTCGAAATTGATCCTAGATAGCTCAAACTTTGATTGAAGTAACTCATCATAAAACCTGAAATTAATACACCTCCCACTGCTGTGAGTGACACCAACACTACCTTGCTTATCTTCCCTGATAAATCTTTTCTAAACCCATTGGCAGAGCCATCAAGTACTCCACTGATCACACCTGCAATTAAACCAAGGTTAATACTTCTATTGGTAAAAGGAAAGGCAAATAGCGCAATGCCAATCAACACCAACGTAAGCGATATCCACTTCTCAGCATTAAGTTTTTCATGAAAGAAGAAAATACCCACCACCCAACCAGTCAAGATCGTGCCAACATAAAAAGCAAAAGTGGCCAAAGCTATTTTGGTATTTAGCATAGCCACGTTATAGGCAATCACTGCCAAAGGGACGAGCAAAATATAGAAAAATAGGTTAAGTTTTTTTACTTTACTCCAGTTAATATTCTTGAGTTGCCTTGTGAAGATGACAATCAATATCGCAAAAATAAAGGCGAATCCATTTCTCAACACCACCTGCTGGTAGATTGACATTTCCTGATTAAGCAACCTGATCCAGATGCCAAATGTACCAAAGGCCAGAGCTGAAAAGAATAAGGCTGAGAAACCAAGGGCTTTGTTCATACTTTATTTACCACTGAGCACAAACGCACTAACCTCTGCTGCCATTTCAGCTTCATGACTGCTACCCGCCTATTGTTTGATGGCACAAAATAGCCGTGCAGATAAAGACCATCTGAGGTTGACACATGAAGAAGAGAATTGTTGTGCATCTTATCCTTTATTGAGCGATTATATACGTAATTTTTCTTCTATCAATAATAATATCTAATGATTAGTATCTGTTTCTATACTTTGTTAGTTGTCAAATAGTGAATAAACTCGTTATACTACTCAGATATGCATAAACTTGATCTCACTCAACAAGATTCAGCTCAATCTGACTTTAGCCAGCCAGAACCCATTCAACCTGCACCCACAGAGGAAATGGTAACTCAAACCCCTCAAACTAGTTCACCCACCCTTGACGAAACTGGCAGGGGGGCAGATAATCACTCTTCTCTGCACCCAATTGAATCAAACACTATGAAACAAGCTCCTAAAATAATTACCCTGGTGGCTATCATTTTAGCCGTATCTGCTGGCGTAGCTACAGGCTTTGGTTCATATCGCCTGTCCCATCAGGTCGGTGATAGTGCCAGTTTTGGTGGCAAAAATATAGAGCAGGTGGCAACCGGTCAAGTTAATAATGGGGATGTCTTTGGAGCGCAAGATATTTCACTGTTTAAAGATCAGGCTGAAGGCTACTTGGAAAAAGGTGGCATTAATGGTGAGGGCTCTCACAAACTCTTAAGACCAGGTGGCATCTCTCAAACTGTTTATTTAACCTCTTCAGTCACTGATCTAGACAAACTGACCGATACACAGGTTAGAGTTTGGGGTGAAACCTTCAAAGGTCAACAAGCCGGCTGGCTGATGGATGTGGGTCGAGTTGAGGTGATTGATACCCAGGCAGAAAAACCCATCTAATAAGCGATTGCGCACTCAGGGGTAAGTCTAGTACACTAGACCCATGATTCGTTTTGAAAAAGTCACTAAACAGTTCTCTCTCCAATCCTTTGGAGCTTTGGATTTGTCTTTTGATATCGAACCTGGAGAAATGGTTTTTATCACTGGCAAAAGTGGCAGTGGCAAAACAACTTTGGGTAGACTAATCACTAAAGAATACTCACCTAGCTCTGGAGAAGTGTTCTTTAACGATCAACCCTTAAGTCAAATTAAGTCAAACAAAATTCATCTGCATCGTCGCCAAGTAGGAGTGGTTTTTCAAGACTATCGTCTGCTACCCGAGTTAACAGCTTGGGAAAACATTGCCCTGCCTTTATCAATTCTCAATTTATCCAAACCAGAAATTGATAAAAGAGTGACTGATTTGTTAACTTTGGTGTCTCTAGCAGAAAAAGGCAGTCTTTTCCCCAGTCAGTTGTCTGGAGGCGAAGCTCAAAGAGTTAGTATCGCTCGAGCTTTAGCTATGAGTCCCCAAGTCTTGTTTGCCGATGAACCGACGGGCAATCTGGATCCAGACACAGCTCTAGAAATCTCTCAAATTCTCTCCAAAATTAATTCGCTCGGCACCACTATTCTGTTTGCTACCCACAATCCAGATCTAGTTGCCAATTCACCTAAGTATCGCTTAATTCAACTGGAAAATGGTAAATTAGTCCAAGATACTGGTGCAAAAGACAAACCAAAATCAGAACCTCTTGAAACTAAACCGCTTGAATCTAAACCGCTTGAATCTAAACCGCTTGAATCTAAACCGCTTGAATCTAAACCGCCAGTCCAAGATTCAGAAACAACCTCACCCAACAAAGTGGTGCCTCCAGACCAGGAAGGCGAGTTACCCAAGCGCACTCCCCTAACACCAAAATCTTGGAAAAGATTATTTAGTTGGGGTCTGCCCACATTAAAACTGCCTAATTTTAAGATTAAACCGGGTCCTAAAACCCCGTCCAAGGATCAAACAGAAAAACCTAAATCAAAGCCCATCAGCAAATCAGAAAAAAAGAAAATAAAGAAAGTCTAATATGTCAGCTCTTGCCTCTGCCTTAACTACCATTCGCCGAACGCCTTACCAGGCTTTGTCGGCAATTTTAATGGTCATGGTGACTTTTGTGGTGGGATATAGTTTAAGTTTAATGATGTTGGGCGCCCAAATTGTGATTCAACACTTTGAATCTCAACCTCAAGTGATTGCTTTTTTTGAGCTGGGTGTAGGTCAAGCTCAAATTAACAAATTGAGTCAAGAAATAGCTCTAGACCCCAGTGTTAAAGAAGTTAAAACAGTCACTCAAGAGGATGCATTAGAGTTATATCAAACAGAAAATCAAGAAGACCAACTGCTACTTGAATTGGTGACAGCTGATATTCTGCCGGCCTCGATTGAGGTGAGCGCTTACCAAGTAGATGATTTGGCTAAAATTACAGAAAAACTCCAAAAGCTGGAAGGCGTTGAAGAAGTTGTGTATCAAAAAGATGTTATCGAAGCTCTGTCGTCTTGGACCAAAGGCATTAAGTTAGTTGGCTTGATCACGGCTGGAGTTTTAGCTTTCATTTCTTTCTTGACCATTATGGTTTTGATCGGCCTCAAGGCCGCCACTCAGAAAGTAGCTATTGGTATTATGAGGGTGATTGGCGCCAGTCGATCTTATGTCAAGTTACCATTTATTATTGAAGGGGTCTTGTATGGTCTGATGGGAGCAGTGGTGGGCTGGATTATCAGTACAAGTTTGGCTCTTTACTTGACGCCTTGGGCGAGTGAGTTTTTGCGAGGAATTATTAGCTTCCCTCTGCCTATTGAGCTGTTTGCCATTCAACTGGGAATTGGTTTAGTGGTTGGTTGTCTATTGGGTTGCTTAGCTGGCCTGGTGGCTGTTTCCAGGTTTATGAAATCATAGGTGATGCACAGAATAGACTTCTTGCGGTGAGAAACAGGTTAATTATGGATAGATTAGACTGCCTGCAAAATAAGAAACAGCACTAATTGTCATTCTCTCCCGATTTTATCGGGGGGGGAATCCAGTCCCCATCGTCATTCTCCCCGCCCAGGCGGGGGGAATCCACTGGATCCCCGCTAACGCGAGGATGACGAAAGGGGCCACAAGAATGACCAGCAGGCGCGAGGATGATACGCGTGTGTTAAGATCTTACTATACTGTTTTACATGTAGCTCAAGTTAATCATGAAACGATTTGTTATTACCTGCCTTGTAGTCTTTAACCCCTGGTTAATCATGCCCGTTCCATCCGTCAATGCAGGTTGTGAAGATCAAGCTTGCCCTGAGGCTAAACCAGAAGACACGGACTTACATAACATATACCAACAATGTCTGAACAATAAAAAAATCTGTTTGGAAGATCTTATTAGCCAAGCTCAAACTCAAAAAACTACCCTGACTAATACTATTAATATTCTGAGTGGTCAGATTGGTATTCAAAGAATTCAGATTTCTCAAACTCAGGCCGAAATTGCCAAATTGGAAAACGAGATAAATATTCTCTCTGGTCGAATTAAAACTCTCAACTTCTCTTTAGACAAGCTGACCGATATGTTAATTAATCGAGTCGTTACCCAATACAAACGCCGATATATCAGTTCGCTATCGATTCTGGCTCAAAATAAGTCTGTAGGAGAGCTTTTTGCTCATCAAAGGTATATAGCTCAAGCTGGCCAACAAACCGCCCAAGTTATGGAGAAAGCCGAAGCTCAACGGATTGAGTTTGATGCCCAAAAAGATCTCAGGCAGGAAAAACAGGTCCAAGTGGAAAACAAGCGCGCTCAACTTCAAAGAGAACAAAATCAGTTGAATGCCAAAAAACAAGATCAGCAACGATTACTGGATTCAACTCAAAATGATGAAAAGAGATTTCAGGCTTTACTCAAAGAGGCTAATGAACAACTCGCCTCATTTAAACAATTTGTGACTGTTCAAGGTGGAGCTGGTATTCTATCTGGACAAACTAGTTGTGATGACTGGGGTTGCTACTACAATCAACGTGACAGCCAATGGGGCAATAATGTTATTGGCAATAGCCGGGATTCAATGGCTGAGTATGGTTGTTTAGTTACATCCATGGCCATGGTCTCAACCCATTTTGGCAAGTCACTCAATCCTGGCCAAATCGCGGGCAGTTCTGCGCCATTTTGGTATAACACGGCTTATATGTTGCAAGGTTCTTGGACTGTAAACGGAGTGACTATGAATCGAACCAGAATTGGTTATTCACTAGACACTTTAGATTCAATTCTTGCTACCGGTAATCCAGCCGTGATCGGTATCGGCCGTGGTCCAGCTCATTTCATTGTAATAACTGCCAAACGCGATGGAGAGTACGTCATGCGAGATCCTTATACAGAAAACGGCAAAGATATTTCTTTTTCCAGCAAATACTCACTTTCATCAATCTCGGCAGTTGATCGGGTGACTGTCCAATAATAAACTTATTAATTCAAATTTGCTGATACGTTCATTTCACAATCAACTCAAAAAGACGCGCCTTGTTAGGACGTTCGCTCCAACTCCACAATATTTTTTTATATCTTAAACTTTTTAAGTCTTGATTTGCAGGCCATTCGCTCCAGAAAATATCTAATTGCAATTTTGTGAGCTCATTCATAGACCTGCAGTGAAATAAGAAACGAGTTAATTATGAGTGAAGCTCGCCGGCCTAAAGGCCGGAGCTTCACAAAGAACCTGTGCTTAGTTTGTTGATATACTTGGCTTATGCAAGCCAGGTATAAAGTAGGCTCTCATACCAGACATCGTCTCCTCTACCATTTTA
>JAHIVK010000024.1 GCA_018816385.1 Patescibacteria group bacterium
ATGGTTATTTTGTTGAAAGTATCGGGGAAAAGAATGAAGAAGTGATTAGAGCCTACTTAGATCGTCAACAAACTAAGCACTCAAGGCCTCGCATTCACCACCGGGCTTAAAAGCCCGGCGTTCTCTGCTCAGGCGTATAGATTTTATAGTATTTTCGTTGATTCTGATGACGATAGTAGCCAGAGCTACTTGAGGAAGAAGAAGCAAGCGAAAATACATAAAAGATGTCGTAAGTAACCGTTTCCCTTATTTCACTACAGGTCTAATACTAATTAAACTCCAAGCTTTTAGCTTGACTGACTTGGGAAGTGTTTAATTCATACGCTCTGCAAATTAAGACTTAAAAAATTTTGCAGTATCTACTTAAATTAATAATGGTTGGATTCAACTTGAGAAATCCATCAAACGGAGTGTATGAGATCAACACATCTTACCTAAGTGAAGCTCAGAGATTGGAGTTGAGCGAATCAAGTGAGCTCTATAAACTTGAACTAGAATTTATATGGAGCGAACGTATCCGTGAGATGCGATTTCTCAAGTTTAATTCTGAGGTATTAAATTTATTTACATGAGATTTCTCAAGTTTGACTTTTTGACAAGTCAGGTTTATGTAAGGTTTGCCATCTAAAATGCTTGATTATCTTGCAAACTAAAGTTCTACTGACTATTGGACTATTTTTATTGGCAGTCAATCCTGTCCAGGCTGTCATAATTTCAGAAGTGTATCCCCAACCCAATACCGGAGAATCAGAGTGGATTGAGCTTTACAATCCAGATGGCACAGCCACATCGATTGAAGGTTGGCAGGTCTTTGATCAACTCTCTTCGCCCTCACTGCTGACCACACTTTCGGGATCAATCGAACCCAATGCGTTTTTGGTGATCAATTTATCTGGTTCAAAACTGAATAATCCCGGAGATGGTGTAGGTTTGCTGGATGCGACTGGTCAAATCATGGATGAGATGGCGTACTCTTCAAGTCAAGTTGGTTTGGCTTGGGCTTTAATTGGCACCAGTTGGCAAATAACCGAAGCCACACCCAATTCAATCAATCAACCGTATCCCACCCCCTCACCCTTACCCACCATTATTCCCTCTACCATGCCGCCCAGTCCTCCACCTTCACCCACTCCTCAAACAAATTCTATCAGCTCTTTTGATGTCAACTCCGTTTCTATAACCGAAGTGATGGCCTGTCCAACAAATGGTCAAAAAGAGTGGTTGGAGTTTTATAATTCATCAGATTTGGTCATACAGCTTCGCGACTGGCAGATTAGAGATAGCAAAGACCAAACCATTGTGGTTAATCTTGATCTCCTGCCACATACATATCAAGTCTTTGAGTGGTCAAAGTCATTACTCAACAACGATGGCGATGAAGTTAAACTTCTGTCTGATCAGAGTCAAGTCTTGAGCCAAATTGAATTAAGTGCTTGTCAATTAGGTTTATCTTGGCAATTACTTGATGGCAATTGGTGGCTAGACCAACCGACTCCCTATCAAGCCAATCAAAAAACTTCATCAAGTCCAACTGCCACTCCAACCCCTACTTCATCCACCTTTAACTCAACATCTCCTACCCCTACAATCAAAGCCACATCAGCAGACGCAATTATAACCAACAATCAAGCTCCACCCCAACCACCCAATGTTGTATCACCAGATTTAACCAGAGCTAGGATTGCTAGCGTGGCTGGAGTCAGTGTTAGTTTAGATAATTTATCCGGCATTGTTAATCAAAAATTCTCCTGGGAAGCCGGGCTAAGTGCTATAATGGGAGGTCTGTTTTTCCAAGTAGCAGGTGGTATATCTTGGTATGCTAAGAAACTCCCACTCACTCATCCTCAAATGGCTTAACGCTTACTTGCCTCCCATAGTTTGGGCCTGCTTGATCTTTGTGCTGTCTGCTCAATCTTCCCTACCCTCCTTAACCACATCTCCTTTGGATTTTATTTTAAAAAAGTCAGCTCACATCTTTGTCTATGCGATTTTATTTCTGCTCATCCATCGAGCTTTGCAAAAAACCTCTCATCAGCCAGTTCAAACTGATTCACTCTGGGTCTGGGCCTTCTTGATTTGTTTGCTTTATGCGAGCTGTGATGAAATACATCAAAGCTTTGTGCTAGGTCGATATGCCACTCTTCGAGACGTGGGTTATGACATGTTGGGCGCCGGTATATCGTTTCTGTATAAATACCGCTATGTATAGTTGATTTTTCTACTTGACTATCCTCAAACATCATTTACACTATTGGAACATTAGTTTGCCTGCAAGTATAAGAGGGTTATTTGAAAGGATCATCATGACAAAATCACAATTGATCACCATCGTAGCTAAAAAAGCATATTTAACCAAAAAGGGTGCTAATGATGCTGTTGAGGCTTTATTTGAAGAAATCAAACGCGCTCTTAAAAAAGGTGAAAAAGTAGTTGTTTCTGGCTTTGGCACTTTTGATGTAGGAGAGGTTCAAGACAAACAAGTCGTACCTTTTGGCAAAGAAGGTCAGCGCCTAACAGTCAAGCGCCACAGCGTAGTCAACTTCCGTTCCGGCAAACCACTTAAAAAAATGATTTGGTAGGTCAATTATTAGACTTGTCGCGAAATAAGAAATGAGTTAATTATGGATAGATTTTATAGCATTTTCGTTGATTCTGATGACGATAGTAGCCTCAGCTACTTGAGGAAGAAGAAGCAAAGAAAATGCATAAAAGATGCCATAAGTAG
>JAHIVK010000025.1 GCA_018816385.1 Patescibacteria group bacterium
AATTATGGATAGATTTTATAGCATTTTCGTTGATTCTGATGACGATAGTAGCCTCAGCTACTTGAGGAAGAAGAAGCAAAGAAAATGCATAAAAGATGCCATAAGTAGCCATTGCCCTTATTTCGCGACAAGTCTAATATCAATCTTTCTTTACAAATCACCAACTGCCCCTACCCGTTAATATCCAGTCCCAAATAGTACGAGCAACCTGGGCGGCCTCGCGACTGCCCTCTTTGTACGGCGCTTGATCGGTGCTCTCAACCAGTACAGTGATGACTATCTTCTTCGGCAGGTTTTTGGAGGTGATTCGCCCCAACCAGTCTTGTCGGAGATCCAACAACTCCTGTTTGATTTGAGCTTGGTCTTTGCTCAAACCGTCCGATACCGGCTTGGGGGTTTGACTTAAATCCAAAGCGCTGGCTGTCGATCGAGGGGTTTGATCAATTCGATCAAGACTCAATGAACTGGCCATAGTAAACCAGGCGTGAGTTTTTCTAGCTCCTTTTTCGTTAGCTGGACCAAACTCAGCCGTACCGGTTTTACAGGCTACTCCCCCTTTATCCAAAGCTGTTAATGAATTTTGATCTAGAGCAGAACCGGATTCAATAGGAGGATTAAACTCAAAAAAAAGCGAGGCTGTGCCTCCCGCAGAGCAAGCCCCCAACATACCCCGGCGCACCAACTCTAAATGATTGGGGTCAAGATTGAGGCTAAAGCAGTGACTGGCATCAGTTTTAAGAAGCAAAGATGGCCGACAAAGATCACCCCCATTGATAATGGTTTGGGTTAGTTGAGCTACTTGAATCGGCGTCACCAAGACATCACCCTGACCAATACCTAGGTGGTAAGTGTTGCCCAAATACCAGCGTTCACCCTGGGTTTCTTCTTTCCAGGCTGGGTTAGGAATCAGACCAGTCGCCTCGCCCCCAATCTCAACCCCGGTCGCTTGGTTCAATCCCAGACGCTGGGCCATCTGGGCAATAGTATCGGGACCAGTCCATTCAGCGGCTTTATAAAAATAGATGTCGTTACTCCGAGTAATGGCTCTAACCAGTTGAATCGGTCCATCAGTTCTACCTAGTGAAGAATACAGCCAGTTTGAAAACGAGAACTCACCCACGTTTAAAACTCCTTCATCCACTACGGTAGTCTGCTCATCTATATCACCTGACTCTAAACCTGCCAACGCCGTGACTAATTTAAAGATTGATCCTGGTGGATAAGCTCCTGATACGGCTCGATTAAATAACCGACGACTGGCATCATTAAACAGAGTCTCAATTGCCTGCTGATGTTCTTGATCTCCACTGTCATGAGGCAAAGTTAGTAAATTGGGATCAAAACCAGGACTGCTGATCAAGCTTAAAATCTGACCTGTTTGAGCATCTTCAATCACTACGGCTCCGGGTTGACCCCGCATAGCCAACTCGGCGACTCGGGATAAATATGGATCTAAACTGCTAGAGATAACTTGACCGGGTCGAGCCGGCTGGGCAAAGATAATCCGTTGTCTCTGCCCCAAAGCATTGATTTCAAACTCGTTAAAGCCGGCTCGACCCTGCAATAGGTCATCCCAAACTTTTTCCAAACCCGATTTACCAACTTGATCTGATGATCTTAATTGATCATCAGTTTCAAGATCTGTGACGGTCACCGGTCCAACAAAACCCAAAACATGAGCTAAGGCACTGGACCAGGGGTAACTCCGATACAGCTCAAACTCAACTTGAGCGCTGGCAGTGGCCATCCAAGCCAATGCTTGATTTTCATCAATTTTCAAGAGAGGAGCGTACAAGGCTTGAGTGTTATCTTTAATCTGGTACTGGCGATTATTTAAAACCAACGGCTGACCATACCGATCCAAGATCACTCCTCTTTCAGGCGGTACCCGCCATCTAAATAAGCGATTGTCGTTGGCCAATTCTTGAAACTGGGCACCTCGAACTATTTGTAAATCAATCAGTCGCACTAAAAACAAACTAAATACGGCTATTACTACCAACCGAGCTACGATCAAACGCCGAGTTGTTTGTTGATATGGCATATTGTCATCCTCGCACCGTGTCATCCTCCCCACGCTAGCGAGGAACGACGACCCAACCACCAGCTTGTTACTCCCAAACAGACCACCAGTAACCACCAACCAAAGTAATTAATATTCATTTGATTTAACCAACAAATCAGACCACTACCCAAAATCACTCCCAGTCCCAACCAAAGTTTTGTCCGTCCAGAAAACTGTTGAACCAACAAAGATAGTCCGGCCACTATCAAACTAGCCAAACCAAAGCTCAAGTTAAAAGTTATGGCTAAACAAATATCCACTACTACCAATGTCAACCAAAATCTCAAACCTGTTTTGAGCTTAGAAATAAACAAACTAAACAGCCAGAGACCAATCAGGGGTGGCCCAAACACCCGCTCAACCATTAGCACTCCCAAAATAACTATTGTGCCAGTTATCCAAATCAGATTTTCTATCAATTTAGTCATAAACTGCCACCAAAGATACTTGATAAAAATCTTGCAACTGGTCAATTCTAGCTGTTTGGACTGCATCAGTTGGTAAAGTTAGAATGGCCGAAATCACACCAATTAATTCCTGGGCTGGCACACCAGGTTGACCTACGGATAGAATTTTTTGACCAATTTTTAACTGGTTAATTTGAGGTGAATCTGTGAAAACTAAGTGATTACCTAAACCTTTAACCAAACCCTGACCTTCGCCCGCAACTTCAGCCAAAATTGGTTCAGATTGACGACTGGTTAACAGTTCAACTTGACTAACTCGAGCCGAAACCTGACTAATTCGCCCCAACCAAACTCCATCTAAACTTGCCACCAACATACCAGGTCGAACTCCATCTTCTCGACCTATATTAATCATGGGTTGAGCATATGAGGCCAGTGGTTGAGCCAAAAGTGGTGATTTATCACTCAATTGTTCATTTTTAACTAAACCTAAAGCTGTACGCAGAGCTTCATTTTCTGTTTTCAAAGCATCTAATTGATTAATGCTCGCCAATTCCAATCCCAATGCCTGCCTCATCAGAGCTAACTGTCTAATTTGATTTGGCCAAGTCACTAAGCGTTTTGACATTTCTATGAGATTAATTATCGGCTGATCAACTCGATTCACAACTGGCATGAGACTACTTTCCAGTTTTAATCTCAAGACTTGAGATCCAGAAAAATCCAAGACAGCCCCCAATAACACCAATAGTCCCAAACCCCACCATTTGGTTAATTGATGAATATTTTTCATTTGCCTGTTAGTTCTCCTTGCTTGACTGATTGAACTAACATTCTCAGTCCAAAAATGGCATCCAGTTCCGGGTTTGGGGTTAACCGCACACTGTACCTAAGTTGTTCAGACAATCTGGCATCTAAACCCATCAGTTGACTGCCTCCTCCACAGAGCCACAAGCCAGCATCCAACAAACTACCAGTCAAATTAGAAGGCGCTTGACTCAAAAACAACTTAATTTCTTCAATTAACTCATCTACCAAAGCACTCACAGCCGGAGAGATGAGTTTGGCATCAATCACGGTCGTCATGCCCACTTGGCGGACAATGTCTTTACCCCGCACAGTGGTTCTAGTTGATGAAACAGGTTTTTTGCCTGGCAAAAAGACCATCTCTCTTTTGAGTTGCTCAGCCGTTTGCCAGCTAATAGCAGACTTAAACAGTGACCAAACCTGTTTTTGGATCAATTCAGTTACATTCATCCCGCCCCACTCAATGACTGTGGCCATCACCACTTGACCTGCGACTAATAAACTCATTTCTGTGGTTTGACCACCGATATCAATAATGCAAACAGGTTGACTAGTTTCAGCTTCAGATTGAATCGAGCTCCAGATGGCTCGCGGTCTTTTGACCGCTCGCCACTTGCCTGCCCAAACTGATCGGACCACCCCCATCAGTCGATCTTTTTCAACTGCTCCAACATTAGCTTGAGTCAACACATATCCAGAACCACCCAACCATGACCGCCACCAAACTTGGGGCAAGTACTGGCGATCAATCGCCATCAGAAATAACTTAGCTTGTGCCTGATTGGTGACTCGACCCAACTCAACTGGAAAAACATGCTGGAGTGGTGCCGGAACTTTACCCAACAATTCATAGGCTTTTTGACCAATAAACTGGGGCTGTCCATCGTTGAGTACCAAGCAACTGGGTTCCACAAAAACGGCATTTTCTCCGCTAAAAATCCGCGTCTGGCAAGATCCAAAGTCAATATAGAGTGACGGTCGTGACATCATCCCTAGTCTATCATGCCCATTTGTCATCCTCCCCGCCTGGGCGGGGAGAATAGACTTGTCGCGAAATAAGGGCAATGGCTACTTATGGCATCTTTTATGCATTTTCATTGAATTGCATTCAGTGTCTTAGCCAAACTTAGCCATAGATTGCTGGTCAACTGTTGTTCGGCTGATTCGACTTGTTTGAGTTTTTCTGGATCGCTTGCCAGTCGCTCTTTCATACCGGCAATTCTTTCCTTGACCATATCTGCTTTTAACTCCAGAGCTTTTTCTAGCATGATTTCTTCAAGATCAGGAATCAGTTTTTCCAAAAAGACCACAATTTCTTCTTGATCTTCAATGGCTTTACCCTGGGTTTTGTCCGTCATCTGTTTTAACTCGTCTGATTCTTGTTTGGTCAATAATAACTGGACATCATTTTCCAAAAAATCTTCCCAAATTACCTGTTGCAGTTCATCAAGAAACGACTCTCTTTGCTCTGCAGTGGCTTCATCTTCCTTTACGCCCAGCAAGAAGAAAATGTTTTGATCTGCCAACTTTTCTGAAGCTTCTGTCACCTGCGGAAACAATGCGGGTGTGGCAGGCATTGGATCCTCATTTGGTGTGAGGGACGATTGAGATGTCTTGGGCATAGGATCAATATTGGGTTCTGGAAAAGTTGCAGGTGGAGTCATAGATAGAGTGACTGGTGAGTCCATTGTAGAAGTAACTGGAGGATCTATAGGTGAATCCATAGAAGGAGTAACGGGCAGAGTCACATCGGGAGTAACTGGTGTCGCGATTGGCATTTGGGGTGGTTTAGAAATTAAATCATCCGCTACTGGAGGTTGGGGATCTGGCGGCACAACAGGCATTTGGGGTGGTTTAGAAATTAAATCATCCGCTACTGGAGGTTGGGGATCTGGCGGCACAACAGGCATTTGGGGTGGTTCAGTAATTAAATCATCCTCATCAATTGATGATTGGGGAGCTGGTGGCAAAATGGGTGATTGAGGTTCGTCAGGAGCCAAATCGTCATCTTTGGGTGGCTGATAATCATTCACATATGAGTTGATAGGGGTAGTTGGATCTGTCATATTGTTCTCCTTTTTGTATCTCCCAGCATAACATGAAAATGAGTCATTAAGAAATAGGCGGGTCATACCCCAAACTTGAGAAATACAAAACTCACGGATACGTTCGCACCATTAGATAGTTCAATTTATAGTTTTAGTGCTCACTCGACTCGCTCAACTCCAAAACCTAAAGCTACATTTGGATAAAGTGTGTTGATCTCGTACGCTCCGTTTGTTTTGATTTCTCAAGTTTACTTTAGTTGTAAATACTAAAAGTTAATAATTGGCTTTACAAATCAATTTAGTAAAAAACTCTTAGATAAATTTGTGCGCTCTGCAAATCAAGATTAAAAAGTTTGGTGTAATTATAATCAATTTATTGTTTTAGTGATGACTCGACTCACTTAACCCAACAAATCAGTAGTGAACAACCATCAACTTTAATTTGTACGTTACAATAGATCTATAGAAACCTAGATACTTTGATGTCCCAATCCACCTCTCCCACCAATCACCTAATCGATCGCCTCATCCTAGGTACAATTCTTTTTGGTCTGGCCACCACCCCTTTTATTTACTCCTTCTCCACCAGTGAGCTATTTGAGTTTAACAAGATGATCTGGGTCTATGGTCTAACTGTTGCCTTAGCAGGTCTATGGCTAATCAAAGCAGTTTTGACCCGCCACTTAACCATTGCCAGAACTCCCTTGGACATTCCCTTGGGCCTGTTCTTAATCTCTCAGGTTTTGGCCACCATTTTTTCCATTCACCCCAGAACTTCACTCCTGGGTTACTACACCAGATTCAACGGCGGGCTAATCTCGACTTTTGCTTACACACTTTGGTACTACGCCATCGTGACTCACATCAAAAAATCCCAAATTAAATTAGTCATTCTGACTCTGCTGATTAGCTCACTTTTTGCCAGCTGGTACGCCATACCCGAACACTTCAGTCGATCTTTTAGTTGTGTCAAGGCGGGGTCTGGTTTTAACACCCTATGTTGGAGCGAAAATACCAATCCCAAGTACCGAGTCTTTGGCACTTTCGGTCAACCTAATTGGCTAGCCGCCTATTTAATCATGTTAATTCCCCTAACTATTTATCAAATCCAAAATAGTAAATACAAATCATATTTGCCTCGTTTAGCCTGGATAGGTCTGTTAGCATCTTTGATTGCCACCGAGTTATTCACCAAATCCAGGTCTGGCTTTTTAGGTTTAATCATCGCGCTGGTTGTCTCCGGCTTGTTTTATCTTATGCAATACTATCGAGCGCGAGCTGTGCGCTTGCCGGTTTATCAAATCAAGACCCACCCACCCAACTGCCAAACTTGTCATCAAAAAAAAACCTGGCTGACCTTTCTGGTTGGCTGGTCTATTCCCCTCGTCATTTTGTTGGTGATGTTGATTTTTGGCACCCCTTTTTCCCCCAGCTTCTCTGGTTTGATCTCATCCATCTCTGGTCAAACGCCTGTCACCGCTCCTACCAGCTTTACCACCGAACCAACCGAAATCGGTGGCACCGAATCGGGCGAGATTCGCAAAATCGTCTGGTCCGGAGCCCTCAAAGTTTGGCAAAGATATCCTTGGTTTGGTTCGGGCGTGGAAACCTTTGCTTATAGCTACTATCTGGATCGACCTCAAGCCCACAACTTAGTCTCCGAATGGGATTTTTTGTACAACAAAGCCCACAACGAATTTCTCAACTACTTAGCCACCACTGGTCTAATTGGATTTTTGAGCTACCTTCTACTACTGGCTTCTGCCAGCTGGATAGCCATCAAGGTCTATTTTAAATCAAACACAACTCCTCAAGCTCAAAACGGCCAGTTAGCTGGCGCCCTGCTGGCTGGTCTGACTGGTTTGTCTGTGACCAACTTTTTTGGTTTTTCTACTGTCACCGTTTCTCTGCTGATGTTTGTCTGGTTGGGTCTAATTTCCCTGCTGGCTATCCCACCTCAAACCCCCCTCAATCCCTTAACCAAAACCAACATTTGGCAACAACTGCTAGTCTGTTTATGCTCAATTCTGATGTTCCTGGGCCTTAGTCAAGTTTCAAGATCATGGCATGCCGATCAAGATTACGCCACAGCCACTGCCCTGTTTAAAGAGAAACACACCCAAGCTACCACTGATCTAGAAATTGAACAACAAAATCAACTAGCTATTGATACTCTGCTTAAAGCCATTCAAGCCTCACCCAGTGAAGCTCTCTACTATAATAAATTATCAGAAGAGTACTCCAGCCTAGCTCTTGAAGCCACTCAAGCAGGTCAGTCAGAACTGACTCAGACTTTAATTGAGGCTAGTATTGCGTCCAGCGACATCACTTTAGAACTAAATCCAGTTAATTTAAATTTTTATAAAAGCCGAGTTAGAGTTTTTGCCAATCTGGCTCAAATTGATAACAAATACTTAGAAGTCGTCAGACAAACTTTGTTGTCTGCCATCAGACTTGCCCCAACTGATCCAAAGTTAACTTATAATTTAGCCCAAGTTAAAGTATCAATGAATAACCTACCAAAAGCTTTAGATTGGTATCGCCAAACTCTTAAACTTAAACCAGATTATATTCAAGCTCATTTGGCTTACGCTCTAACACTTGAAAAAGTTGGTGATTACGCACAATCATGGCGAGAAATTGAACAGCTTGAGCTTGTGATTGGTGACAATCCTGAACTCCAAGCTCTCAAGGCTCGCCTCCAAGTTGAATCTAACTCTCAATAATTGGCGCGATTTTTGGCGCGATTATGGCGCGATTCATGATATAATGGTTAATGTGTATCAGCCAAAATTCACCATTACCTCTAGCATTAATAGCAAAATTGCCGAGATTGAAAAAATTAGAACTTTAGTTGATCAAAACAAGATTTTGCCTCAACAAGAGTTGGTTCTTAGACAACGGGCCGCCATTGAAGCAGTTTATAGTTCTACATCTATTGAAAACAATTCTTTGGACAAAAAACAGGTTGAGGCTGTAGCCAGAGGTAAACAAATTCGAGCCAATGAACAGGACGTGATCGAAGTTCAAAACTACTTTCAAGCCTGGAAGTGGCTGGGCCTAAGATCGAAGCAAAAATCAGCTATCACAACCAAAGATGTACTTAAGGTTCAAGGCATCATGATGAAAAGCCTGCTTAACCGGAACAAAGTTGGCAAGTATCGGCCTGGGCCAATTTATGTCGTGGATGGCGCTGGCCGATTGCTGTATCAGGGTCCAAAATCCGGTCAACTTCCCTTGTTACTCCAAGAGTTACTTGATTGGCTGGAAGTTGAACAGCAGTTACATCCGGTTTTAAAAGCCGGTATTTTCCACTATGAATTTGTGTCGATTCACCCCTTTAGCGATGGTAACGGTCGGACCACTAGAATTTTAACTCTATTAACTCTCTGGTTACATCAATATGATTTCAAACAAGCCCTCGTACCAGATAGCTACTACTGGCAACATCGAAACCATTACTACAACGCCCTCAATAATGCAAAAAGCTATCAGAAACAGCGCTCGGCAGATCTCACCAGCTGGTTGGAATTTTTCACAGCTGGGTTTTTATTTGAAGCAGAAGAGTTATTAAGACAAATTTCTTTGGTCGAAATCTCCGGAGATGTTGATGTACCCCTGCGATTAACCAGTGATCAACTGGAGTTACTCGACTTCTGCCAACAACTGGGCAAAATATCCTTACAAGATGTGGTTGATATTTTGCATGTTGCCAGGCGAACAGCCCAAAGAAGACTGGCAGAATTAGTCAAAATTAAACTACTGGTCAAGAAATCTGCCGGGCCTGCCACTTTCTATGTGATTAAGCGTGCCGTAAAATTAGCTTAATCTCATCCAGTTGTGATTTAATTAGTCTGTGCGATAGGTAAAGTATGACAACTTTCTGTCGTTTCTTCATACTAAAATTCATCTTTCTTACTCAACCTAAACTTAAGCTAATATCAACTCTTTGGAATACCATCGTCTTCCTCATGCAATCGTCCAACTATTCCAATTCCATCGACAATAAGTTCAACAGGGGCAGCTATTGTTTCCCAAAAAGCTACCGAGAAAACCATACCAAAACCTAGCAGAAAATAAATAAGATTTAAAAAATAATCAAACTGAGAATATTCACCTTTGGTGACTCCAATTCTCGCCATTTCAGCAAGAACCTCGTTAAGCGCATCTTTCGTCATTCCGTAAGTGCAACTTCTAGGTTTAAATTTTTCCATTTTAAATTTTTCCATTCCATATTTATAAATTGCATGTAATTATATACCAACGAACTTAGGTTCACAACCGATAGTATTAGCCTGTTAGCCTAAAGCGAAAATGTCCCCTTTCTGCAAAGTAGAAATGTCCTTTTTTTGAAAATAAGTCTCCATAATAAAACTTATTACTAAGCAAATTGAAAGGAGACTCATGATAAATGGTAGACTTGGCGCGATTATTGGCGCAAGGATGACACACCATCAGGAACCGTTTTCTATATTCCGTTACAAGTTATAAAAACAGGATATATAGTTCGTGCAAAACAAATTCGATGAATTTTGGGGATCACAAATGTGGTAAATTTGATTTGCGGGCACTATAATAGAAACATGAAAATAATAACTGTTCCCCACCAGGCCTTGAGAACTCAAGCTCTGCCTGTGATACAAGTGGACAAAAAACTCCGACAGTTGATGAAAGATCTGGCCCAAACCTTGCAAAAAGCCCACCATCCCAAAGGTGTGGGTTTGGCCGCTCCTCAAATCGATAAAAAATGGCGGATATTTGTCACCAATTTATCGCCAATTGAAGGTAAATCAGCAGTTTCCAAAATCTACATTAACCCCGTTATCACTAAGCTAGCCGGCAAACAGATTTTAGGATTGACTGCCACTGACCGTAAGTCTCGAGATGAAGGCTGTCTATCTCTGCCGGGTTTATATGGACCAGTTCCTCGCTTCGAGTGGATAGAGCTGATCTATGATCAAATTGTTGGCGACCGGTTGGTCAAACAACAAGCCAAACTCATAGACTTTGAAGCCCGAGTGGTCCAACACGAAACAGATCACCTGGACGGTATTTTGTTCACAGACTACTCACTCCAATATGATTTGCCGGTTTATCAAGAAACTAAATCGGGCAAATATGAGGAGGTGGATCGGAGTATTTTGGAGACATTCTGATGTCAATAGACTTGACTTGCAAAATATGAAACGAGTTAATTATGAATAGATTTAATAGCATTGCAGTAAGTCTAATGCAAACACCCTACAAAATTGGCCTGCTGGGTAGCACAAGCCACACTTTAACCTCTGTCCAATCTCTACTTAAGGATACCAAATTTAAGATCGACTGGGTCTTAACTCCATCTGTCAAGCCTCAGGGGAGAAATCAAAAGCTGATGCCCAACCCCGTTCAAAAATGGGCCCAGCGCCATCAAATTCCTCAGGTCTTGATCGATACTACTATCGACGCCCAAGTTGAATCAGACATTCAAACTCTTGTCAACCAAACAGGCCGACCGGATTTTTTACTGATCGTTGACTTTGGCTACCAACTGCCAGATTGGTTGATTAAACTGCCACAAATTGAATCGGTTAACATCCACCCGTCAGACTTGCCTCGCTGGCGAGGCAGTAGCCCAGGCCAGTTCGCCCTACTCTACGGAGAAAAAACCACAACCGTTTCAGTCATCACCATGACCGAAAAATTTGATCAGGGCGACATTGTTTACAAACTGCCTCTGCCAGTCCAACCCAACTGGACTCAAGTTGAGTATTATCAAACTTGTTTTAGCCAAATCAGTTCTCATCTGCCCAACTTACTTAACCAATTAGCCCATCACCAAATCACACCTCAACCTCAAGCGCTTGTTTCTCCGACTGCCACAGCCAGACGTCTATCTAAAAATGATGCATTTGTGGATTGGCAGAACATAACTGGGGCTCAAGCAGGAGGCCATCAGCTAGTTAAGCCCTTGAATCCTTTGCTTAACTTAGTTTTATTAACTCTTCAAAAATCAGATCAGAAGAAATCCAACTCCTCATCAATTTTCTGTCAACTACTTGAACAAGCCGTGCGGGCTTTTTCTCCCTGGCCTCACGTCTGGACTTTCATTCCCACTGCCAATGGTCAAAAACGCATGAAGATACTTAAAACATCACTAAATCAATCGGGCAAACTGATACTTGAAATTGTTCAGATTGAAGGCCAGCAACCAGCCTCTTGGAATCAGATCAAGAACATCATTCAACTGGCATAAACGATCGTTTCCGCGCCTTTTGGTCATCCTCGCGCCCTGCCTGGCGATCCAGGGGATTTGTCATCCTCCCCGCCCAGGCGGGGGGATCCAGTGTCCCGTCATTCTCGCGAAGCGGGGATCCATGTGTCAGAGAATTTTATTCAGTCGCTTTGAAGTGAGTAGTTAAACCCTGTTTCTTGAGAGATCTAAGTATTTTGGTGGGCACTCGCATCCGCTGTTTGACACCATCTACCAACACAGTCACCGTGTGAAGGTTGTACTTAAAACTGCGGGCGGTCCTGTTTTTGGCATGAGACACGTTGTGCCCCATGTGCGAAACTCTAGGAAACTTGAATGCAAAACTGGCCATAGGACAGGAATTGTATCACGCCCGACTTTTTGGAGCAATCTGTAAACCAAAAGTGTGTTAGCGTTTTTTAGAAAATGTCCCCTTTGCGTTAAGCAGAAATGTCCCCTTTTAAAGTTTTCTACTTAGGGGTGATTTTACAAATACGAGTCAAGTCAATCAAAATCTCCGGGCTCTTGTCTGCTAATTTTTAATTTGTCAAAATCTTCGTCATAAGAAACCACCGCATACTTGTTATTTTTAACCAAACTGGCAATCAGGCAATCAATATACTTCACATTGTTTTCTTCATAATATTTAATTGTCTGTTCATAATCATAATTGTCTACGACTTTCAATCCATTTAATTTTAATATGCTTTTGAGAGCCTGGATGACTTTTGCTTTGGGAAGTTGATAATATGATTTTAAAACCCAAGCTACTTCTGATAAAACCACACCTGGCAATACTGCCTCGACCTGATAGCTTTTAATTAACCCCAACAACTTCACGCAGTCTGCAAAAGTTTGATCATTCTCTTTGATTAAAGTTCTCAAAAAGATATTTGTGTCCAAAATATAAATCATCATTAAGCTCGCTGATAATTTTTTTCCATGGACTCTCTAGCCTGTAAAGCTGATTTGTTCTGATTGGCTCGAGGCACAAAAGAGCCGGCTAAATCAAGAATATCTTTGGTAGCTTTAATTTGAATTGCCTTATTATTGGCAGTTAATTCCAAAATCACCTTGCTATAGGGAATGATATCCAGTTGCCTTCTAAAGGCTATGGGCAGTGTAATTTGGCCTTTTTGAGTCACGGTAGTAATAAATTGCATATTAGTAATACTACTATATGAAGTATTACTAAATTTGTCAAGACCAATCCAACGGGGTGTGGCAATCCGTTCTAGAACTTACGTTCAGAGTCTAAACTAATCGAAAAATGATACCGTAACCGCTTTTGATCAAACGTGAGTTTTTACGGTTCTGGCTATCCTTTCATTAAGTCTATTTTATCAAATAATTGTTTTTCTTTCATCCGCATTTTATAGGCAAACTGATTA
>JAHIVK010000026.1 GCA_018816385.1 Patescibacteria group bacterium
TACTTATGGCATCTTTTATGCATTTTCTTTGCTTCTTCTTCCTCAAGTAGCTGAGGCTACTATCGTCATCAGAATCAACGAAAATGCTATAAAATCTATCCATAATTAACTCATTTCTTATTTCGCGACAAGTCTAATTAACTCATTTCTTATTTCGCGACAAGTCTAATTAACTCGTTTCTTATTTCGCTCCAAGTCTATTTAATTCGTTTCTGACTACAATATAAGTTTATTTAGCGTTTTTGCCTTTTTAATTTAAGTGAGGGGTATTTGAACCACCAGTTTTCATCACCACAAACTGCTTTTCCCTTAAAAAGAGTCTCACTAGCGTCCGAGTGATCACCACTCCTGTCACCAAGCCCAAAACTACTCCAATCAACAAGGTGATGCCAAAACCCCGCACTAGACCACTGGTGTTTAAAAACGAAAAACCCAGCGGATTGATCAAGACCAAGGCGGTTAAAATGGTGGTCACATTGGCGTCTTTAATACTGTCCCAAGCTCGACCAAACCCCAGTTCCATGGCTACACCCCAAGATTTGCCAGCCCTCAATTCTTCTTTCATCCGCTCAAAGATTAAAATATTGGCATCAACCGCCATCCCAATCGATAAAATTAACCCAGCGATACCGGGCAAAGTCAGTGTCACCCCTAGAATCTTGTATATAGCCACTGTAAAGACTGCATACATGAGTAAGGCCCAACTAGCTAAAACTCCCCTCAGATCATAAACTAAAATCATAAATATGACAACTAAACCTAAACCAATTAAACCAGCCCTAATACTCAGCCTAACAGATTCATTGCCCAAACTAGCCCCAATTGTTCTCTGCTCCAAAACTCTAATCGGGACTGGTAAAGCCCCGGCGTTGAGCTGAATACTTAACTGCTTAACTTCTTCAAGAGTAAATTGTCCCGTAATCACAGCCTGACCTGTCAAGATAGGTTGTTTGATACTGGGCGCCATCAGCAAGACCTGATCTAGGAAAATACCCAACATCTCTCCTTCGTGTTGAGTTGTCAGGTCACCAAACAACTTGGCGCCCTCTTCATCAAACTGGAGTGAAACTTCTGGCTCATTGGTCTGCGGATTTAATGCGGGTTGAGCTCTCTTGAGTTGAGCCCCAGATAGACCAGTGTCGATTAATTGCATCGTGTCTTGAGCTGGAACTTCTGCTTCTGGATTGTCTGCAGATGCTTCTGATGGGACTTCATTTTCTGGTGGCAGAGTTTGAATCAACTTAAAATCAAGTTGAGCAGTTTGACCAATTAATGATAGAGCTTGAGTGGAATCCGAAACTCCGGCCAGCTCCACCATCAATCGATACTGGTCATTATTACTACTAGCCTGAACAACCGGTTCAGAAATGCCGTACAAATCAACCCGCCTCAAAATCACCTCACGAACCGATTCCAATGCTTGAGCTCGGTCAGCCTCTGCGATTTGAGACATATCAGCTTCCAAGACAATTTGCATACCACCCTGAATATCCAGACCTTGTTTAAATTCAAACTGTTGATGAACTGGTTTACCCAAAATGTACAAATCAATCACTGGCGATGATAATGTTACATCAATGGATTGGCCAAACACATTAAATTTAACTGGTAGCTTTTCTGGCAAAGCAATCCAGCTGGCCATCATAAACAGAGCCATGATCACTAGAAATCTTTTGAGGCTCGTCTTTTTCATCTGAATATTAGACCTTCTGTTTCCGTCATCCTCGTGCAACGGGGATCCAGTGGATTCCCCCCGCAGTGCGGGGAGAATGACAATGGCCCTATTTTCTAAGCTCTAGTTAAAAGCTGCCGGTTCACAAATTCTTCTTCACTGCCAATCACCATGACTCGGCCACCATATAGTACATCCATCACAAAAGGATCGCGCCTGGTTTTACGGAACTCAAACTCCTGGGTAGTAAAGACCGCATAATTAATTTCTCGACCCTTTTCGGCTTGAGTTTCTTTAATCAGCTGTTCCAATTCTTGAAGCACCACCTCACCAATTACCAAAATATCCACTTCGCCTTGGGCTGGCTGACTGCCACTCACAAACTTGGAAGAAAACATCACAAATTGAATTTGGCCAAGTTTACGACGGAATTTACGTAATTTAAGTCCCAAACCAGTAGTTTTGATGACCATTTGTTGAAGCTCTCCAAAAAGGGGATAGTTTTTATTGAGGTAGTAATAAACCCGATTGCCTCTTTGCTCACTCTTAATTAAGCTAAAACCCACCATTCTTTCAAGTTCTCGCCGAACGGCATTGATTTCTTCCCTAATTTCCCTAGTAATCTGCCTGACATAATACATTGTTTCAACTTGAGAAAAAAATAGGTTCAAGATTTTGACCCTGACTCTCGAAATCATTAAGTCTTGTAGTGTTGTCATACCATATCCATTAATTGATTAAGCTGATTTTTTAGTACTCAACATCAGTATTGATGTCAAGCACGCTGATCCAAATCAGGCCTCGAGCAAACTCGATGTCTGTACCTTTAGCGCTTTTAAATACAAGTTCGGCTTCTCGATCTTTTTTACTCCAAGTGGCTTTTTCAACCCCACCATTTTTAAATATTAAAGCATTGCCTTTACCAGTAGTGGTATAGAGCATGTGTTTTAACTCATCAATTGGTCCTTTTTCGGCTGTCAGTAATACCACTACGTTGCTGGCTTTGATCTGTTCGCCGGTATTCAGATCAATGTGCGTCTCTCCACCTTGTGATCTAACGTAACTATTGGTGGTCGCATCATACTGCCAGGCAACTGAATATTGGCCATAGCCTTCCCAAAAATCATAAGCAATTTTTGTGACATTTCCAACTACCGGTGCTTCGTCCTGGAACGACCAACCCTGGTAACCATCGTACCAACTAGTTGGTTTAATAACTGTCCGACCCAATTTCCTTTCTGGAGACATATTTGTCCAATCCCTATCTTCGGCTACAGCCCAAAGTAATTCAGAAGAGGTTTCCATAGTATGTTCTGTAGCTAGCTGGCGACCTCCACCCAAGCGATTATGATTGCGAACAAAAGTCGGATAACCAATGGAAAACTGATTCATGTCATTTTCTAAGTTCCAACCATACTTGGCTAACTGACCTAAAGCATCAGCTGGTCCAGATAGATTAGCTCCACCTACATGCACATACATGGGCTCATTAAAACCGGATGCCCAATCAACAAAGTAAGTTCTAGCCGAGCGAACTGGAGCAATAGTAGTATCCAGACTTTGAACAGCGCACAGAAAAATAGACATAAACCGGGTAACTCCACCCTCAGCTATGGCTTCAAAAACTATATCTGCTTTATTCAACCCCGATTGAGGCCTGGCATCAACTGAATTTTCGATCATGACAGCCAATGGTCGTCTTTTAGCCCAAGCAGTTTGTTCGGTAGCTGTATACAAAGCCCCATTCAATGGACAAGCCTGATCCTTTAGCTCATTTGGATCAATATCGAGTAAATAACTTAAAGCAGTCTCCTGACCAGCTCCATCATCTTGGTTTGACCCCAGTTGCACAGAACCAGAACCACCTCCAGTAAATGAAAACACAGAGAAAGAAGCTAAAGAAGATACAATATAAATTAACAACAAAGTTAATAAAAATTTTCTAGACATACTGCCTTTCTATGTTCAACTTGTCCACTAAATCTATGTAGATCAAGCTATTCTAACCTAAAAATAACTTGATGCCAAATAGAAGAATTAATATTATGACCGTAATACTTAGACTCTTTAACAGGTCTTTTTTAATAAATTGAGTATTAATTGACGAAAATCCTTTTTTAAGACTTAATCGCTCCAAGGTAGGTATCAAATTAACCTGAAGTTTTTGACTTGATTCTACCTGAGGTAAAGTCTTAATCTGGCGAGCCTGCTTCTTTTGGCTGGTCCTTTTTTGTTGTTTGGTGCGACGTTTTTTCATATCCTAAATTATACCCATTAGACTTTCTGCGAAATAAGGAAAATGAAGTAAAATTTTAACATAATTAACTCGTTTTTTATTTCGCAGAAAGTCTATTACTTAGAAACTAGCTTATGAGGCAATGACTCGCCAAATATCTCGAGCTGTAATCATAACAATCAAAGCCATTAAAATCACATAACCACCATAATTAAGATAGCGTTCTAACCAGCGAGATTTATATCTACCAACAATTTTTTCAACGATTACAAACATGGCTCGACCACCATCTAGAGGAGGCAATGGCAAAATATTAACGGTCGCCAAATTAATAGATAACATACCGGCAAAAGATAAAATACTTAACCAACCTCTCTCAAACAAGCCACTGGTTTGAGCTTGATGGACAATTCCCACCGGACCCGCAATATCGCTCGGCACTCGACCTTTAGTGACTGATTCAACCGCCGTCTGTTTTAAAACCTGCAAAATTAATTGACCTAATGTTAGGGCTTCTTTCATACCATATACAGAACTTTTAATTGGCATCTGCCAAGCTGGATAAAAAACATAAACTATGGGATCAAAAGCCACACCCAGTGAACCTTGACCTTCGGGAATTTCATCTTCTAACCTCAAATAAGCTGGATACTCATTAATTGAGTCACTACATGTTAAACCCAAACAAGGTCCGCTGGTGACGACTGTGACTTCTTGACCTCGATGCTGATTGATGACTTCAATCACTGAATCTACTGTCTGGGTTTGGATCAATTGACCATCAATTTTAAGTCCCAACAAATTAACATTTTCCGGTATTTGAGCGCTGTCTGCCGGAGAATCTAGAGCGATCTGACTAATCCGAGCTTCTTTAATCTCTTGGGGAATACCTAGTCGTCCAAAAACTAAAGTGAAAGCCAAAACTCCAAATACAAAATTAGCTATTACACCAGACAAAATCACAGCCATTCTTTTATTTGCTCCAACATGATAAAACTCACCTTTTTGAGGTATAGCTCTGGGATGTGGTTCTTCCCCCTTCATTCTCACAAATCCCCCAAAAGGAATCCAGTTTAATGAAAAAACCGTGCCTTTCCATTTGAAAAGCTTGACAGCCTGAGGCGGATATCCAAACCCAAACTCTTCCACTTCAATACCAGCCCACCTGGCAACTATAAAATGCCCTAGTTCATGAATAAAAATCAAGAATGACAATACAAGTAGAAACACAACTACAGCCATCATCACATCCTTATTACTAGACTTGTCGCGAAATAAGTGCAATGGCTACTTATGGCATCTTTTATGCATTTTCTTTGCTTCTTCTTCCTCAAGTAGCTGAGGCTACTATCGTCATCAGAATCAACGAAAATGCTATAAAATCTATTCATAATTAACTCATTTCTTATTTCGCGACAAGTCTA
>JAHIVK010000027.1 GCA_018816385.1 Patescibacteria group bacterium
TGGAAGAGTTAAGAGTAAAAAATAAATCTAAACAAAAAACTACAAGTAAAAGGATTTTTTATCGTTTATGGAACGATAAAACTAATCAATATAATTTTGAAGGAAAAAATTTTAACCCTCCTAAAGGCTTTAATGAAAATTCACTTCGATCAAACGCCAGTGTTATCGGTGTACTAATGCGTTTAAATCACAAGCAAAGTCAGGAAATAGCTAAATTTTGGCAGAACGTCGAGACTAATGTAGCAGAAGCAGGATGGATTGGAGATCGTTTGCTACCAAATGCTACTCAACAATTAATCGAAACATTTAAGTTTTATAGTGAAAATCCGGAGATTAAGAATGAGGCAGATAAATTTTTGTCTACATTTGATCTGGGTTTAGATGCTATTGAAATTCTAAAAAAAGAAAGCGAAGATGGTTTTTCCATCAAGGTTCATGGTGTTCATTCCTTCAATACGCAAAATAAAAATCTTGATATTAGGTATGAGTCTTCCGGTACAAAACAGCTTTTTGTATTACTCAAGACAATTCTTCAAGTATTAGCCTCTGGTGGAGTAGCCGTATTAGATGAATTTGATGTTAATCTTCACCCAGAAATAGTTTTGTCACTTTTTGATTTATTTGTTCAGCCAGAAACTAATCCTAACAATGCTCAATTGTTATTTAGTACACATAGTCATTTGGTACTAAGCAAGGTAGATAAGTATCAAATTATTTTTGTAGAAAAGCATAAAAAAGGATTAAGTGAATCTTGGAGGATGGATGAAATGTCTGGTATTCGGGCAGATGATAATTATTATTCAAAATATATTGCCGGAGCATACGGAGCAATCCCTAATATCCGCTAAAAATATGTGCTATGTCACGAACAAATCCGTACAAGAGAAAAAGACGATCAGCAAGTAAATTTGTTCTTATTTATGGCGAAGGGTTGGATGAAGAGGTTTTTCTAAAACATCTCAAAAGCTTGTACTCCAAAAACAAAAATATAGCCATAACGATTAGAAAAGGAAAGGGGGGATCAGCCTTCGACCTAGTTATTAATGCATATAAATCATATGGAGCTTTTAGTAGAAAAGTTGTTGTGCTTGATAACGATAGAGGGGTAGCAGAAATGCGCAAGGCTAAAACGGAAGCAAAAAAGAGACGCGTTGAGCTTTATGAACATATTCCTTGTCTGGAATCAGTTTTACTTTCAATATTGGTTGATGGAAAGAACTTTAGAAATAAATCTTCTAAATGGTGCAAGCAAGAATTTGAATCAAAACATCTAAATCGGAAGAAAAGAAATGAGTTTAAAGAATATATAAAATTGATGCCAAAAAAATTATTGGATAAACAGAGTGTCAAAATACCAGAATTAATAAAATTAATATCTTTAATGAAAGGTGGGTGAGAAGAGATGGTAAAAATTTACAAAAATCGGTTCGATTAATAAGTACTGGACAGAGTGGAGTTTCAACCATCGTGCTACAATTGAAAAAGACGTGAGAAAACTAATTTACCAATACCGCAAAACTCACGGCTTATAGTAAATACGATTCTGGGCAAGACCCAAGCTAAATAAGACATATGGACAATAAGGGAGAGCATTTACAACAAACGATAACTGTTGAAAAACAGGATGGTAATGCCTTTTTTAGCAATCCAAGAATACCAAATACGGCAGAACTTCCTCCAGAATCTGTTCAAATACTTAAAGGACGAGGAATGGATGAAAATGGGATCCGGGATTTAGGATGGCATGCAGTACCCACCCTTCATAAACCTCATAAAAGATTATCAAAACAGGAACTTGCCACTAATGGACAAGTTGATGCGGTTGAATTATTATCGTCACTTCTTGGTGATAAACGATTAGTGCGAACTCTCAGAACGATGGATTTATCTAATGGTTGTGGTATGCAATGTGATACATGTTTAGCGGATGCTGCATTACCCGCAAAACAATTTAGTTATGAATCTTTAGAACGTTTATTTCTTGACAATAAATTTTTAGAAATGCTTCAACCCGATTCCTTAAGAATTGGCTCATCTGGAGAAATTTCTAACAATCCACGTGCATTAGATATCGTAAAAATGATTTTAACCGCAACAAAATCATTGGATATGAAACGGATGGAGCAAGAAGGAAAACATCATCAAATAAAAGTTTTTACAAATTATAGGCACATAACAGAACAATTTATAGATGGATTAATTGATCTTGCAAAAACAGAACCAAGATTGTCAGTTTGTATTTCATTACCTTTAAATAAAATAGATAGTGTGAATCGTCAATTTGATCAATATGCGCTTTCAAAATCTGATATTTTCGGTCCATTCGCCGATTATCGTGATGAAGCGGGTCTCATCAGATGGGCAGGAAGGACTACTCTACGTAATGTGTTAATCCAGGATGTTAGACATACGCAACCATTATATATGGGCGGAAGAGTCTTATCAAATGATCAGTTAAAACGAATAAGAGATATGGAGTTGGATGAAATATATTACGATAGTACAAGCAGAGATTATGGACACCGAGGATTCGCAAAAACATACCTCAATCCTGATGGTTTATGGTGTATGGTACATGGAACAGGATTTACTTCACACACAGACCGTTCATTTACGATTATTACTCCACAAAATCTTGATGCTTTAAGTTATTTACCTTATCATTATGATTTTCCTACGCCTCCGAATTGGCCAGGTGGCAAAGCAGTAAATAATGTAGATCCAGAAAAATTAAGAACAGAAGACTTTACTACTCAAACACAAAAGCCCAGAACAATTGTGAAATAGAAAAGAAGACAAAAAAAGAATTAACATGACCAGTCCTTGGTAAACTCAACCACTAGGAAGGGGAAATTTGGTATTCTAATAGTAAGTAAAAAAGGAATATCAGAAATGAAGAAAACAAAGTACTCATCTTTGATTAAAATAATTGTGTCAGGTCAAACTTTGACAATACCCAATGGCTGATGAAGGTCTCGAAAACTCATCAACCTCAACCGGTAAGTCTTTTTAAATATTTCCAAATCTCTACCATCGCCAAAGTATCTCTCTGGCAGTACTGAAGCAGGTTTTGTTTAATATCAGACATAGCATCTTGACTGATGCTTTCGCCCGCACTGATCATTTCCCACCAATTTAACATAGCTAAGCCACCTTCTCCGATGATTAAGTCTTGATAACTCAGTTCCGACACCAAGACTGGTAGGACTTTTTTAATGGACCAACTGCCTTCAAACTTAGGATCGAGATAATCGCCGTGTTTGAAGACATCAGCCAAGTCATACATCCGGTGATTAAGGTCCAAAAGAAAGTTGCTATATTCTGGATACATGCTGGCCAGTTCTATATGCCGGCCACCTTCAAAAGACTTGTTCCAGACAATCACGCTCCCCCGATCACCTATTTGGCTACGCAAGTGCTTGACTAATTCACCAGCCGGATCGCCTCGTCGGTCAGCCA
>JAHIVK010000028.1 GCA_018816385.1 Patescibacteria group bacterium
AATCCAATATCTAAAGCTGAGTGACCGCCTAGAGTCCCCACATGCAGAGTGGAAAGTGAGTATTTTTTCATTGTGTTAAATTAATAAATTTAGCTTATCAGATTTGAGTCCATTTTTAATTTCTCTGGCTATGCGGCGACCAGTGCTCATTGGCTCGTCATAGTTAAAATATGTATAAGGTGAACCGGCTACAAAAGGATTAGTCCCCGCTACGATTCGAGCCGAGATTTCAAAAGCATAGATTTGGGAGTCTGGGGCAATGATCATTTCTAAACAAAATGGTCCAAATAAACCCGGTGACACTATTTTTTTTGACACATCAACTACAGCTTGACCATAATCAATCATCAATGGCAAAAATGACTCGCGAATCACCACTGGGATATTGCCACAGATAGTGTATGAGGTTTGGAGTGACTTCAGATCCAATTGATCTTGAACTGAAATGCGACCAATGGCGTCCACATTCGACTCATAGCGTTTATCAAAACCAAAAATTTCTAGCTCCTTGGTTAAAGGTGAATAAAAATAATGGGCATAAATGGGTGCACCAATTATATATTCCTGTAAATAATACGCCTGACCTTTAAAAGGTTTAATTTTTTTGGCAAAGTCTTTAGTCGAACTAGTTAAAAAATAATTACGTCCCCCTTGGGCTCCATGAAACTTAACAATGGTCGGTCGATCAATTTCCGCGGGTGTTTTAAAAAACTTAGGCAGTTTAATACCTGCTTTTTTTAACCAAGCTCTTTCCAAGTTGCGGTCTGATTCGTGACGAAGAATTAGTTTATTACCAAAGTACTTCATTTTTAACTGCTCTACCTTGTCTTCTCCTAAATAAGCAATCAGTGAAGCGTGGGGAATCAAAACAGTTTTAGTTTTGGCTAATTGCTGATCAATTTTTATTAAATCTTGGTATGAATCAATCAAAATAATCCGGTCAGCCACCTTAAACATCTGATAAGGTTTTTCTTTACCCTTCAGGCAAATGACTAGGGTTTTGAAACCTTCATCTTTGGCACCTTTGAGTATCTGTAAAGCAGAATGAGAACCTAAAGTCGCTATCGTCCAATCACTTACTTTCATAGCTTAGTCTAACATTCATCAGGTTTAGATCAATACCTTTTAGCCTCCAGTCAACACCATATATAGTTTACTCTTCACCCCCGCCTCAATTATAAAAACACATTTAATTCTACCGGAAGTCACCGACTTTCTAGGAGACAGGCGGTATCAACTCAAGTAGTAACCACTTGACGTCGCCAGCTTTTTTTATATACTGCAGTTATGGATCTCAAGTCCAAAATTAGACAAATTCCCAACTGGCCGATCAAGGGCGTTAATTTTAAAGACATTACCACTTTGCTGGAAGATAAACTAGTTTTTCATGAGCTGATTGATCAAATGTGTCGTCAATTTGAAGACAAACAAATTGATAAACTGGTGGCAATTGATGCCAGAGGATTTCTGCTGGCCTCGGCTATGGCCTACAAACTTGGAACTGGTCTCTGTATCGTCCGTAAAAAAGGCAAGTTACCTTGTCAAACTATTAAAGCCTCCTACCAAAAGGAGTACGGTCCCGATACTCTGACTCTTCACCATGATACTATCAAACCAGGAGAGAAGATTTTACTTGTGGATGATTTAATTGCTACCGGTGGCACACTGCTAGCCACAATTCAGCTGGTGGAAAAATTGGCAGGTGAAATAGTCGGCATCAATGTGATTATTGATCTGCCTTTCTTGGGTGGCAGTCGGAAACTCAATAAATATGATCTTAAATGGCTGGTCAGTTATGACTCCGAATAAACTTCATAAAATTGGCATTATTGGCGGCAGTGGTCTGGATGATCCCAAACTGTTAAATAATATCAAACAAGTAGTGATTAAAACTCCTTATGGCTTGCCATCAGACAATCTGGTGACTGGTCAATTGGCAAGTCGCGAGGTGGTCATTTTGGCTCGCCATGGCAAAAAACACACCATTCCTCCCACCCAAATCCCATTTAGAGCCAACATTTGGGCATTACATAAATTGGGTTGCGATGTTATTTTGGCCACCACTGCTTGTGGCTCCCTCAAAACTAAATTCAAACCTGGACAGATCGTATTTCTTGACCAATGTATTGATTTCACCAAACTCCGCCCTCTCACTTTTTTTGACAAACACCAAGTCGTTCATACACCCATGGCAGAACCTTTTGATAAAAAACTCAGAAAACAACTTATTAAACTTGCCAAAAAACTCAAACTTTCTCACCATCCCAAAGGCACCATGATTACCATTGAAGGTCCTCGTTTTTCTACCCAAGCCGAATCATTGATGTTTAAAAAGTGGGGAGCAGATTTAATTAATATGTCGACTATTCCAGAAGTAACTTTAGCTAACGAAATTGGCATTCCTTACCAATCGATCGCTATGGTCACCGATTATGATTGCTGGAAAAAGAACGAAATACCTGTCACTTTTGAGATGATTCTCAAAACCATGCATCAAAACGCAGATAAAGTCAAAAGGTTGCTGATAGAGTTTGTAGCTACTTATTAATTTGAACTGACTAACAGATATTTTTAATGTTTAATTTGTCGGATTTGACTGACTCACAACTTGGTATCCCAAAGACTCTATGATTGACCTCAATTTATCAGCAGTAACTTTTTTCTCATCATAATTTATTATGACCTGGGATTTAGCATAACTTGTTTCGGCTTCAATTACCCCCTTAGTATCTTCTAGTTCCCCATCAATCATTAAACTACAACTGGTGCAGTGCATACCATCAATCCGAAAAGTAACTGATTGCCCCCGTGGTATCTTTTTGAACAAATTAAGCATCACTACCTCCTTGTATCTATATAACTTCCATTGTACCAGCGTACATACCCATCGAGCAAGAAAAAGTAAACTTACCTTTGTTTTGAGGAGTAAAAGTGAACGATTGACTGTCGGTAGATCTGAGGGAAGCCTTAACACCATACTCTCTAAAAACAAAACTCAAGGCGCAAGAATACACGTCTTGACTCTTCAGAGTTAACTTAACTGGAACGCCTTTTTTCACCTTGACATAATTGGGTTGATAGCTTCGACTCAAAACGTTGATGGTCACTTCCTGAACGCCTTCCGCAGTGGCTGTAGTTGAAGTTTGAGTTTTACTTTCTCCAGAAAAAATCTCAGTTACCGGTCGAACCAGGCGGTTAATTGTCAGAGGTGAATCCATCACCAGCAAGACTCCGTTTAGGCTGTAAACAGCCATACCAATTAAAACTACTGATACAAATTTAGTAAATACCTTATACCAGCCCTCGCTTAATTTAGCTGTAGCTACTCCTAAGATCGCAAATAGAGGAAATGTTCCCAACACAAACGAAGCCATAATCAAAGCTCCAGTTATAGGCTGACCTGAATTAATTGCCAACACTTCCATTGCCTGAGTGATACCACAAGGCACAAAAACTGTCATGAACCCCAACATAGCTGGAGCAAATAAAGCCTGACTTTGACTAGAATTTTTAACCAAGCGACTCATAAATTTTGGTGGTTGAAAAACCACAAACCGAAATATGGGATGCACATTCAAAAGGTTCATGGCCGTGGCTAACATAAAAAGAGCCGTAAAAACTTGGAAGGCCAATCTCACCCCAAGACTTAAAGAAATGGCTGATCCCAACATTCCAAGTAAAAAACCTAAAATGGTATGTGAGGTTAGTTTGGCTAGTAAAAACATCAGAACTGGTTGCCAATCTAATTTATCAAAAGACTTTAAAGCAAAGTTTTTCTGCCCTAAAGATTTAAGATATTTTTCTTTCTTAGCATTTTTTTGTTTTTGCCGATCACTGACCAACTCGTCATGTTCTTGCTCTTTTTGGTTGGCAATCACACTTGTCAATAAGCCTCCTTGCATAGCAATACAAGATATACCTCCAGTGGTTAAACCAATCAAAAATATCACAAATAAATTCATGAACGACTTCCTTATTTAATATTGATAGTTTTAAGACGCAAAGCATTTAAGACTACGCTGACACTGGAAAAGGCCATGGCCGCTCCTGCCAACACGGGATTTAAGAGTATCCCAAACACAGGATATAAAGCTCCCATAGCCACCGGAATCAAAATTATGTTATATGAGAAAGCCCAAAACAAATTTTGTCTAATATTTCTCATCGTAGCTTGAGATAATTTCAAAGCTGTGGGCACTAAACTAATATCACTTCTGAGCAATGTAATGCCAGCTGATTCCATAGCCGCATCAGTCCCCCCGCCCATAGCAATGCTAATATCAGCGGTAGCTAAAGCCGGAGCATCATTGATCCCATCTCCCACCATAGCAATGACTGGATACTGCCCACGCAACTGTCTAATAGTCTTTTCTTTATCCGCCGGCAAAACTTCGGCCAAGACCTGACTAATACCAACTTGACTGGCAATGGCCTTAGCCGTTTGCTTATTATCACCAGTTAACATGATACTGGTGATACCCATTTTCTGCAAAGACCGAGTGACAGCGGGTGAAGATTTTCTGATGCCATCGGCTATGCCAAACAAAGCTGTGACTTGACCATCAAGACTCATAAAAACCACAGTTTGACCTTTAGCCTTAAGCTGTTCAATTGTTTTCACAATTGCTTGAGGCAAAGCTACTTTGTGATCTTGAAGAAATTTCTGATTACCTATAAATACTTTTTGCTGATTGACCAAGGCTTTGACACCACTGCCACTCACATCTTGAAAATTGATGACTTGAAGTTTCTTTTTGCTACCCGAGTGTTCATCCGCCCAATTAACTAAAGCCCCAGCTAATGGGTGATACGAAAGCTCTTCTACAGCTTTGAGAAGATTAGATATTAACTGCTTGTCATCAGAAAATAATTGACTTGTTTGAACAACTGGTTTACCTTCGGTCAAAGTTCCAGTTTTATCAAAAACTACAGCTTTGACTAGGTGAGCTGTTTCCAAAGATTGAGCATCTTTAATTAAAATACCCAACTTGGCTCCTTTACCAATGCCTACCATCAATGAGGTAGGAGTGGCTAATCCCAAGGCACAAGGGCAAGCAATAATCAAGACATTAATCATGCTAATTAAAGCCGGCAAAAACTTAGGCTCAGGCCCCCACCACATCCACATCACAAATGTTAAAACAGCCAACCCGATCACTACAGGTACAAAATATGAGGAAATCTTGTCTACCAAGGCTTGAATAGCAGGTTTGGAACCTTGTGCTTGTTTAACCAAGCGAATAATATTGGCCAACATAGTTTGACTACCCACCTTGACAGCTTTCATTTGGATACTGCCCGATTGATTGAGAGTCGCTCCAACTACCAAGTCACCAACATGTTTGGCAATGGGCAGACTTTCGCCTGTAATCATACTTTCATCAACTGCAGTTTCGCCAACCACCACCTCGCCATCAACTGGAATTTTTTGACCTGGTTTGACCAGCAATAAATCTCCAGGTTGAACCAGGTCAATAGGCACCTCTACCCAATCATTACCTTGTTTGATCCAGGCGGTTTTAGCTTGCAAGTTTAATAACTCTTTAATGGCTGATGATGTTTGAGCTTTAGCTCTAATTTCCAAGTATTTACCAAGCAGAACAAAAGTAATAATGGCGGCTGAAGCTTCAAAATAAACGTGGGTGGTTAAACCTGCAGACATCAGTTGTTGACTAAAAATAACTACTGCCACTGAATAAAAATAAGCCACCGAAGTTCCCAAAACCACCAAGGTATCCATATTGGTGGTCAAGTTTTTCAAACCAGACCAAGCTCCCAGGTAAAAGCGCCGACCAGCCCAAAATTGAACTGGAGTGGTCAACAACCATAACAACCAAGGAGATCTCAAGATTTCTGGTAAACCTGGAATCATGCTGGAAATTAGTATCAAAGATAGCAACCCGCTAACTATGACTTTAGTTTTAAGGGAACCGAGCTCCAAGGCTCTTTCTGTCTCAGCCACATCGCCAGCTTCATCTGTATGCAAATGAGCCGTATAACCAAGCGAAGCCACAGCTTTGGTCAAATCTTCTTCAGAAGTTTGGTCTGAATTGAAAGTGACTGTGGCCTGTTCATTAGCATAGTTAACATTGGCCTCCGCCACACCTTTGGTTTTCTTTAACTTTCGCTGGATATTGCTGGCACAACTAGCGCAGTGCATGCCTGAGACATGAAAAGAAATGCTAGTGTCTTTATTTGACATATGTTTTGGGCTCCTGTTTAAACTGCTTCAGACAACCGCTAGCACAAAAATAATAATCACGACCATTGTAAGTAGTGTGAAAACCCGCTGTCTTGGGAGAAACCCTCATGCCACAAACGGGGTCGTGAACTAAAGGTACTAAGTCTCTCATTTTAATAATTGACTCATCTGATAAATGGCCATGCTGATCAATCAATACTTGACGCAGTAAATCATTAGCTTTAATGATACCCGGATTACTTAACTTATAGTAAATTTGTTTACCCTGTCGACGAGCTATCACCACTCCCATATTTCTCAGAATCATTAGGTGCTGACTGATATTACTCTGAGGTAAATCAAGCATGGTATGAATGTCACAAACTGGCAATTCCTGGTCACGAATTAAATTAATAATTTCCAATCTTTTGGGATGAGCCAAGGCTTTGAGTAATCCAGCTTGCAGTTCAAAGATTTGATTGTACATATTCGATATTGTGAATATGTTTCATCAAATGTCAAGTGGGTAAAATACTCTTTACGCTAGACTGGTTTTGGAAATAGTAACTATTCTCACATTTCGCAATAGGTCAATAAGTTACAATACAAACATATGAAGGTATTAATCATCGAGGATGATCAAACACTAGCTCAAAATCTCAAGCAGGTATTGCAAAAAGATGGTTTTGCTATTGATATCGCTGTTTCAAAAGAAAATGGCTTGATAGAAATAGAAGTCAATGAATACGATTGCCTGATTCTGGATATAAATTTACCCGATGGCAGTGGTTTTGATCTGCTACGTGATTTGAGAAAAATCAAAAATAAAACGCCCGTGATTATCTCCACAGCTCGGGGTCAGATTGAGGATAGAATTAAGGGATTGAATTTAGGAGCTGATGATTATGTGGCCAAACCAGTTGATTCGAATGAGTTAATTGCTCGCATCCGAGCTGTTATCAGAAGAAATAACAACAGCGTCCTACCCATCATTACTATTGGTAACTTAGTTGTCAAACCAGCTCAACACTATGCCTCAATCAACAATCACCCTCTGACTCTAAATGCTAAAGAGTTCGCTGTGCTTGAGTACTTAGCCCAACATGGCGGTCAAATAATTACCAGAACTATGCTCATGGAGCATATTTGGGGCAGTGATTTTGAAACTTTTTCTAACGTGATCGATGTGTATATTCGCAACCTCAGAAGAAAACTTGAAAAGTATTCACAACAAAATTTAATCAAAACCGTTCGAGGTAAAGGATATATTTTAGGTCATGATGAACAATAAATTGTGGACAAAAACGATCAGCACGTTTAGAGGGCGATTAGTGCTCTGGTATCTAACGTCAGTTGGTTTAATTATTCTTCTCTTTTTCATAGCTGTGAGTGGATTATTTTGGGCAACTTTTCAAAACCAAATTGATCATCATATTCATATTGTTGTGAACGAAGCATATCAGATTGTCCAAAGTTACCATGGTCAAGAACGAGATACATTGATCAAAAATTTAGTCAGCGCTCAGGGAATGACAGTCATTGTTTTATCTCCCGATGGGGCACCAATTTTGGAAACCAATAGTCCAGACGTAGCATTAATCACAGAACACCAACTACAAAAACTCTTAACTTCTAGTAGTCTTCATAGTTCAACTCCAACTCACTTTACCGAAAGCAATATTCGCTTTGCGGCTCGACCAGTTCAAGTTAATGCTGGCAAAGGCGTGGTGGCAGTTGGTTATTCTACGCGAATCCTATATGCCACATTTTATAAAATGCTGGGCATTGCCATAGCTGTGATTATTTTTCTAGTTTTTCCGATTACCTTTTTAGGCTACAGATCGTTAAAAAAACAACTTCACCCTTTGGAAAGTATTGCTGACCAAGCCAAATCAATCACCGACACATCATCTCTTTCTCAAAGAATCAATATCACTTCGGCTACTCAAGAACTAAACACAATTCAAGAAGCGCTTAATACTATGTTAAAGAGACTTGAAAAAATATTTAAAAGTGAACGAGAGTTTTTTTCAGATGCCGCCCATACACTCAAAACTCCTCTAGCCGTACTGCGATCTCAGTTAGAAAACACTGCTATAACTCAAAAATTAAGGGGTGAACTCATTAAGACTGTTGATACAACCAACGATACCATTCAGGATCTGCTATTTCTTTCACAACTTGGGAGAATATCACAAAGCATTGAAGTATTTTCCCTGTCTACTGTCATGGCTAATCTATCTGAGCTAGCTATGACATTGGGAGAGGATAGTCGTATTAAGGTTGTTTCAGATATTCAATCAGATGTTCAATTTAAAGCAGATAAAAAATTACTGCAGAGAGCTTTAAGTAATATTGTTCACAATGCCATTGTCCACAATCAATCTGGAGGCACAATCAGTCTCAACTTAATAAAAAAATCCAAACACATTATTATCGTAATTCAGGATACTGGTATTGGCATATCTGAGCGCGATTTACCCAAAGTTTTCACCCGTTTCTTCCGAGGATCCAATGCCAAAAATCAAGGTTCTGGATTAGGTTTGGCAATTTCTAAAATAGTTATCGAAAATTGTGGAGGGAAAATGATTCTTGAATCAAAAATCAACGAAGGTACTACTGTCACAATAACTCTTTAAACATTCTAATCTGCATAGATTTGCTCAAAACGAGCAACGCATGTTGTGCAGATTATTTTCCACAGGTTTAATAATTGCTACTTTCTTCGACATAATTTCATCTTCACTTCATCTTAATTCTGGTAATCTATCGACAAATCTTAATTGATTTTTAGGAAAAAAACTATGACTAGTCAGAAAGCATCAAGTACCAAAAGGAGAAATATATGGCAAATATTCCTTGAGGAAACTCAAAAAATAAGTTTTTGGAAAAGAACGGCTCTAATTTTGTCTGCAATTGTCATTCTAACTCAAGTTTTTGATGTTTCTATTACTCCGAAAGTTGCTTTATCAACCAATTCACTTATTAAGCAATCAGGTAAAGTTCCTCAGGCTCCAGCACAAAGTGACACGGTTGAAACTGGAGCGATTGACACTGCTCTGCTGACCAAAGCCGTTTTGCCAGAAGAAGGAGTCATTCTGCCTATTGTCTGGGGTGACTTGGGAAAACGCATGACTACCGATGGGGTGATTGATGAACAAAAATTTAGAGCTTTGTTTGAAGGTGGTTTAAATAACGTCGAAGAACAAATGTTATCAGGTAATAACACTCAGCCAATTGTTTTAAATGGGCAGAATAGTCGTTACTTGTTAGATCTATTATGGGCATTTGGATTAGCCAACAAAAACGACATTCTTGAAAACGGTGAAATGACAGATGAACAGTATGGAGGCGCGGGCAATTTTGCCTCAACTGGTGGTTGGTCGTTATCAAAAGGAGTAGGTTTTGATCACTATAGCCAACATGCTTATGTCACCTTGTCTCCAGAACAACAGGCGCTAGTGGACAAAGTATCTCGGGGTATATTTAGACCTTGTTGTGGTAATTCGACGCACTTTCCAGATTGTAATCACGGCATGGCCATGTTGGGATTACTTGAGTTAATGGCCAAAAACAATGTTTCTGAACAGGAAATGTACAACATTGCCCTCAAAGTCAATTCCTTCTGGTTTCCACAAACATATATTGATTTAGCTACCTACTTTAAAGAACAAGGTCATGATTGGGACCAAGTTGATGCCAAAACAGTCTTAGGTACAGAATATTCCAGCGCCCAGGGTTATCAACAAACTCGCCAACAAATTCGAAGCTTACCCAAACCTCAACAAGGCGGCGGCGGATGTGGAGCATAACTTAATGAATAATCGACTAACCCACTCACTTCAAAAGTTTTTTTGGCAACTGGTAACCATATTTGGACTGGTCATCTTGTTGGCCAGTCCCATCACTTCAGCCCTACAAGCTGTTGGATCGAAACAAGGCATAGCTGTCTTCAACATAGTGGGCACTGTTGAAGCTAAAGAAATCTACCCCATGTTTACTTGCCCGTGCTGTGGTAAGCCTCTGGATAAAGAAGATCCGTGTTGTGGGTCAATGACTCAAATGATTGATTTCATCGATCAAAAAGTTAGTACTGGAGCCAACGAAAATGAGGTGATACTAGCCACTGCCCAAGAGTTTGGTCTAGAGCGATTAGCTGACGAATCGCAACGCATAGGGCTCCACGAACAACTGCTAGCTAATGCTCCACCAGATGCACCTAGAATAACTGTTTTGGAAACCAAAAAAGACCTAGGCATCGTCAGTCAAACAAAAGGCATTATCTCCACTGAATTTGTAATCAAAAATGAAGGCAAGTCTGATTTAATAATTAACAAACTTTCTTCCTCTTGTGGTTGTACATCCGGCAGCCTGGTGTATCAAGGCGTGGAAGGTCCTAAGTTTTTCATGCCCGGACATGGTCAAACTGAACCCGATCCCAACTGGCAAGTTGCAATTGCTCCTGGAAAAGATGCTCAAGTTAGAGTCTATTACGATCCCACAGTTCATCCCGATCTAACTGGTCCAGTCACTCGGACCGTTTCGGTTCATTCTAATGATCCAGTAGATTTTGAAACTCAGTTTACAATTACTTTAGATCAGGAGAAATAATTATGAATCATGATTGTTGTAATCCATCAAACAAAAATGTGGTTAAGAAAGGAGGCATGGATTCATTTCTATTCGGAATTATCGTTGTAACAGTGTTAATACTTGGAGTAGCCATTTTCTTTGGCATAAAAATGGGCGCTACCTCACAGGTGACGGCTGATACTCAAGTTACTTCATCAGTCGATTCAAACAAATTTGATTGGGGAACTATAGATATTAATGATGGCATTGTTTCCAAAGAATTTGTCATACAAAATACTAGCAATTCAACACTTAAAATTTATGATGTGACAACTTCATGCATGTGTACCACAGCTCAACTTAAAACTTCCCAGGCTACTTCAAAAAAGTATGGCATGCATGAGAAATCAGCTGATGTCTTTGAGGTAAAACCTGAAGAAACGGCTCAATTAATAGTTGAGTTTGATCCAGCTTTCCATGGCCCCAGTGGAGTTGGACCTATTAATCGAACTATCACCATGCGAACCAATGACACCAACCATCCTCAATTATCGTTTAATCTAACTGCAGTAGTAGTTAAAAAATAAAAAGTTTGGTATGAATAGAAAATTTGTTATGATTGGAGTACTGATGATAGTTGGACTAAGGTTTGGCTGGTACTCAATTAATTCCAACAATAATAACGATTCTGTCGACACCAAAGTTAATCAGAATAGTAATATTGCCCTGATTTCTCCCCAAGTCTTTGCCGAACTGGCACAAAATGAGCAAGCATTTATTTTGGATGTCCATTCTCCAGAACAAACACATATCCCAGGTACCGACGCTTTTATACCTTATGATCAGATTAAAAAGAATCTAGATCAGTTACCAACTGACAAAACAACCCCCATCCTAGTTTATTGCCGATCTGGTGGTATGAGCGCAGGCGTGGCTCAAGAGTTAGCCACCCTTGGTTATACTCATATCTATGATCTTCAAGGTGGCGTCAATGCCTATCGAGAGAGTCGTGTCAGCGTTGCTCTAACTCCCAACACCAGACCACTGGGAACAGTCATTTATGGCGATGTAGCTACTACTACCTTTACTTTGACTAATTTCACACCCCTGCCTACCAAAATTACCAGAGTATCTACTTCGTGTGGTTGTACTCAAGCTTCAGTTGAAAAAGAAGAGTTAGGCGCCTATGAAAGCACCACTGTTAATGTCTCATTTGATCCCGCTGTCCATCAGGACGATAGCGATTTAGGAGACTTAACCAGAACCATTTACATTGAAACCAATAATCCTAACTTTCCAGAATTAGAAAGTACCATCACCGCCACGGTCATTAAAAAATAACCAACATGAATACTTTATTTCAACTGTCACTCTTAGCTTCATTTATGGCTGGTATGGTAGCTCTTTTTGCTCCATGTTGTATTACTTTTCTTTTACCATCTTACTTTGCCAATGTTTTTAAAGAAAAAAAACGAGTTGTGTTAATGACTTTTATTTACTCTCTAGGGATATTTACCGTCATGATGCCAGTGGTGTTAGGAGCTAAGGCTTTAACACAAATGTTTGCCAATTTACATGATCAGACATACATTATTGGTGGTTTATTTTTGATCTTTGTGGGTCTTTCAACTCTCCTGGGATTTAAACTCCCCATGCCTCGCTTTAACTTTACTAAACAAGCGGACGATCCTCTTTCAACATATATTTTGGGTGTCTTATCAGGCATCAGTAGCGCCTGCTGTGCCCCTGTTCTAATTGGAGTACTGGCCTTATCAACTCTCAGTCCCACCATGGTTCAATCTTTACTCGTGGGATTTTTCTATGTTTTAGGTATGGTTACTCCTCTCTATTTAGCCAGCTTATTTATAGATAAACGCAACCTACTAGAAAAGCCACTATTTAGAAAGCCATTTAGAGAAGTGAGTTTATGGGGTAAAACACACATGATTACTGTGGCCAATATGATTTCTTTTGTGGTGTTTGTGGGGATGGGAGCATTAATTATTTTTCTTTCTTTAGCCGGCAAACTAGCTATGAATCAAAGTGAAAAAAATGTCACTCAAACGATTCAATCCGTAGCCGTTTCAACAACGTCATTTGTCCAAAAAGTTCCAGGATTAGACATAGGTTTTGTGATAATTGCCAGCTGGCTACTTTATAAATTCATCAGGTATATTGGCCAAGATAAAAAGTTAAATAATTAACATCCTTGACTGACATCGCAAATATAATCTAGCAATTGTTGTTGATCTAAAAAACCATAGGCTGGAGGTTCTTCCACTCCATTAGCCGTAAAAATAAATGTAGGGACACCAGCCAGGCTATAATTTTGAGCATCCTGAGCGCAAGAATTTATCTCATACCATTCTCCATAAAAAAGATCGCCATATTCAGGTAAGATTTGGTCTAATACTTCATTTTGAAAAACACAAAAGAGACATGTTTCCGAAACAAATAATTTAAACTTTAAGCGCGCGTCTGGATTGCCAGCCACTATATTGGGACAACTTGTATCTCCCAAAACATTTTTCTGACTAAATTGCTGGACAACTACTCTCGGAGGACGATCTGTACTTGTTTTAATTTGGACTATATCTTGACTGGTATTTTTGATACTTAAATTTAAATAGACATTAAAACCAATAAAAAAGCTGGCTAAGATTACTAATAACAAAGGAGTTTTGTTAATAATTTGTTGATCAGTCCAAATAATTTTAGGTAAACTCATATCAATAGTGCCCAAAAAGCTAAATAGATTAAATAAATACCTGCCAAAAGAATCAACACGCCAGTACTTTTTTGGATTACCTCCATATATTTGGTTAAAAATCTGCGCATTGCACTCTTTGAAAAAGACGAAATAATCGAAAATAGAATCATCAACATTGACATAGCCAAAGCATAAACTGCAAAATTGATGACTCCTCCGAATAGACCATTTTGAGCTAACGATTGGAAAATAACTAACAGAAATATCGGCAAAGTACACCCCAATGCCCCAAAAGCATAAGCCACACCAAAGACATAAAATCGCTTTAATCCATGCGCATTAGTCTGGATCACAATTGGAGGTTTGATAGCAAATTCATAACCGAGCAGGATGGATAATCCCATGAATATCAGCAGGCCTCCCGTCATCAATTCGATCCAGGGGAATATAGGAGCAATCCAGTGACCAAAAATAGCTAATAAAATCCCAAATACCACATAAACACTGATCAGCCCCAAGCTAGCAAGACTACCTGCTTTAAAACCAAAAAGTAGTTGTTGTATTTTGTTGCTCTGTCCAGTTTCTTGTTTAACATAGAAACCTACATATGCTGGGATGAGGGCGATACTGCACGGGGCGAAAAATGCTTGCAGACCAGCCAAAAACGAGAAAGTAATTAGGATTTTATCCATTATATTTTCACCAAAATACCAAATAAACCTATCCTCTACATTAATTATTGATTCAATATGAAACTGTCAGTCATAATAACTAGAAGAATATCAGTCATAATAGTCACTCATATATTTATTCCATGTCTCCCTTCAGTTCCCGATCCACCATGTGCGGTGTGAGGTAGTGCACCCTCATTACCAGTCATTAATAAATAGTCTTCGAGCATACCTTTGGGATACCAAAGGGCATACCAACGGTGAGACTCACCAACTAGTTGTTCATCACTATATTGATCGCCGTAGTTTTGAATCATATAACGATAAAAGCCTCGAACTGCCTTAGCGTGAGCGCAACCACAATTTTTAACCATAGTTACATTGTTAGGTCCACCACAACAATAGCTACAGGTCATTAATAAAGTCACAAGTTTTTGATATCGAGCCTCTTCTTCTGTTTGTAATCTGATCGATGTTTCATAGACTCCCCATTTCTTTTGAGCATTAATTGGATCGTCAAAAGAGATATTATCGGGAGCATAAAAAGGTTGACCTGTGGCTGTCATCACCACCTTGGCATCGGCCAAGGCGTCACCACTCTGAGGACTAGCCATAACTTGGGAAATAGTTGACCACTCAAACAATGAGGTAGTCTTACCATCGGCATTCAATTTTGGAGCGATGATGGTCATTGAGGTGCTATTTTTCATACCCATAACCATGGTCACATTGGCAATCATTAATTGATTGAGTAAAAAAATAATTATCAACAACCAAACAAAAACATTTGCCGGCGGTGTAGCTCGAGATTTTTTATAGGCAATGAATAATTTATTAATGATGTGCTTCATACTATATAATTCACTTATTGGACAGAACTTGGATTTGGCACTTCTACAGGATTAATGATTTGATTACTTGCTAAATCCTTGTGAGTAACTTTTCCAAGTTGATTCATGACGGTAAAGATATACCAACCATCGGGTCCCACCACACCAACGCCCGGCCAATCTCTTTTAAGATTTGGATATTTATCAACCTCTGGAGATAATAAAATTGTTGGCACTTTGGTAATGTCATACATGGCAACCAGATTTTTTCCTTCTGCAGAAGAAATATCTATTTCACGCTCCGAACGTATGGCAACTCCGTATCCATTAGTTAAAATTGGGTATTGAACATCCTGAACTTTATAGCAATCAACACAACTTGAGTCTATTAAATATATCAAATCGACAAACCCAACAATTTCGTTCTTCTCTAAATCTCGGTATGGAAATATTAAATTCCGAGCTACATATGTTTGATCTTGCTCAACTGTGCCAAGTTGAGTCCAGTTAGATTTGATATCATCATATAAATCAATCTCGGGTGATAAAAGAAAAGTAGGTATTTTTAAAATCTTATATTGTTTTATAATCTGCTGACCCTCAAGGGAGTTCCAAATAACTTCTTTTTGATCAATAATTTTGACTCCAGACTGTTTTAAACTTTCCACCATTAATTTAGGGTCAACGCATAGAGGACATGAGGGATCGGTTAAAATGGTAGCTACAACTTGGCCAACTTTTTGTTTACTATCGGGATCGATATAAACTGGAGTGACTTTGGTAAAAACAAAAGTATCATCCTGGACTTGACCTTGGCTTTTCACAAAGTTCTCAATATTACTTTTAGTGAGTTCACCAGTCACCAAAAATGTGGGAACTTTTTTGATAGCAAATTGTAAAACTTTCTCATTTGCCTCAGGAGAATCAAAGATTAAGGTTTGCTCTTCTTCTATTTTAATATTCAGTTTCTTAAAATCATCGACAATCCTGTCTATATTAAAACAATCAACACAGTCGGGAGTAGTGATTTTGATAATCTTGACGTTGGCAGGACGACTTACTTCTTTTGTCAGCTCTATATTTTTATTCACGTCAGCCAATGTTTTTGTAGAAAAAAGGACTCCCACAATCGTCGCTAAAAGAGAAAAACCCAGCAACATCTTTAACCAAGGTAAATATAATTCCTTTTTGGAAGCATTATTTCTGATGCTGAATCCGCTATCTATCTTATTCATAAGTTTGAAACATCTGATATCTTTAGCATCCTCCCACCATCGATTGCGGTACTGCCACATCAGAATTGCTTCCCATGTCAGACGATCCACTGCTTGAAGAAACTACGGCCGGCGGTTGAGTAGCCTTGGCCAAAAAAGAACTGGCCCTAGAGCTAATTCTTGTCAATTGAAAGGTCTGAAAAAGAGTGATAATGGCAATTAATCCCAAAACCATAACTTGTAAATTCGGTTTAGGAATACGCAAAACCAAGGCTTGATCGTCTTTTTTTACTTGTCTTTCTTCGATAGAAGAATTTATTTGTGATAATTTAGTCATGATATTTCACCCCCCCATTCAAGATAATTAATAATGATTAGTTAAACAGACTTACTCTCGAAATGATAAACAAGTTGATTATGGAAAGATTTTTTGACATTTTCGTTGTTTCTGATAGTAGCCCATCATACTTGAGGAAGAAGAAGTAATCGAAAATGCACAAAAGAATCACGGGCAACCCGCTTCCCTTATTTCGAGAGCAAGTCTACTGTAGCAAGATGAAAATGAAGAGAAGATGAAACGTTAGTTGGGTGACTTTTTAAACTGTATTGTTCTAACTCCAACTAGAAATTTATACATATAGTCCCCGCAAAACAAATTCGGTGAATTTTTAAGATTACAAATGTGGTAGATTTGACTTGCGAGCACTATAGGTCCCCAGACCAAACCCTAGGATAATCCCCACAACATTTCTGTTCGAAGTACTGGATAATTTCCAGATACGAATCATCCATGCATGGCCTCTCGAGAACATTTCTGGCCCCAAAAAACAGATAGCAAACATCACGACGGTGACCATGAGCGCTGATCCTAATGCGTTTGGGATCAAATCCGGTTGGAAATAAAGTAGAACTACAGCCACAACAATCATTCCAATTAAGCTGGCAAAAACAGTAGTTTAGCAACAACCGCCTTTATGCTTACCTCTTTGTTTTTCTTTTTCATGTTCTTTTTTGCCTAAGTTATATAGATACCTACCTATGAAAGATTTAGATGGCTGATCGGAATTTTTCATTTCTTTATTTTTATCTTCATCTCCATGACACCCGCAGCCGTGAGACATCGAATGATCGTAACAACCATGTCCACCGTTTTTTTCTATTTCGTCCAACGGTACCAAATCCATACCGCCACACTTGGGACATTTACCGGGTTTGTCTGACACAATCTCGGGGTGCATGGGACAAGTGTATTTTTTATCGTTGTTACTCATCTTCCTTCACCTCCTTTATTTTTGTTGAAATTTAACGAAGCGGATTTATCCACTATATACTCTCCCTCTACTCTGTTTACTCTGCCTTCCTTATATTCATATACAAGCGGATGACCGAGAGGAAGGTTAACAAATTGGATTTCATTATCTTCAATGTTTTCCAAATACTTGACAAGCGCCCTAAGAGTATTGCCATGTCCAACAATAAGAATTGTTTTTCCACGTTTCAGAAGAGGAGTTATCGTTCTTTTGAAAAATGGAGTAATTCTCTCATATACTTCCTTCAAGCTTTCCCCCTGTGGAGGCTTGTCCGTGAACCCTCTACGCCATTTGAACACTTGCAATTTACCGTATGTTTTTGTGGCCATATCTTTGTCAATCCCCTGCAAAGCACCGTAAGCTCTTTCATTTAAATCTTGAACCGTATACACTCTAAAAATTCTATTGTTCAATTTAGGATCCATGTCGTTGGAGATGTCATATCGCTTGTCGCTTTGGTGTTGAAATACTCCAATCTTTTTTTGTTTTGAAAGGATAATCATTAAGGTGTCGTGCGCCCGTTTGAGATGCGAAGTAAAGACGGCATCGTAATTAAAATTCTCACAATGATCTGCTACTTTGTGCGCTTCTCTTATTCCTTGTTCCGACAAGGGCACATCAAGCCAACCTGTAAAAATATTCAACTCGTTAAAACGAGATTGACCGTGTCTAACTATAACTAGTGTCCCTTTTTTCATAATTTCATTTCAACGCGTGTATGAACGCAAACTTCATCCATGGCTTGGATATAGCCACGCCACAGACATAATTTTTTACGAGTGGTTCATAGTTTTCTGACATAAACAATTATCACTCTCTGTTTTTTTCTCCAACCACCTGCCAAGACCATCCGAGAACCCAACCGGTTACCCAAGCAGACACAACCGCAACAATTCCTCCTAGAAGGAAGTTACCAAGGGTTAAATGCCGACCACCCATGGCGGATAAATTCATGCCGTGCATCCACCAGCTTGTCAATTGTAAGGAAAAATCTGGAAATAACCAAACGATGGCGCTACACAATACCCATAAAATAGCCATAGTCAGACCAAAGGTGTTTGCCAATTTTGTTGTGTTTGATTTCATATCACTCACCTCCCTTTTGTACTTATAATTGCCAAATAAAAATCTCTGATTTATTATCTACCCCATCAAATGTTACTGTCAACTCCTTAGGCTGTTTGGAAAAGGGTGGAAAGATCAACTCTCCTTTAATGTGGTGGCCGCCGGTGGCTCTTTTCCACTCAGACGGTTTGTAAGTATTTCCCTGATCGTCGGTTAAAGTAGCAATTCTGATATAGTCATAACCCAAATCAACTGAATGATTATTCATGACTACATCAAAAACAATATCCTTACCTAAAGTCACTGAAGCGGGTGTAACCTCAACTTCAACCAGACCCATTGTTTTGGTTTGTGGGGATAATCCAGAGAGTTGAGTGCCGGTCTGGGTATTTGGCGAAGCTGTTGTCGAAAGCCCTTGTTTTGGCTTTGCTGTTAACCCAAAGACAACCGCACCAGCAAAAACAAGTAGAATGACGAAAAATAGTTTTGAGTTCATAGAGCCCTCCTGACTTTAGTAGAAAAAAAGCTAAATAGAACTTTTGGCGTGGCTTTTCCAGTCATGAACCAAAGCATCATGGTGATGCCAATTGCATTTGCGACGACTCCAAAGATGAGCAATTGTTTCTGGTATTCAGAAAGAAAAAGAGCTGTCGCCGATAAGCCCAGAATGGGGAGAAGCTCAACTAGATGATGAGCACAACAAGCCACCATCGCCATGCCAGAAACGGCCGTACTTGTCTCAGTTGCCAGTTGAACATCGTGTCTTTCGTGAATGGAGAAGTGATAGCCTTTCCTAAGTAACCAAAATAACCCAAATTGGATGCCAAAACCAATGATCAGTAAACTCATCCAGGGCTGAAGAAGGGTAAACTGACTAAAAGGATGGTTTGGATCGCCAGTAATTGCAAAAAGGAGAATGTAGTAAAAAAGACTGAGACCCAAAATGCCTACTATAAAGCCTTGGAGAAAAATAAAAAATGTAGGCTTTTTGTCTGTACACTTATGCTTCATGATGTTTTTAGGATTCAGTTAATTGTTGCTTAATGTCATTGAGAAAAAGTTGTGGTGAAGGAAAAAAGCCAGGGGTTTTACTTCTATATTCCCTGTAAGTCTGACCAAACTTGTCTATCATTTGTTTTTCTTCACTCCTTGCTAATGTGATATATCGGACGATCAAAATTGGAGCCATAATTAAGGTGATAAGTGTGGGCCATTGCAGAAGAAAACCAAAAATAACTAAGATAAAAGCAAAATATTGTGGATGGCGCATGTATTTATAGGCACCAGTTGTAGCCAAAACGCCTTTTCTAGATGCTTGATAGAGAACATTCCAAGCTCTACTTAGAAAAATCAGACCTCCAATGATAAATACAGTGCTAACAATATGAATAGGGCTAAGATGAGGATCACCCTTCAAGCCAAGAAAATCGTTTAACAAATGTCCACTGTTATGGGTAAAATCTAAACCCAAGAAGTTACTACCAAAATACGAAGTCAAAAGGTAGATAGTCAGGGGAAAGCCATACATTTCGGCAAACAAGGCAGTGATAAAAGCTCCAAATGAACGATAGGTTGTCCAGTCCGTCTTATTTCTTGGTCTAAATGCGGCTTTAATAAAATATAGGAATAAAATAATATTAAAGAGAACCAATAGCCAATTGCCATAGTCATAGCTCATAAAGTATTTCCTTAATGTTTGTGATGACCATCTTTCATCATCCATAAATGCATTAAAGGACAGGCCAAGATGATGAGCCCAAACCACCCTAAGTTTTGTACCTGAGGAATAAAAAGATAAGCAAGTCCAACTACGCCGACCAAACCCAAACACATAACCAAGTGATTAGTATGCCTCATAATTAAACTCGCCTATTTTACTTTACAAAGATCTACATGAAGCCAGGATGAAATCTATATTTGTAGCATTCTAATAAAAAACAATAAGGAAATAATCTGCTTTAGACGAGAGCGCTTGAAAATATGTCTGGCATCATCTGTGTCAAATGCTTGACGGGGTAATGATAAAATTGTGTTTTCAGTTTCTTCTCGAGTCCAGTCATCCACCTTTACTCGCCGAATTAATCGGAGTTTGGTCACTAGTTCATCTTCTCGTTTACAGTCTTTGTAACTCATAGGTTCTTTTGATACACTGGGGAACATAATGGTACTCCTTTGATTTCTAATACAAAATCTAGAGTACCGTTTTTGTTTGCCTCCAATCTACTCCCAAACTACTTAGTAAATGCAGGACTGGTATTTTGACTGAATGCACAAAATGTATTATGCGTTCTACGGAAATAAATGATTTCTTTGTTTACTAAGAGAGCGATTTGTTATATGATATTTACATATATGTGTAAGACTTGCGGGTGTTCATTTCGGTCAAGGGAGTTTGGAAAAATTGAGCGGTTTATGGAACCCTGCATACTGCTTCTCCTAACTAAGAATTCATCTCATGGATATGGACTAATGGAAGGGTTAGAAAAACATTGTGGTGAAAAAATGGATGCGGGTGATTTATACCGCACCCTAAGGAGGATGGAACGTGACAGCTGGGTAACTTCAGAATGGGATAAAAAAGAAAAAGAAAGGGATAAAAGAGTGTATTCAATTACTAAAACAGGTCGAGTTTTTCTTAATGATGCGATTACTTCCTTAAGACGAACAGATGAACTAATTCATCATTTATTTAGTGGTTATAAAAAATTGTATCCAAAGGAGGCAGTATTATGAAATTAGGTGTCATTCTTTCAAGTATAAATGCGGAGACAAATTGGAATGCTTTCAGACTTACGAATCTAGCAGTCCGCAAAGGTGATGATGTATCGGTATTTCTGATAGGTGAAGGAGTGGGAGACGGCAAAAACAGTAGTGAGCGTTTTAATATAAAAAAACAGGTTGATAAATTATTGCAGTCAGAGAAAGCTAAGCTGTTGGCTTGTGGCACTTGTCTGGATATTCGACATAAAAAAAGCACTAAGGCGTGTCAGATAGGTGGTATAGAAGATCTATATGCCTTAGTTAGTGATAGTGATAAAGTATTAACTTTTTAGATTGGAGAAAATATGGATTTTGACTATACCGTAGAAACAAATAAAACTTTTAATGAAGCAGTGACAGCAGTTGAACTCGAGACTGCCAAGGTAGGGTTTAAGGTGTTGCACATTCATGATGTACAAGCAACAGTTGGAGCAAAGGATTTTAAAATTGAGCCGTTTAAAATCATTGAAATCTGCAATGCCAAGTCAGCTTACACGGTGTTGCAAGCAGATATTAAGATTGGTCTTTGTTTGCCATGTAAGATAAATGTTTATCAAAAAAACGAAAAGACTTATATCTCAGGCATGAGACCAATAGTCTTATCTCAATTTTTCCCCAACGCAAATCTTGGAGATTTACCAGCAGAAGTCGATAAAATTATCAGAGGGATTATTGATAAAAGTAAAGTATGAAATTATTAATGTTTCACACAAAAAGTTTTTGGTATAAGCCATATAGTCCAAACTCTTCTGAAACAGAAAAGACAAGTTTTGAAAATTGTCTCGTCATATTTATTCACGCAGAAGAGACTAATAAAGATAATAGTGATGTCGTTGACAAAGCTGTCGGAAACATTAAATGGCTGGCAAACAAAAATAAAACAAACACAGTAATTCTTCATTCATTTGCTCATCTTTCAAATAGTAAATCCGACCCTGAAACTGCAAATAATATAATTCAGAAGATAGGAGAAGAACTAGATAAGAATTTATCCACTCATTTAGTGCCTTTTGGTCAGTTTTACGAGTTTTCTGCTCATGTGTTTGGTCCATCATTAGCAAAAGTGTTCAAAGATTTATAAATATATGAACAAATTACTATTTATCACTACTCTGTCTCTCGTCTTTTTACTAATGCCATCTGCATCTTTTGCTCAAGGCATGATGGGAGGAGGTGGAAATTCTATGATGGGAAATTTTGGTACCAATTCAATGGGTACATTTGGCTGGGTATTTATGATTCTATTCTGGGGTTTAGTTATTCTTGGCATTGTCGCTTTGTTTAAGTGGATAGCTAATCAAGGCAAGGGAGAAACCAATGATAAGTCAGCTTTAGATATCCTCAAGGAACGTTACGCCAAGGGAGAAATTGACAAAAAGGAATTTGAAGAAAAAAAGAAAGTTGTAAGCTAAAGCAATGTTTTGCATGAACAATATCAAAACTGCTGCTAATTTAACTTGCCCCAAATGTGGCTTCAAAAAGGTAGAACAAATGCCGACAAACACTTGCCAACATTTTTACAAATGCGAGAGTTGTGAAGAGATATTGAAACCAAAAGAGGGTGATTGTTGTGTCTTCTGTTCCTATGCGGATAGTAAATGTCCACCTAAACAAGAAGAGGTATCAGTAACAAAATAGGTTCTCGCCCGATCCATTACTCGGAGCAAACGTTCCAGGTGATAACGAAATCCAAGACTACGTTGATCAATATCGCTTATGCACACCATCTAAAATATCATTCACACAATTTGTTGAACTTAATTAAATGGATTTTTGGTTTTTAATTTTTTATACTTCTAACTTTGCCTTACGCAGTGACATGGCATTAATCACCACAATCACGGAAGACATACTCATTAGAAGTGCTCCAACAGCGGGAGTGAGCCTAAAACCAAACGGAATAAATAGTCCGGCAGCCGCTGGAATAGCCAAGACGTTGTACCCAACAGCCCAAAACAAGTTTTCCACCATTTTGCGATAGACTTTTCGGGAAAGGATAATCAATCTCACAATGTGCTGAGGATTGCTTTGCGTCAGGACAATGTCTCCAGCCTCTACAGCCACATCTGTGCCTGTGCCTATGGCCACCCCCGCATTAGCTTGGGTCAGCGCGGGCGCATCGTTAACTCCATCACCAGCCATTAAGACAATATTACCTTGATTTTGTAATTCTTTGATGTGCTTATATTTATCTTCCGGTAATACTTCTGCAAAAATCATATCGATACCAAGTTGTTTGGCGATCGTGGCGGCGGCCGCTTTGGTATCGCCGGTGAGCATTGCCACTTTAACACCAAGTTTATGCAACTCATCTACAGCCTGTTTTGATTCTGCCTTAACTTGGTCACTTAAAGAAATAACCCCTAGTAAACTATCTTTACTCGCTACAAACACTGGCGTTTTACCTTCGGTTGATAATTCTTTAAGAACCTTTTCTGTTGCCGAATTCCAAACCTTGAGTTCCTCCATCAGTCGTTTGTTACCAATAAAATACCTTTTTCCAGCAATCATGCCTTCCATACCCCGACCGGCTAAATTTTTAATGTTAGTCGCCTCCTTGAATTTAATACCCATTTTTGCGATATGGTCTGTTATTGACATACCAATCACATGAGAGGAGTGGGTTTCAATTGCGTGAGCTATTTCCAAGAGGTGAGTTTGCGAGCCATCAAACAACTTTATATCTGTGACACCAAAGTCTCCTCGTGTAAGTGTGCCTGTTTTATCAAATACCACATAGTCAGCACTTTTAACAATTTCAATCTTTGCCATGTCTTTGATGAACACACCATTTTTGACGGCTAAACGAGTAGCAATAGTTGAAACGGTGGGAATGGCCAAACCCAATGCGTGAGGACAAGCAATCACCAACACAGTAATGGCCAGAGTGGTGGCAAAAACCAAAGGTTGCCCAATCACAACTGACCAAATAACCAAAGTTAAGACAGAAACACCCAGAGCCAAGAAAGTGAGCCATCTGGAAGCCCGGTCTGCCAGTTTTTGAACTGATGGTTTCGTTTGCTTGGCAGAAGCAATCAGGCTTTGAATCTGGCCAATAGTTGAGGATTCACCGACGCGCATCAATCTAACTTCAACTGAGCCATCGATATTAATTGCTCCAGCAACTACAGAAGACCCAACTATTTTTTCAACTGGTTTAGACTCTCCAGTGATGTGGGCTTCGTTGAAGTTGCCACTCCCTTTGAGTATTTCTCCATCAGCCGGCACTTTTTCACCGGCTTTAACTACCACAATATCTCCTTCTTTGAGAGAGGTTAATGCTACTTCCTTGATTCCGTGATCTGTTTTAAGATGAGCTTCCTTGGGCAAAAGCTTGGCCACTTCTTGTAAAGCGTCCCCAGCGGCAGTTGAAGATTTAGCTTCCAAAAAGTGACCAAATAATAAAACCCAGATTAGAGTGGAGATTTCAAGATAAAACTCAGTACTGATAGCAGGAATAAAAGTTGACATGGCCGAAAAAAGATAACCGGCTCCAACTCCTAACGAAACGAGAGTCATCATGCCATACTGCTTCATGGCAATTTCCATTTTTGCGTGCTTAAAAAAAATCAAGCCAAAATAAAAAATAATGGAAGCGATGCCAAACTCCAAAAAAGGTCGTAAAACAAAATCAGGAGTACCCAAAAACTTGACTGCTGGCTCAGAAAAAAATGCTAAGGGAACAAGCAAGATGGAAACAATTAAGAATCGACGCAAAAAATCACCCGAAGTCTCTGGGTTGGCCATCAGATCGTGGTGATCATGACCAGCATGATCAACAGTCTGGTGGTTGTGATTCTGATTCATATTTCATTATGACATAGTTCTGTCCATCACCAAAGCTTTTGTCACAACTCATGTTAAACCAATTACTTGCCAGCTTTCTTAATAAAAAAGTAAGCTCCTGCCAAGAGAAAAATAATCATGGCTATCCAAGTCAAGCCACCTAAACCCAACAAACCGTTGTTATTTCCCATCATCGATCCAAAACCCATCATGGATCCTTCATGAGCCTGTACTTGGGGAATCGTTAGACTCATAGCCAAAGCGTTCGTAATTGTCAAAATAATCAATATTTTTTTCATAAATATTTTTCCTTTCCTTCAATTGTTTACCATAAACAACATGAAGTCTAAATGAAATGCCTAACAATTTAACTGTGGTGTAAGCGAACTTATTTTTAGCATCAATTCTATCTTCGTTCAGTAAGTATGACCACTCCAAAGTATCTATAACCTTTACTTATTGTGATACTATGCTATACTGATGACTGTTAATTAAAATTGCCAATGGGTTTAAGCTAGCGCTTTTGTTTTTTTACTCAAAATTTTCAAACTTTTCGCTTCTTGTCTTTCACCTTTTGCATTTATTGACTTGTCACCAACAAGTCAGATGTCTTTAAGGTAAAGACATATCTGTGTAGTTGATTAAGATGATTAGTCCTACGCAGAGAAAGAAGTATTATGTATCGTTCACGTAGTTCGTTCTCGAACTCAAATAGAAATTTCCGAAGTGGAAATCGGAGTCATTTTAGTGGATTCTCTAGAGGCTCCAGAGGCAGAATGGGTTCTTTTAATCCAACGATGTTGGTTAAAAAAGCTGCCACTGAACCAATGCCAGTCTCTTCCTACACCGCCATCAACCAATTTGATAGTTTTGTTCTCCATCCCCAACTCATGCAAAATGTGCTAGATCGAGGTTATAAAGATCTGACACCAGTTCAAGATCAAGTTATACCCTTAGTTTTGTCTGGTAAAGATGTGGTGGGAATTGCCAGTACCGGCACAGGTAAAACTGCTGCCTTTTTAATTCCTCTGATTCATAATTTATTTAGTCAACCTTCAGGCAGGGTCTTAATCATGGCTCCCACCAGAGAGTTAGCCGTCCAAATTGACTCTGAGTTTAGATTGTTTGCTAGAGGCATGGGACTTTATTCAAGTTTGTGTATTGGTGGAGCTTCCATGTCCAGACAAATCGATTCACTGCGCAGAGGGGCTGATTTTGTGATTGGCACTCCCGGCAGATTAGTTGATTTAGAAAAACGTCGGATTTTAAACTTCAATTCCTTTTCGGTCATCGTCTTAGACGAAGTTGATCAAATGTTAGACATGGGTTTTATACCAGTTATGAAGTATGTGATTGCCAAATTACCTCAAAATCGTCATTCATTATTTTTCTCTGCTACTTTGCCCAGCAAATTAGATGGCATTGTTAATAGCTTCTTAACTAATCCAGTTCAAGTCAAGGTATCAGCCGAAAAATCTTCGGCTCATGTCAACCAAGATATCGTCAAGATAAATGGTCAATCAAAAGTTGAAGTCCTACATGATTTATTAAATAGAGATGGTTTTGACAAAGTTTTAGTCTTTGGTCGCACTAAGTACGGTTTAGATAAATTAGCTCGGGCCTTATTTGCTAAAGGTCTGAAAGTGGCCGCTATTCATGGCAATAAATCCCAAGGACAGCGCCAAAGAGCTTTGAAACAATTCAAAGACAACTATGTTCAAGTTTTGTTAGCCACCGATATCGCTTCCAGAGGCTTAGATATCGATAGCGTATCTCACGTCATCAATTACGATCTACCTCAAACCTACGAAGACTACATTCACCGGATTGGCCGAACTGGTCGAGCCAACAAAACCGGCACCGCACTCAGTTTTGTAGATTAAGCTTCTGGAGATTGTCATTCCCGCGTTAGCCCTTGTCATTCCCGCGTAGCGGGAATCCAGTGGATTCCCCCCGCCTAGGCGGGGGGAATGACAATGAGTGTGGGGGAGGGAATGACAATACGCTTGTCATCCTCGCGCCAGCGAGGATCAGTCTTTACCCGTATAATATGGGTGTGCCAAACAAGATATTAAATTCTTCAAAATACGAAGCCTTTCATGCTCAAAGTCGACCACTACTAGCTATTCCAAAAAAAACTAACTTTACCTATCACTTAATTTTTGATTTTTTAGACCGACATTTACCCAACAAAAAATTAAAAGTTTTGGATATCGGGTGTGGGGTCGGTCCCATATCTTTTTACTTAGCTAATCAGAATCATCAAATTACAGGCATTGATATTGCCCAACAAGCTATTAAATCTGCCAATCAGACTAAGAGAGGACTTGGAATTAGAAATGTCAAGTTTATGATCGGAGATATTAGTCAAATGAAATTAACCAATAGTTATGATTTGATCATTCTAAGCGAAGTTATCGAACATATAGTAGATGATAAATTACTATTGCATCAAATATCAAAATATTTAAACAAAAATGGCAGATTTATTATCACTACTCCATCAACTAACGCCCCTTTATATAAATTGGGCTTGTTGAATGACTTTGATCAAAGAGTTGGACATTTGCGAAGATACTCGCCAAGTAGTTTAAACAAACTCATAGTAGAATCAGGGTTTAAAACTAAAGTCATTAAACCGAGTGAGGGAATTTTGCGTAATTATTTATTCACTTTACTACTATGGAGCTGGCCGATGAAAGCTATTCAGAAATTTTCATTGTTGGGCAACTCAGTCACATTGATTGATAACATCTTGGTCAAACTGTTGGGTGAAAGTAATTACTTAGTATTGGCACAAAAGTCATGAAAATCCTCTTTTTCTCTAGATTATATAATCCTCACATTGGTGGAGTCGAAAAACATGTAGAAAGCTTGGGTCTGGAGCTAAGTAAAAAGAAACACCAAGTCACTATTATCACTGAAGGCTATCAGCCGAACCTGCCTTCAATGGAGGCTAAACATAGGATAAAAATTTACAGAATCCCTACGCACAAAACAACAGAAAAAGATAAAAAGTGGTTAATTTGGCGATGGCTGTGGCAACATATAAATTTGTTAAAGAGTGCAGACATCATTCATGTTCACGATGTTGGTTATTGGTGGCTACCTTACCGATTCGTTTTTCCATTGAAGAAAGTCTTCATGACTTTCCACGGCTATGAAGGTACTAGCTCACCAACTATCTTAGCCATTGTCCAACGTAAAATTAGTGAATGGTTATCATCAGGCACGATTGGTGTGGGCGATTTTATGCGAACTTGGTACAGGGCTCAACCCAATTTAGTTAGTTATGGAGCGGTCCAATCCTCCCAATTGCTCAAATCGCCCACACAATCTAATTGCCAATTATTTCGAGCCATCTATCTCGGTCGTTTAAGCCAAGATATCGGTATCATGACCTATTTACAAGCTCTCAAAATCCTGCAAAAGCAAGGTGTCAAAATTAAATTGGATGTTTTTGGCGACGGACATCAATTCATTGAAGCTAAACAATTTGTCAAAAAAAATAAACTCAACGTCATATTTAAAGGCATGGTCAAAAACGCCAATCAGTATTTGCCCAATTACAAGTTGGCTTTTGTCTCTAGTTACCTAGCAATTCTAGAAGCTATGCGGGCTCAAGTGCCAGTGATTGCCGTTTTTAATAATCAAATCAAACAAGATTATTTAACTTGTCATCCCCAAGCCAAAAACATGCTCATCACCAATCGGCCAATAGTCATTGCATACAATATTAACCAATTAATTGAGAAGGAAAAAATAAACAGAGCCAAATTAACACTAGCTTATAACTGGGCTAAAACTCAAACTTGGCAAAATTTAACCACTCAATATTTAAAACTTTGGCAAACTAAAGCGTAAATAAAACATAATAGGTTCAATTTCCTGCTGAACAATCGCTTGGGCAGTTTGTTTTTGTTTCACCATAATCAGGTTCACAAATATTATTGCCACATCCTATTTGTTTGGTTTTATCACCCGATGTTTCATTTAATTCTTGGTTGGGCTGGTCAGTGAAACTAAATTCTTGTTGATTTTTTACATTGATAACTACAGAAATTATAGTTAACACAAATAATATGCCACAAATTGCACTTAGAATAACCACTACTTGCTTATTTAGTTTGACTGGCTTTTGAAGTTTATCTTTAACTTCGATCTCCAATGATGGCTGTTGTTTATGAGATTTTAATTTTGAAACAACATCCAGTTTGATAATTAAAATATATCCACCTAAAATTATTAACGATATTGCAAATCCAAATCCCAACAACATACCCGGCCATACGTCTGTGTTGACAACATTAGCATCATTAATTGGTTCAAAATTAATACTATTATCTGTTTGATCATTGTCACGCATATTATTAACAGCTTCTGGAATGGGTTCTTTAATTTCTTGACAAGTGACTGGTTGTAAATTCATATCGAATGATTCAAAAAAGTAAACCGAGCCTGCGGTACCAACTGCAATATATTGGCCATTGCCAGAAATATCAATTTCTTCCACATACTCATTAAAATCAATATCCGATCTTTCAGAGACTCCTTTTTGAAAAATGTGTAGCTGGCTGTCAGTGCCACCTGTAGCCACAAAACTGCCATCATCAGCAATATCTATACCTCCAAGAGCTGCATCTACTTTCCAATGCGAAACTGGAACATTAGAAGATTTTTCAAAAATATAGACATCACCTCTGAATGTGGCACCCCCCATATATTGACCATCTGGGGTGATATTCAAAGCTCTAAATGAGCTACCATACGGCGCTGGAAATTTCCAAATTGGAGTAGTTGAATCCTGTGAAAAAAGGAAAACTGCCCCAGCGTCCGATTCACTCCCAACCGCAATATATTGACCGTCAGCCGAAACTTTAGCTCTATGAACTGGAGAATCTCTGGTTAACATATCGCTTCTAATAATCGGCTGGTTAGAATCCTTACCGAACAAGTAGAATCTCCGGTCAGGACAGCCGGTGGCACCAGAAATAAAACTACCATCGTCAGATAATGAAACATCATGAAAATTACCGTCAGCATGATACTGCCATAAGGGAATTTGGCTTTTTTCGCTCCAAAATATTAATAAGTTAGTCGTTTCTGAAGACTTATAACCCTGGGCTGTACTGGAAACACTGCCTGCTGTGCCCATTGCCATATAATGACCATCTTTTGAAATGGCCACATTGTAAGCTTGGTTGCCACTGCCCCGGTAAATCCAGATAGGCTGATTACTTTGTTGGTCAAAGAGAATTGCATTGCCACCAATTGAAGCAATTATTCGAGAACCATCGCCAGAAATATCAATCCCTCCCTTAACATCACCAGGTCTTTCTTCAATCCCCTCATAAACCCAAACTGGCTTTTCTGGTGCTGATGTATCAAACAAATATATTTTTTTGTGAGTTTTGGCGGCTAAATACTTGCCATCATCGCTTAAAGCTACTCCTCCTACCCATTCGTCTTTGACATCATATGATAAAATTTTTGTTTCCGAAGCCACATCAACCACCGCTATTTCATTATTTTCAAAAGAGCTATTAAAAAGTACTGGTCCATTGTCTGGTGAATCAATAATATTACTCCTGGTTTTGCCCAAACCATTGGAGGCTTCAAAATAATAGAAGTTTGAACCAAGTTTATTGGGTACATATTGGTAGATATACTTAACTCCATTAATATAATTATTCTCTTCAGGATTCTCCTTCTCCATGTCAATCATTTTGCCATTAAAATAAATCTTGACATATGCTGGCGAACGACCTTTTTCATCTAAATAAATAACCGAATAAGTGTACCTTTGACAAACTGGTCCCCAGTTGGGATAAACGTGACCATTTACTAACTTAGGATCATCTGGGGAAACCTCAAGTTTGGGAATATTTTGACCAGAAGGAAGACTGGCTTTATCTTCAGCCGAAATGTTAACAGGATCAAAAACTAACGCAATTAGACAAAGCGAAAATAAAATAAGGCAATTTCTAAGTACTTTAAACATCAACTGAGTTAATTGTATAGACTTTAATACAAACAGTAAATCACTTCACTCAACACTATCCGAGCTCGCCATTGAAAAACAGTTAATTATTGGTTATATTAAGCTTAATTGCGAAATAAGGGAAACGGTTACCTATGCCATCTTTTATAATTAACTCATTTCTTATTTCGCAAGGCAAGTCTATTAAAGTGAATGAAAAATAAAAATACGGCTATACTGCTCACTCTCTTGCTTCCCGGGCTTGGCCACATATATTTACGCAAATATTTCGATGGGGTGACTCTTGGTGGCGCCACCATTCTTGTCTGGATTGTTCTTTGTTTTGTCAACACTTCAATGAATATTTTTTCGGGCAGGGGACTTATTATCACTTCCGCCTTAATTTTCCTGTATGCCTACTCGATTTTTGACGCTATGCGATTACTTAGAAAAAACAAAGTTTAAAATGACGCTTTTACTCATTGGAGTTTTTGTTTTTATCATGATCGGGTTATACCGCGGTTATCAAGAAGCCGTAAATAAAAAAAGGTATTTAGTCTTGACCGGTATTGGACTGCTGGTGCCAATTTTAGCTCTTTTTCTCTTTGGCCCTCTTTTGCTTATCTCTCCTTTGAAACCCGGATTTGCCCAGATCAATCGGGGCGATAATATTACCATCTTCTATCCTGCCTCAAACAAACAAATACCACTCAAGCGTACGGCGGATGGCAAACATCAGGAAGCAAAACTTATCAGTCAACAAGAGGCGTCGCAGATGGCATTACTCTATACGCAGAAAGCGGTTGATAAAAATGAAGAGTTTTATCAAGTACCGGTTAATGCCAAGGTTTTACTGGTTTTAGGCGAAACTGATCTTTTTAGATATGGCGGGGTTATGCAGGGCGGAGGCACAGGTAATGAGTACGGCATTGTGATTGACGAAGTTTTTCTCAACGAAAAGCTTATCGCCCACGAACTTTCCCATGATGTAATTCGCAATTTACTGGGACCTATCAACTCCTTTAAACTTCCAACCTGGTTTGACGAGGGAATGGCCACCTATATTGCCGGTCAAAATGAATATCTATCCGAAGGAGAGGCCAAAGATATGCTGGTCCAAGGCGCGTATGTCCGCGATTTGAGCCGATGGGAGGGTTTCTTTGGTCATCTGCGCTGGAAGTTCACAGATATTCGGGAACCCCGCAAAACTTATGGTCAGGCATATTTATTCATCAAATACCTATTTGACACCTACGGGGAGAATAAAATGTATCAGTTAATCGTGGCTATGAAAAGCGCTTCATTTAAGCGGGCATTTGAACAGACACTAGGAGTTACTTCAAAAATGGCCAATGAGCAGTTTATCTCCAGCCTGGTTGAGTAGATCTAACGTCACCCATTAACTTGTGAGGCGCGCGGATTCCATTGTGAATTTACGACCCAAAAATCTACATTTCTGATGTGATATAATTTGATGATGATCAAACAAACTCCCAGCTCTGACCCAACCCAAGTTAACTACAAAAGTCCCAAGAATGATATTTGGCAAGCGTATAAATCAGTCGTCTCCACCCTAAGTCAAGATGACCCTAGCGCCGGTTCTGTTAAACAAGCAGTAGCCAAACTGCCCGCCCAGTCCCCCAAACTCAAGAAACAGTTTCAACAAGTCGCAGATGATCTGTATCAAAACTTGAATAAATCGCTGGCTGACCTGCTGGGTCAATTTGAGCAAGCCTCTCTGGTGCTTGAACAGTTGCACACAGTCAAAGAAAAGCAACAAACAGAACTTTCGCAAGAGAAAGCGCGTCTGCTTGAAGATTTGAAAGAAACCCGGGAAAATAACTTGAAACTCCGCCAACGGGAAGCAGAAGAGTATGAGTACGACTTCAAAAAACGCCAAGAGCGTTTAGAAATAGGGTTGAAAGAATTAAGAGAGAAAACAGAGGCGAAATTATCGCAAAGGGAAATGGAGTTAAAAACAAAAGAAGATGAGCTCAATACTCTGCGCCAACAAGCCAAAGCTTTTGAAGAAAAAATCGCCTTGGCCGTGAAGCAAGCAGTGGCAGAAAACACCCAACAGCTTGAGCTGGTTTACAATCACTCCACAGCCTTGGCCGAACAAAAATATCAATCAGAAATTAAGATGAACCAACAAAAAATTAATGATCTTAACGCCTCAATTAAACAACAGCAACAAGAATCTCAACGCCTGCAAGCCGCTTCCGCCAGCATGAGCGCTAAATTAACCATGATTGCAGAAAAAGCTGTCACCAGAACCAACGCCACTCGGGACCAGCAAACTGTTGATAATTAGTCTGGTCGCAAAATTAGAAACGAGTTATAGCAACCTCAAAACCAAATGCCAGGCAAACATCAATTTGAAAAACGCATAACTGCTGACCAAATTCCCATCAAACATCAGCCACCTGATTTATCGTTGCTCACAGGTTTAGTTTGGCAAAACAGCCACCTTTCTCATCAAAAATTAGCCAAATACTTGGCAGATAAACAGCCCTATACCGTTACTGTTATTTTAGACAACCTGTCGCCCCAGCTACGCAATTGCAAAACCCACGTTCAAAAAACCCTGCAAGTTCGAATGAGTCGCTACCGGGAACTTTTGCATCAATCATTAACTACCGAACTTGGGCAAGATGGGGCAAATGAACAATATCGGCAGTGGCTTGAAAAGTATAGACAACGTTGGCTCGACAAAGGTAAAACTAAAAGCCTGGATGAGTATATTTTGGAGTTGGAGATGGCGCCACGATATCAAGCAAATATCCAGAAACACTTTAAGAACATAGAAAAGTTAAAGCAGACAAGATTTTTTGTCCATCGGGAACGATACTACAATCTGCCTGCACCAATTACGCGCGTCGATTGGCGAAGCCCGTATGACAATCTATTCATTTGGACAGAAGGCAATCAAAAATATGTGGCCAGAGGTGGTAGCGGTTCTTCTGGAGCTCGAGAAACTAATAGTCGCTTCATCTTTGCCTTAGGATTACTTAATCAAAAACAGCCAATTTCTTCCCACCTATTTTTGTATAACAAAACAAACCAGCTACAACAACTTGCATCTTTTTCCTCTTTAACCGTGCCCAAATATGATATTGGAGCAAATTATGATCTGGAATCAATACTGGAAAAACAGTTGCTCCAAGGCACTCACTTAATTTGGTGGGAAGATTTTGATCAACTCAAAAAACTATTTATAGATACAATTAACTCATGAATATTACCTTGCAAAATTTTGAGTCGGCCATTGATCCTCAAATATTAAGTCGAGGCAAGTCTTACTATCGCAAAGGAGCAGTCGTCAAGTTGGAACAAGATGGAGAGAGTTGGCATGCTATGGTTGTTGGTAATGATGAATATACTGTCGATGTTGCCGTAGATCAGGGCGAAATAGTTGATTACAACTGCACATGCCCATATGACTTTGGCCCATTGTGTAAACACGAAGTGGCTGTTTTCTATGCTATGCGCGATGGGTTCAAACAGATCAAAACAAAGAAAGTAAAAAAAATAGTGCCCGCCCCTATTTCAAACAAGAACTCTCAAACTGCCGACATCCTGCAATCAGTAACACATGCTCAACTGATTGATTTTGTGACTGAACTATCCACTCAATCGGCAGACATACAACGCCAAGTTTTGCTTCGTTTCGGCCAAACCACACTTGATAAAAAAACACTGATCGGACTCATTAAGCAAGCCTTACACCAGGCAACAGATTGCCATGGATTTTTGGATTACTGGAGTGCCGGCCAAGCCGCCGAAAATGTCTGGGTATATCTTGAAGAAGCCGAGCTGATGATTAAACAGCAGAAATATTCAGCTATTGTGCCTTATTATCAAGCAGTAATTGAGGTAGTGGTGCCAGCACTACAGCAAGCTGATGACTCAAATGGAGAACTTGGCGGTTTAATTGAAACGAGTTTTGAAAAACTTACTGACCTGGCACCAAAACTTCCCCCAAATGATCGGGATGAGTTATTTTTATACTGTTTGACCGAATCTAGGTCGGCCAAATATGATGGTTGGAGTGACTGGCAAATACAATGGTTACGGATTGCCGCCTTATTAATTGCTGTTTCAAGTCAACAAAGCCAACTGTTTAAAACTCTGGATGAATTGGTTGCCAGTGAAAGTCGGATAGACCACGGCCAAATCTTGGACAAACACTTTAAACCAAATAAAAAATTATCAATATTTGACGAAGTGGACAGTTACTTGGCCCAAGAAACCGCTCTGCTCAAGTATCAAGTGATTGTCAAGCGCCAAGGCAAAGAGGCAGGGTTTCATTTTCTTCTTGAAAATCAGGCAATGTCTAACATTAAGAAAGAGCTTATCAAGTACTGGATTACTTTGCCAGACTTCGACAAAGCAAAACAATTAGCCAAAGAGGCATACGACCACTATTTAACTTCACTACCCGGACTAGCCATTGATTTTGCTAAGCAACTTGTTGTGATTGCCGAACGCCAACATGACTATTCTGCATTAATCAAGTGGGGAACTACTGTTTTCTTGGGTTGGGGAGACTTTGATTATTTCAATCAAATGAAGCAGGCGCTGGATCCTCAGAGTTGGCTAACCGTAGTTGATAATTTATTAAAAGAAACCGGTAGTAAGTCAAAACATCCTCACGCCGGTCTTTATGTCAAGGCCAAAATTTTATCTCAAGAAAACCGATTGGCTGATTTATACGATCTGATTGTTTCAAATCCCGAAGGTTATAGCTTGTTATCCGAATATGAATCAATTTTGAAAGCCAACTATCCAGAGGGTATTGCCAAAATATATGAAGCCGAAATAAATCAAAAACTACAAAGTTTTGGTTTGGGCAGATCTCTTTATCAAGATGTTTGTCGTATGCTTAGACGTATTAAAAAATTAGGCTTTCCGGAGAAAGTTAGGGTAATTAGCCATCAACTGCAAACTAAATACCCCAACCGACCTGCCCTACTTGATGAACTCAACCGAGTATGAGGGTTGTTTGATTCTCATATTTTTATTTTTCTTCTATCTTGATTGCTTTGCCCTTAATAATAGCTTCGGCAATCTTTTTATTGGCACTGCCTAATAGTCTGGCAAAGGTCGGCTGGGAGATTTTCATCTTCTCTGAGGCTTCAATCTGTTCTAATCCGTCAACTTCATACAGTTTTATGGCTTCTAGTTCATCAGGCAATAAAACTACTTCCTCAAGCTCCCTCAAAGGGATGCCTTGGGGTTTAAAGTAATAGACGTTTGGTTGAAACCGCATACAGCGGGGTATTTTGGGTCTTGGCAGAATTTTGTTTCTGATGTTGATTAAATCCCTACCTCGTCATTAGACTTGTCGCGAAATAAGGGCAATGGCTACTTATGGCATCTTTTATGCATTTTCTTTGCTTCTTCTTCCTCAAGTAGCTGAGGCTACTATCGTCATCAGAATCAACGAAAATGCTATAAAATCTATCCATAATTA
>JAHIVK010000029.1 GCA_018816385.1 Patescibacteria group bacterium
GAATAAGGTATTACGAATCAGGAATTATGTATCATGTATTAGGAATTAACCTTTACTTTTTAATTTTTTGGACCCAATCAAATCAAAGACTTGATAAATGTTCCCTGCCCCAAGAGTTATGAACACATCACCTAGCCCAAGATGATGTTGATAATAAGTATACAGTTCATCTTGATTCTTGACTAAACTCAAGTTGTGTTCTGGTGACAGAGATTTAACTGCCTCTAACAATTTGAGAGAAGTGGTTTGATAATCAACAGCTTCTCTAGCTGAAGGAAATATATCCATCAGTACCAACCTAGGGATTTGGCTTAAAACTTGGACAAACTCCTGAAATAAATATTTAGTTCTGGAGAAAGTATGAGGTTGGAAGGCGACCACAATATTTTGAGGTGAGTACATTTCGGCTAGGGTATCAAAAACCGCTTTAATTTCGTGAGGGTGGTGAGCATAGTCATCATAAAGAGTCACCCCTTTGTCTTGACCAACCAACTCCAATCTTCTTTGGGTAGATTTAAAACTAGTCAGTGCAAAGACTACCTTGACGGGATTAATACTCAGGTTCAAGAGACAAGTTAAGGCGGCTAAAGTATTGAAAACTTGAAACTTGCCAGGTAGTCTTAAGTTTAACTCCAGAGGTTGACTTTGAGCTATGACTTGAGATATAGTTTGACCTTGATCAACGGTATAGTTAAGCAGTCGAGTATCGGCAGTCGATTGTTCTCCAAAAGTCAAAAGTTTAATGTCTGATCTTTGTTGTTTGACTTGGTTGGTTATTTGTATAAGTTCGGCATCATCAGCATTCACAATCAAGGTGCCTTTGGGTTTTAAGTTCAAGAAAAAGTCTTTAAATACTTGCCTGGTGTGGGCAAAATCGCGATAGACATCTGGATGATCGAATTTGAGATTGGTGCAGATAATGACTTGAGGTTTAAGGTAAGCAAAACGGGGGATTAAGGTTTGACCGGCATAAACTTCCAGAGGATTGGCGGCGTATTCATCGGCTTCAGCTACAAACCAAGCAGCTTCAGAGTTATAGGCACCGATTTTTTCAAGACCTAATATCCGACCGACTCCCACACAAAAAGATGGTTTGAGATCGAGTTTGGTCAAAGCCCAAGCCAACATGGCACTGACACTGGATTTGCCTCCCACGCCACAAACTGCGATACCTGATTGATGATTAAACAATTCGGCTAAGGCTTGGGCGTGACAAAGTGTGGGTAAGTGGCGTTTTTTTGCCCCTATGACTTGGGGGTTACTACTGGCTTGGTGAGCTCCGGTATAAATGACTAAATCCACATCTTTTGGTAAGACGTGATCAAAACCTTGATCAATTTCTATCTTTAATTCATCAAGACGCTCCCCAGTCACAAACTCTTCAGCCACGTCGGAACCTCGAACTTTCAGCCCAGCATCTAGCAAACACTCTGCCAAAGAAGCCATACCTACACCCTTGATACCAACTAAATAAGCCGAAGTGTATTGAGTCAGTTTTTTCATAAATTAAATTAAAGGAGCTAAGATTTGTTTAAGTTTATCAGCATCATGGCGGAGGAGTGATCGAGTTAGTTGATCTGCAGAAGTTGTTTGATAAGGTGTTTGATTAATTAAGTCAGCCTCAATGACTCTGGGGTCAAACTTGAGATCATCAACCACCGGTAAGTCACCGGCTTTTTGGTATTGTTTGAGAATGGCAGGCGGCACAGGTGTTTGATTAACAATAATTTTGGTCAGGGGCCGACCAATGATCTTTTCAATACCACGCACATGATCGGCCACACTCATGCCATGAGTTTGAGATTGACGAGTCATCAGATTGACAATGTAAATAATTTGACCAGGAAATTTTTTTAGAGCCAGTTTAACTCCAGGTGTGACTAAGACAGCCATCAGACTGGCATAGTAGTCTCCAGGTCCAATAATAATAGTTTGGGCCTGATCAATGGTTTGCTTAGCGACTGGATTTATTTTGGCTTTGGGAACAAGACTGACTCGATCAATAGCTTTTTTTGGCACTTGTGCCTCATCCAGTAAATGCTCGCCAATGGCCCAAGTTCCGTCCCGGTAATGAATTTTTAGTTTGACTCGATCTTCGGTAATGGGTATGACCTTGCCTGGCAAACGAAAAATGGCTGAGGCAATCTCCAGAGCTTGTGTGGTAGTTTGAGTCATATCTTGAAGAGCTGTTAAGATTAAGTTACCTAAATTATGACCTTTCAAGCCTTTGCCTTTTTCAAAACGGTAGAGTAAAAGTTTACTAATCCAGGTTTGGCTTTGGTCATGGGTTAGAGCCGCTAAAGATTGGCGCAAATCACCCACGGGCACAAAGCCAAACTCATCTCGAATTCTGCCGGTTGAACCACCAGAATCCGAAGCAACCACTAGGGCTGTGATCTGGGTGGGCAGTTGTCTTAAAGCTTTTAAAACCGGATAAGTGCCGGTGCCCCCACCCATAGTGACTGTTTGATGTGGGAATGAAGACTTGCGTTCTCTTTTTTGCATATGCTTTGTCATTTCTTCCTCAAGTTGGATGGGTTACTCTTTCTCGCGCTCCGGTATGTCATCCTCGCGTCCCCTTGTCATCCTCGCGCCCCCTTGTCATCCTCGCGCCCCCTTGTCATCCTCGCGCCCCCTTGTCATCCTCGCGCTAGCGGGGATCCAGGATCGCGACTGTGATCACTGGATTCCCCCCCCCGATAAAATCGGGAAAGAATGACGATTAAACTCGTTGCTTATTTCGCAAGGCAAATCTGTTTTCCAGTTTGGTTAATACTTTTCTAATCTCCTCTTGATCGCTCCATGGATAATCGACAGTTCCGATACACAAGCTTTTCTCATGGCCTTGACCCAAGACAGCCACAATATCTCCGGCTTGTGCCTGATACAAAGCATAAGCGATAGCTTGGCCTCTGTCTGCTATCGAAACAACTCGATCATGATGATGAGTCATGCCCTCTTTCATTTGACGGATGATTGACCAAATGTTTTCTGTCCGAGTATCATCAGCTGTCAGGATAACTAAGTCGGCTAACTCTGATCCAACTTGACCCATTCTGGGTCGTTTAGTCCTATCTCTGAGGCCAGTTGCCCCATAAACAGCAATCAATCTCCCAGCTCGGCGTTGTTTAAGTAAATCTTGTCTTAATGCAGATAAAATGGATTTGATACCATTGGCAGTATGAGCAAAATCCACAATCACTCTAAAAGGCAAATTGGTTTCAATTTCTTCAATTCGACCTTCCACTCCAGGAAAGGTACTAATGCCTTTGACCATGATTCCGTCAGTTAAACCAATTTGCCTAGCCATCTGGATGGCCAGTTGAGCATTGGCTTGATTATATTTTTCACTAAAACGATCTTTAATAGCTTGAGCTAATTCGGCCGATCCGTATTGGGTTGGACCAAACTCAAGTAATTTTTTAGGTGGCAGTAAACTGGCAAATTGGGAAAAGCCAATGGCAGCTTGACCCATGATCACAGTTTGAGCTTCATCTGCTAGACCAGCTTTGGCCTTGAGGTACTCAGTCATATTAATGTGGTAGTCCAAGTGTTCGTGAGTTAGATTGGTGATACCTAAGACTAAAGGTTTGATGCCCCAAGTTCGGTATTGATAAAAACCATGGGAAGTCACTTCCAAAACCAAATGGGTCATACCCGCATCCAGTAATTGTTTGGCAAATGCCATGGTGACTTTAGGTGAAGGAGAGGTCTCATGAAGGCCAGTAGCGGTCACCTTTTGACCTATCCTGCCGCCGATAGTGGAGATCAATCCGGTTTTAATTGAAGCTGTAGTCAACAGGTGATAAAGTAAATTGCAGGTGGTAGTTTTACCATCTGTACCTGTGACAGCCAAAACAGTTAGCTGACGAAAGGGAAAATTATATTTAAATTGACTTACCAAACCCGCCAATAAACCAGTTTTTATCAAGTGATAAGGACGTTTGATTCTGTAAAGCCAGAGTTTAAGCATACTGGAGTATCTATTATAGCCTATTCAGATGGGTCTTGATTGGTTTCAAGACTGGCGCCAGTCGGTGGCACCTCAAGTAAATAGTAAAGTTTGCCCGCGATTTTATGCCATAGAGGGGCGGCAGTTTCGGCTCCCCACTGCGAATATGTGGGATTAATCAATTTCACAAACATGATGAATTGAGGATCATCAGCTAGGGCAAAAGCAATAAAAGTGGCAATAGTGGCTGATGCATCGTAACCGCCTTGAGTCGCGACTTGGGCGGTGCCAGTTTTACCAGCTACTGCATGACCTCCCCCACTGCCCCAGAGTTCTTCACCTCGAGCGGCGGCTTTGACCATTATTTCGGTCATAGTTCTGGCAGTTTGAGGCGAAACTGGCACTGACTCGACTTGAGGTTCAATCGTGATGATTTCTTGAGAAATCGGATCTCGAACTTCTTTGATAATCTGTGGTCGCATCATTTTGCCCCCATTGGCAATGGCGCTAATAGCTCTGACTAACTGTAAGCTGTTTAAAGTGATGCCTTGTCCAAAAGAAGTTGTGGCCAGTTCAACTGGTCCCCACTTAGTGGGAAAGGGTGTGTCTTCATCCTCTTCCAAATCCAGATGGAGTTTTTGGCCAATGCCAAACTTTTTGAGGTATGTTTGAAACTGGTCAGCTCCTAAAGCTTCGGCCACAAAAATCATCACCGTATTGTCGGAACGGACCACTCCTTCGGTAATGGTACTGTCTGGGTGGTACTGATCATTCCAGGTTTTAATGGTGTACTTGCCGTACTGCCTGGGTCCTCCACATTGGGTACAAACCGTGTCTGCCTTAATCACTCCAGCATCAATCCCACTGGCCACAGTTAAAACTTTAAAAGTTGAACCCGGTTCATAGAGGTTGCTGAGA
>JAHIVK010000030.1 GCA_018816385.1 Patescibacteria group bacterium
CGTGGTAACTGTGCGAATAAATACCATGCTCCTATTTTAGAGCAGTTAGCATTGCATTAAACACCTAATTAGTGACCCAAAAACAAGCGTTTTCTGTCTGGTGGTGAAAGTAATTTTGGGTTAAGTGCGAAAGTCAGGTGACGCATTTCTGTTTCTAATTGATTTTTTGGTGGCATACTCATATCAACCTTTGCATTTTTCTTCGACCTGTAGGCAAAATCGGGCAGACTGCTTATGTTGCTTGTTCTACTCCAGGTCTATTTACTCTATATCACTAATCTATTATACCCTATAACATTTGTCAACCGGTACCAATCCATCGCCGTAGAACGCATAATACATTTTGTGCATTCGGTGAAAATACCAATCCTGCAATTATTAGACTTGTCGCGAGAATGACGAAGCGTTGCGCGGGAATAACAAGGTGACACGAGAATGACGGCAATGGAGCGCGAGGATGACCAGGGCGTGGTCATTCCTCTTCAGTCACATATAACCAAAATCGGTCGTTGCCATAATCATCATAAATTATCTGAGTAGCTCGACTGGGCTCAAGACCAAATGTGCCTGGTTTGGCAATCACCAAGGCATTTTTCCGACTCAGATCAGCTGCTGTGACTTCATCTGGAAACAAAAAGCTGATCAAGGCGCCATTGTGATAAGCCATGGGATTGACCTGACCTGCCAACAATACAAAAATATACGGCTGACCATATTGACTAGTCATAATGACTTGATTTACCGGCAACCTTTGATCTGTGCCATCCAAATACTGCCAGGCTACTTGAGCCACTTCAAGATATCCCGCTAGAAACTCTTCTGAACTGGCTGATTGATAAGTCGTCAAGTAGGTTTTCATAAACAAACCAGCCAACAACAAATGCAAAACCACCAATATGATAATGACATTATTTATCAACTTCGGCAGGCGTTGCTTCAACCAATTAAATAAGGTCTCCCAGCCTACCAGACCCAACAAGATAAATCCTGGCAAAGCCAATAGGGCTCGATTGGGATGAGGCACTTCCACGCCGATCATAGCGGGTAGTAAACCAAAGACGGTCCAGCCCAAACCCAGATATCCGATCAAAGGCAGTTTAATAATTTGAGTTTTTTGCTTGACAATTAACCAAATATTTTTTATGGTCGCTCCCAAACCTATCAGCCAAAAAACATATGTAGTTGGTAATAAGACGCCCCAGACTCCGGTGCTGTGACGGAGTGAATCAGTTTGTCCCAAGACTAAAAACTCAGGTGAAAGATGTGCCCAAACATTGATCAAAAAAGTGGTCAACAGCTTCAGACTTAGTCCATATTCAGCTACAATTGTCACACCAGCTCTGGTTAAACCTTCACCAAAAAAGGCATCTTTGAAAAATAGCCAGAGTAATCCCAAAAAAGGCAAACCAAAACTCAAACCATGTTTGAAGTTTAAATGTTTATTTTTAATTGACCAATAAAATAATAAACCAATCATCAGTGGCATAGCCACTTTGGCACTGTGATATGTATAGAAAGTACTGGCTAATAATCCGATCGTCAGGACTAACCAAATCAAACTTAAATCCGTTGGCATTGAACCTACTGGCTTTGAACTTTGACTTTTGAGCCAAAGAAAGAAAAAATAAACACCCCAAATTAATTCAGTTAATGCCAATCCACTCTCAAACCCCACTCTGGAAAAAAGTACATGCCAAGGTGATAGAGCTATCACGCCACCAGCTATTAAACCCACTGTCCGGCTAGAAAAGAAAACAGTTTTGGTTTTGGTTTTGTTTTCCAATGACAATCTCCAGACCAACTCTGCCAGTAACATCATGCCAATCACAGACAAAACACCTGCCAAAGCAAAAGGCAACCGAATAGCCCAAGGATCAAGTCCAAAGTAGTAAGTAAAGATCGAATTTAAATATATAGCCAGAGGTGCTTTATAGTCACCAAATGATTTAAACGAGACAGGCATCAGATTCAACCATTCATCCCGGTGAGTTTCTAAAATCGAAAAGCCATTATAGGCAATGGCGGCTTCATCCCAAGTCAACCCACCTGGTAAATTACCCAGTTGATAAAATCTGGTCACCAAAGCCACACAAATAATCAAAAAAGCTACCCAAATAATCAAGCCTGCTACCCAAAACTTTTTCATGTTCGTTTTTGTTTAAGTCGTTGGTACCACCAATAAGGTCGCCAAATCAGAAAAGCTAACCTTTGCCAAACGTGACCTAACTTCCAAGTCATGTAATCATTGTGATGCCAACTCAGTTTTTGAATTTGACCCAGTGAGAATACCTGCGCATTAGTTGATTCATGCTGATGAAAAACAACGGCTTTGGCATCAAATAAAACTTGCCAACCTCGTTTTCTAGCTCTAAAAGATAAATCAATGTCCTCCCAATAAGCCGGATGGTATTTAGGATCAAAACCACCCAACATCTGCCACTTTTTTCTATTAAACATGCCACTGCCACCACTCACCCAGGCAGTTTGACCAGACTCAAAATTATTAGCCCGACTGTGTGTCAACAGGCCTTTCTCAAACCAGAGTAAATTTTTTCCAGACTTAGTTCCAGATTTATCTTGACCTTCGTATTCTAGACAGCCCACACCAAAAACACCATTTTTGTCAAAATTAGTCACCAAAGTATTTAAACAATTATTCCCCAATCGAACATCATTATTCAGTAAAAATACTAAGTCATTTTGAGCTAAATCGACTGCCAAGTTGCAACTTTTGGCAAACCTCTTGTTTTTACTATTCACAATCAATTTAATTTGGATGCTTAAATCAGACCCATGTTCAAATTCTGAATTGAAATAAACTTGATAATCTTTTAAGACTTGAGCTTTGATTAACTTGAACCTGTCAATTAACCAGTCAGATGTTTTGTCTGAGCTTTGGTCATCAACAATCAAAAGTTCATCTCCGGTTATTAAGTTAGCCAGCCATGAATCCAAATGTTTTTTCATCAGAGGTAAACCATTAAATGTGGGAACTATGACCGAAACAGTTTGACTTCTGATTTTTGACGAACTTCTGGAGGTCTGATGTGGTTGTTTTGACACAAATATTGTTTTATATAGACACGCTACTTCATCATATGCCAAATAGCAGTTGCAAATGGTTTGGGTCCAAACTGGGCAACTTGTTTCAAACCCAAAGCTTGCCATTTGGTCAAAGCGGATTCATCTGCCATCAGTGCCTTTGTTTTACCTATTAACTCACTTTCGGTTAACCAACCAAGATCTTTCATTTTAGGACCTAAAACCTCTTTTTGACCTCCGGCATAGTAAACCAAAGGCACTGCTCCGGCCGCCATAGCCTCGGCGGTCACAATCCCAAAGTGTTCAACTTGCTCTGGATGGGTGACTTCGTTAATACCAAATCCAGTGGCATGCCAAAAGATTTTAGCTTTATTCATTAAAGACACCACCTCAGGCTTGGAAACAATTGTTTTAATGCGAATAGGTAATCCTCGAGCCATTTGTTTTAACTCTTTGACATAATTTTCATCTTCCGGAGCTCCAATTAAAACCAACTGCCATCCTTTAAATAAACTTGGATTTTGTTTAATCATTTTTTTGAAGGCTTTAATCATCACATCTTGTCTTTTGGCATGAAGCTGTTTATAGAAGCGACCAACTCCTAAAATTATTTTCTGTTTATGAGTAATACTTGAGAACGAATCAGCATCAATCAAAGGATAAACTACATATTGAACCTGAGTTCGCCATGATTTTTGGGTAGCTTGTTGAGTAAATTTTGAATTGGCATTTCTGATTTGCCAATTGGCTAACTTCGCCCTCTCAATTAAATTAAATTTTTTGTGAATAAAAGGCACTTGCAGATGTAAATTGTTGGTTTTGGCCAAACTAAAAAACAAACTGCCATCGGTTACAGCCATTAGATAATCAAACTTGCCTGTCCACCAAAGTTTTTTCCACCAG
>JAHIVK010000031.1 GCA_018816385.1 Patescibacteria group bacterium
CATTAGACTTGTCGCGAAATAAGGGCAATGGCTACTTATGGCATCTTTTATGCATTTTCTTTGCTTCTTCTTCCTTAAGTAGCTGAGGCTACTATCGTCATCAGAATCAACGAAAATGCTATAAAATCTATCCATAATTAACTCATTTCTTATTTCGCGACAAGTCTATTTTAGATACTTCCTCTTCCTCAACCAGCTCTGGCTACTATCGTCATCAGATGATTTCTCAAGAAGTTTAATCAAATAATTACCTATTGACTGCCAATTTAAGAATGACACCAACTGCCACAATCCCATCTTGCCAAGTGATTTTCTTGCCTTCAAGAAAATCACGACCCATGTATGAGATGGGTACTTCGTAAATTTTGTAGCCGTGACGTAAAAGTTTGCAAGTAATTTCTGGCTCTAAATCAAAACCGTGACTGGTTAAGTTAAGATCGCGCAAAACTTGGGTGGGCACTAATTTGTAACAAGTTTCCATATCGGACAAAGTAGTATTAAAGAGAATATTAACCAGAAAATTCAACAAACTATTACCTACCCTGTGCCAAAATAATAGATTGAGATGTGGTCCCAAAAACCTGGAACCAAACACAATCTTGGCTTTACCATTCAACACAGGCTCAATCATGGCTGGAATATCAGTTGGATCATACTCCAAATCTGCGTCCTGAATTAAAACATAATCTCCAGTGACTTTGGTTAAACCAAGTCGGACAGCACTGCCCTTGCCTCCATTGGGTTTTTTAAACAGTTCAATTTTTGAGCTCTTAACTTGATTGATTTCACGGACTGTTTTATCTGTCGAACCGTCATCCACCACCACCACTTGCTTAACTTGGGGAACTTTAACTAGTCTAGTTAAAAGTTGACGAACTGTGGCCTGCTCGTTATAGACAGGAACGATAACTGAAAGTTGCATAGCTGTATCATATCAGCTAATAAAACTACTCGTTGACGACTTCGCCCTCTTCCACTTTGCCCTCGGCGGGCTTGGTTGGTTTTTTGTCTGCCCCTTTGGCTTGGTCGCTTGTTTCTGCCTTGGCTTGGTCATCAGCCTCTGCCCCAGTTGCTTGATTACCAGCCTCTGACCCGGCTTTTTGAGATTCGGCTTGAGCTTTCTGCATGGCCTCACCAATTTTCTGAGCTGACTTAAGCATTTCATCAGTGGCTCCATCCAACTCTTCTTTGGTGGCATCTTCCTTTTCGGATAACTCTTTGAGTTTTTTGACATTTTCTTCAATGGCAGATTTGTCATTTGCCTCTAGTTTGTCGCCATAGTCTTTGAGTTGTTTGTCAATCTCAAAAGCCACACTGCTGGCGTGATTGCGTGCCTCAACCAACTCCTTTTTGGTTTTATCTTCATCGGCATATTTTTCGGCGTCTGTTTTCATCTTCTCGACTTCATCATCAGAAAGATTGGTTGAGTTTTGAATGGTGATCTTTTGTTCTTTGTTAGTGTTCTTATCTTTGGCTGTCACATTCAAAATACCATTTGAATCAATATCAAAAGTTACCTCAATCTGAGGTGTACCTCTCATAGCTGGGGGAATGCCATCCAAAATAAATCGACCTAACGTTTTGTTGTCGGCCGCCATCTCTCGCTCACCCTGCAAAACATTGATCTCCACCTGGGTCTGGTTATCAGCCGCAGTTGAGAATATTTGTGACTTGCTGGTGGGAATAGTGGTATTGCGCTCGATTAATGGAGTTCGCACCCCACCTAAAGTTTCCAAACCTAAAGTCAAAGGTGTGACATCCAACAGCACCACATCCGACACATCTCCACCAATCACTCCAGCCTGAATAGCCGCTCCAATGGCCACTACCTCGTCTGGATTAACCCCTCTGTGAGGCTCTTTGCCAAAAAACTTTTCGACTTCCGCTTGGACCTTAGGCATCCGGGTTTGGCCACCCACCAAGATCACCTCATCAATATCTTTGACAGTCATCTTGGCATCCTTCAAAGCTTTTTTGACGGGTTCAATGGATTTTTTGATGAGCTCGTCCACTAATTCTTCCAATTTGGCCCGAGTTAGGGTCATGGTCAAGTGGAGGGGCTGGCCATCGTCACCTTGAGTAATAAAAGGCTGATTGATCTCGCTCTGCTGGGCGCTGGACAGCTCAATCTTGGCTTTTTCGGCGGCATCCTTGACTCTTTGGAGAGCTTGAGGATCTTTGCTCAAATCCTTGCCAGTTTCTTTTTTGTATTCCGACAAAATCCACTCAATAATTAAACTGTCAAAGTCATCACCGCCCAAGAAAGTGTCACCATTGGTGGACTTGACTTCAAACACCCCATCCCCAATCTCCAGAATCGAGATATCAAAAGTGCCTCCGCCCAGATCATAAACGGCGATAGTGGAACTACCTTTTTTGTCCAAACCATAGGCTAGAGCGGCGGCGGTTGGTTCATTCACAATCCGCTCCACCGTTAAGCCGGCAATTTCTCCAGCTTGCTTGGTGGCTTGGCGTTGAGAGTCATCAAAGTAAGCCGGAACAGTAATCACCGCTCTGGTGACGGGGCCACCCAGATAACTTTCGGCGTCTGTTTTGGCTTTACTTAAAATCTTGGCAGAAATTTCCTGGGGCGTGTACTGTTTGCCACCAATTTCCACCACCGCCATGCCATCTTTGCCCTTGGTTATGGTATAAGCCACATGTTTGATAGCGGACTTGACGGCCTGATTGTCGAACTTGCGTCCCATGAATCTTTTAACCGAGTTAACGGTTTTGGTGGGATTTAAGACCATCTGTCTTTTGGCAATATCACCGACTGCGGTATCACTACCTTTAAAAGAAACGATGGAAGGAAAGGTATTCCGACCTTCGGCGGTGGCAATGATTTTGGGAGAACCACCCTCCATAACGGCTACGGCTGAGTTGGTGGTACCCAAATCAATACCGATAATTTTTCCTGATGTATTTTTGTCTGCCATTTTGTTCCTTTCAATTGAATAATGGGCATTAAATTGCTGACACTTAATTACTTTTTAGGCATCATTTTTATAATAACTTAGAGCTATTTTAGCAGACGAACCTTTAGACTGCCAGTAGCAATTTTCTCTTAACACTTATCAGCCAACGATCACTTTGGCGTGCTGAATGACTTGGCCAAACAAGGTATAACCGGGTTTAACAACTTGTGTAACTTGGTTACCCTCTCCAGATCGCTCCACTACTTCCATCTGTTCTACATCAAACTCCTTGCCCATAACTTGAATTTCTTCCAAGCCTTGTTTTTGCAGAGCTTGCTTTAACTCATCAATCGCCATTTTAACTCCAGGATCTGGACTTTGCTGGGCCACTAAGTTTAAGTGCTCAATAGGTAAAAGCAGAGATTCCATTACCTCAATGGCCACCAATTTAACTAGCTTGCTCCGTTCTTCCTGAGTTCGTCTGAGTAAATTCTGATAATCAGCTACCGCCCTTATGGCCTTGGCTTGAGCCTCAGCTAGTTCTGATTGAAGATCAAGAATTTGAGCAGGTAATTGATCTGATTGACTGACTTTGGTTTGAGCATCAAGGGATACAGCTTTAGGTTTAGATTGAGAATTATTTTGACTAATTATCTTTTTTGACATGATAACTTTCTATCTATTTAAGCTAATTCTTGAACTAATTGCCGGACATACTTCATCATGGGGAAAATATAGGCATAATCAAACCGATTCGATCCCAACACGCCTACTCGACAAAGTTGATTGTCCAACATAAACGACATATGAATAAAACCGACTGGTAATAAATATTTATTACCCAGCTCCTGTCCATAAACTACTTGGATGACGTTCTCACTTGAATTATGACTGAACATTTCTTCCAACAGGGCAGTCTGTTCGATCAGTTGAAAAACATGTCTCATCACATCCAGATCAAAGAACTCTGGCATGAGGAGTAGATTGGAATGACCAGCTTGAAAAAAGATGTTGTTATCATACATGGCAATACCTAAGGCTTGAGATTTATCGGCCAAGACTCGAATGACTTCTCTAAGTAGATCACTGTGATCCTGCTTGTTTTGCCAAATTTTTTCCTTGGCAGACACCTCGTCCGCCACAGTTAACTCCCGCTCTTTCATCAACTCATTCACATACAGCTTCATGGCTTGGGAAGTTGGGAAGCGACCAGAACTGGAGTGGTGTTTGGCCAAATAACCCTGTTTAGTTAAGGCCACCATTTCATTGCGAATGGTGGCCGGCGAGACACCAATATTATACTTTTTATCAATAGTTTCCGAACCCACCGACTCAGCCGTCTCGATAAACTCCTCGATCACAGCACGCAGTATCTGAACTTGACGGGCGGTAAGATCAATCATCATTAGCAATCATAACTAGTGTTTGCTAATTTGTCAATTAATTGGATTCCCCCCTCCAGGGCTGGAGGAATGACAATTCACTGGTCATCCTCGCGTTAGCGGGGATCCAGTGGATTCCCCCCCTGACGGAGGGGAATGACAACAATGAGTGTTCGTTTCTTGTTTCACTTCAAGTCTTATGATGCTAAACTTAATCCATCATGCGGATGATGGCTAAAACTGTTGGGTGGCGAAGGTTAAGGATTAAATCCCTAGTTGGTTTATTGGTAGTGGTTTTATTATCCTTTACCTTAACCATGTCTGTCACCCAACTGCCCATGATACGTCAATTTTTTAGTCACGCTACTCAAGTCCCTGCCGATATTATCATTAAAACTCAAAATCAAATTGGACCTCTGCCTCGACCTTGGCGCAATTTGGCCCAGGGTGGGGAGAGTCATAACTGGCAGTTATCACCTATTCAAAGCCAAGTCTCTGCTTTGCATCCCGACTACATTCGACTAGATCACATTTATGATTTCTATGAAATTGTATCCGGAACTCCCGGCAATCTAACATTTGACTTTACTAAATTAGACAGTGTGCTCGATCAAATTTCGGCCGTGGGAGCCAAACCTTTTATTTCGCTCTCCTACTTGCCTCCCGCCATTAGTCGAGGGGATATTGTTGATCAGCCAGTTTCTTATAGTGACTGGACAACAGTCGTCCAAAGAACTATAGAACATGTGAGTGGTACTCGTAACACTAGAGATGTTTACTATGAGGTCTGGAATGAACCAGATCTTTTTGGTGGTTGGAAGTATTATGGCGCAAAAAATTATCTTGAATTATATAAAGCGGCGGCCATTGGGGTCAGCCGAGCTCAGGTCAGACAAACATTTAAGTTTGGTGGCCCAGCTACCACCGCTCCCTACAAAAACTGGTTTGATGCTTTGGCTACTTTTACCAGTGAAAACAATCTCCGATTTGACTTCTACTCCTGGCACCGCTACACGACTGATATCAATCAATATATTGACGATATGCGACAAGTCCAACGCTGGTTGACCAAGTATCCTATGTATGAATCTAATCTAGAACTGATCGTGACCGAATGGGGACATGATAGTGATAATCATGCTGGCTATGACGGCAGTTACTCGGCGGCCCATACAGTGGCTGGAGCCATCAGTATGATTGGCGTGGTCGACAGAGCTTTTGTTTTTGAAATTCAAGATGGAGTTGATCCAGCCGGCAATGAGTTTTGGGGGCGCTGGGGCTTAATCACGGCTCCCGGTACCAATCAGAAACAAAAATCCAGATATCAAGCTTTAATAATGTTAGATAGTTTGCCCAATCAAAGAATTCAGTTAACTGGCAATGGTTCAGCTGTTAAAGGCCTAGCCACTCAAGCTGAAAATGGCTCACTCCAGGTAATCTTAGCTAACTTCGATTCCCAAGCAACTAATTGGGAAAATGTGCCAGTCACCTTTGATCAAATTCAACCTGGAAATTATCAGATCCAGCTTCAATATCTTTCTGGACGACAAGCCACTCAGCGCGTAGCCACTACTGCCGGCATCCTCCAAACTACCATCCCTATGAAACCAAGTGACGTGGTCAAACTGGAATTTAAACCAGAGTAGCCAAATATTTTTTCATGTTTTTTTCAAAGTTTTGAACGCTAAATTGGCTGGCAAACAAGCTGATTTTTTGAGCGTCAAAATCGGTTGGTTTAAAGCTATTGATGGCTCCCACTAACCCCTGCGCAGACAAATCACCAAACAAGATGCCGGTTTTGCCCGGCATAATTGTTTCCAGCGGACCACCGGAACAATGAGCGATGACTGGCACTCCGCGCGCCATGGCTTCCACCGGCACCATGCCAAAATCCTCGTCTTCCACCGGATAAAGCAGAGCTTGGGCTCCGGCATACAGCCGATTAAGTTCCGCATCAGACACAGCTCCTAAAAATTTAACTTGATGATTTGGAAAATTCTGGGTCATTTTTTCCAACTGACTTCTCATCTTGCCTTGACCAACCACCATTAAAGGTAACCCCAACTCCAAACAGGCTCTCACCGCTATCTCGGGATGTTTGGCCAGGGCAAGCCGATTGACGTATAAAAAATAGGCGCCTGGGGATTTTTGAGTTAGAGCTGAAGTTGGTGGCTGGTGAGGAATGATCACTGGTGGATAAATAACTTTGGCTGATCTGCGATAGAACTTAGTGATACGCCTGGCAGTTTCTTGGGAATTGGCGATGAAAAAATCAACTTTTTGGGCGACTTGGACATCAATCACCCTCAAGTAGTGATTAATGAGGGTACCAATCACTCTCACAAAGGGATTCTTTTTCCAATCACTCATAGTGGCATAACCCCACAAAGATCGACTGGGCGTATGGCAATAACAAACATGCACCCCGTTGGGGACGCGCACGGCTTTGGCAAAATAGGCATTGGTTGAAGAAATCACCAAGTCATATTCAGAAAGATCTAAAGCTCTAAAATACTGGGGAGCAAAAATGCGCAAGGGAGAAAAAAGGAGTTTATAAAAAGGAATTTTGGTTAACCAAGTTGGGCGAATATCCCAATCCTCAAACTTGGACCAAACCAAACCCAATTTAACCTCATCCACAAACGCTGTATAGACAGGTGCCTTAGGGTAAAGATCATGCAGAGCTTCCAAGACCCGCTCTGCCCCACCATACTCAGCTAAGTAATCATGAACTAAAGCCACCTTAAGATCTGATTTTTGATGCATCTGGCACAGATTATACCTGTTTACTCCACATACTGCTCTTGTTTCTGATTCAAGGCTGTCTGTTCCCTAATTTTATCGGCCACAAACGATCGCATGTACCAAATCGCTTGTCTGGGATGCAGTAGGCAGTAAAAAGGTTGTTGTTTACAGTTGGGAGCAAAATAAATATCAACTGAATCTGTAAACCCGAACTGACTAACTGTGACTTTGGTTTTAAGAGGTTGACTGTGGTTTAAATCAATAAAAAGCATACCATTACTGCCGTGTTGTTCATATAAAGCAATTTCATCAATGGTTTGACTGGTGTTAACTTGAGGATATTCAGATAAAAATATTGATTCCCCTTGTTGGTTCTTGGGAAAGAACACCAATCTAACTGGGTTGCGACCTGCCACAGCTAGAGCATTATTGACGTATAAATAACTGGTTTTTGCATCCAGTGGATCGAACTCAACTTGGGGAAAAAGAAGTTGCTTTTGATCTTGTCTAACTTGATCAAGATTGACTGGATTAGTAAAGGCTTCTAAGACCCAACCCACTTGTCTAAAGCCCCAAAGATTATCCCACTTTAAATTCTGAATAGGATTCAAAGAGTCTGAATCAACCGGCAAATCAAGTGGCTGATCGGTAGTTATAGTATTCTCATCAACAGATACTATTAATTTGTCCTGATCGTAAAAATTGAACTTCTGATCTACCCGAGCTGTCCACAAGTCCATAACTTGATTTTGAATGACTAACTTGGTAGGCATACCCAATTCAACTGGGCGGTGTAGTTGGTAATCATTGCTGACATTCAGCCAGTCACTTTCTCCTACTCTCATCCTAGAGCTGTCTAACACAAATGGCACAATCCACCAACCCAAACTACTAGCTTGACTCTTTAAATATGGATCGGTCATGCTGGCGTTATATAGCCTTAAGTCTGTGATAGCTAGTTGACCAGCGGATAATCTAATCCTGGCTCGATACTGGGGAGTATTAATCCACCAGGCTTTTTCACCAGAGTCAGTCTGAGATTCACCCTGATAAACTGTCAATTTATCTTGATTAATCCTATTATTATTCAACCAAACCTCAAACTCATCTAGGCTTACAACTTGATTCGATTGACCCAGCTGTTGCCAATCTGCTATGACTTTAAGTTGTGCAAAAAATTCTTGTTGGGCAGACTCAGGCATAGAGTTTTCCAAACCCACCAAAGCAAAGGTATAGAAGTTAGGTTGGTTATGCGCTTGAATAAACAGGTGCTCAAAATATTCAGTGCCAACATTGCGTAAAAGATAATCATTGGGTTGTGATGTGTATGAATCAGTTTTATCTCCATAACAGTAAACAGGATCCATAATGGTCTGGCGAACGATCAAGGGCATTTGGGTTTGCGCTGTTTGTGGTACCATGGCCCAATTGACAGTTGGCCAATATGGATAATGAACTGGTCCACCATACAAAGTGTAGGAATCGGTGCCGAATTGTTCTCTGGTAATCTGATGAGCTGATACTCCATAGCGACTTTTTAAATACTTGAGTGACCAAACGTCGATCATCCAAGCGCTGGAAAATTTAGGGTACTTGCCAAAGACTTGAAAATACTTTGCCATGTAAGTGTCGATCAATTTCTGCCTATCACTTTGAGAGTAGCCAATTAAAAATACATATTGGGCTTCGTACCAATTTTGGTCATTACCGCCGTAAACCACGCCAGCTGATCTAGCTAAACTCGGAACGATTTCCAACAAAGCTCCGTAATCATAACTGGAATGCTCGGCCATAGTTGATAGATATTGGTCATCACTCAAAACGTCATAACGCAAGGCAAAATTGGCAGATAAATCGTTATCTTCAAGTTGAGCCAGTTGGGCTTGAAACATCTCCAAATTACCTGGTCCGCAACACTCACTACCCCTCGCTTGATTCAAGATAATAGCGAAATGAGGCGTCACATTTTGGGCCAAAACTCTATTGGCTAGTAGAAACAAGCCACTCAATCCAAGACAGATGGGTAGAAGTGCTTGCATTAAACTTGAAGCGAGATTAAGAAAGTGGTGATTTGTGCAGGTTGGTTTCATTAGACTTGATCAGCTTGAGCTCATATCAGCAGAAAAACAAACTCCAGTTTTAAAATAACGCGGTCTGGACGCCCTGCTCGAACTCATCCTTAGGTAGGAGCTTGATGAGTGAAAAAAAACCCAGCTGTTGAAATAGCTTAACCGCTTGGGTCTTATCGTAGCCCACCACTCGGCAGGCCTCCAAAGTAGTACTGATAGGAGAATTGGTCTTAATTTGAGCCAACTCTCGACTTAAGTAGGCCTGGCTCTTGCCTGTGGTTAACTTTTCTAGTAAGGCACCTTTAATTAATTCATCACTCTCCCCTAGTTCCAGCCGAGCCAACCGATCATAAATTTTTCCCAAAGTTTCAAATTTCTGAAGCAGTTTGACAGCGGTTTTTTGACCCACACCTTTGATACCGGGAATGTTGTCGCTGGCATCACCCATTAGCGCTTTAAGATCAGCAATCTGATCTGGTCGAACACCCATTCTCTCCTTGACTAAATGAGTGTCGTACTCCAGAGCTGTTTGAGTCCGACTCCTTCTAGGTAACCAAACGTGAGTCAAATCGTCAACTAACTGAAGCAAATCTTTGTCGCCAGTCACAATCACTGTTAATAAGCCATTTTTTACTTGTGACTGAACTTCCGGTAAAGCATTTTGTTTAGCTAAAGTACCAATTAAATCATCAGCTTCATAACCAGAAACGGCAAACTGAGGAATATTCAGAGCTGTCACCAACTGACTGACTTTTTCAATCTGAGGTTTAAGATCATCTGGCATTTCTGGCCGATTAGCTTTGTAGAAGTCATGTTCTTCTGCCCGCATAGTTTTAGCTTTACTATCAAAACAAACGGCAATATATTCTGGGTCAAAATCACGAATGGCCACTAACAAAATGCGAGCAAAACCATAAACTGCATTGACTAATTGTCCCTTGGGATCAGTTAACTCGGGAAAGGCGTGATAGGCTCTATAAATAATAGCGTGGCCATCAACCAACAAAAATTCATCCCGATTGGAGGTTTGGTCAAAATTATCACTAAAAAAATTAGCAGACAGCATGTATTTATTATGACAGACGCTTATTTTTTGGCTTTACTAATTCCAACTAATTTCAAGAATTCATCCCCATCTAGCGTCTCCACTGCCAAAAGTTGGGCGGAGACTTTATCCAGTTGGGTTCGATACTTAGTAATCAAAGATTTAGCTTTTTTGTGGGCTTGCCCAATAAAGAATTGAATTTCTTTGTCAACTTGCTGTTGGAGATGCTCCGAAATTTTGGCTGGTTCAGACCAAGCTTGACGTAGATCAACCAGTTCTGATTGAGGAGTGTAGTTCATAACTCCCAACTTGCTCATACCATAACTAACTACCATGGCTCTGGCGATCTTGGTAGCTCTTTCAATGTCGTTGCTAGCTCCAGCGGTTTCTTCATTAAAGACAATTTCCTCTGCTGCTCGACCAGCTAATAAAGTTACCATTTCATCAACTAGTTCTGACTTGGTAACTTGAAGTTTATCTCGATCTGGAGGAGTAAAAGTATAACCCAAAGCGTGTCCCCTGGAAACAATTGAAATTCGAGATACGGGATCGGAGCAAGGTAAAAGATGAGAAGCCAAAGCATGGCCGGCTTCGTGATAAGCGGTCATTTTCCTCTCCAGCGGATCCTGCAGGCGTCTTTTGCTGGGACCAAGTTTAACTTTCAAAGATGCTTCATCAATATCTTTAAGGTCAATCTTTTCTCGACCAGTTCTAGCCACAGCAATGGCCGCTTCGTTTAACATATTCTCAATATCTGCTCCAGAAAAACCTACTGTTCGTCTGGCCACTTTCAACCAATCTAAAGATTCAACGAAGGGTTTGTTTTTAGCATGAATGGAGATAATATACTTGCGCTCTTCCAAATCTGGCAGAGAAACTAAAACTCGCCGATCAAACCTGCCTGGTCTGACCAACGCCGAATCAAGCATATCACCTCGATTAGTGGCGGCCATGACGATGACGTTATCGTTTTGGCTAAAGCCATCCATCTCAACTAAAATTTGATTTAAGGTCTGCTCCCGTTCGTCATGGCCGCCCAAATGGCCAGCGCTCCGAGTCCGACCAATGGCATCAATCTCATCAATAAAAATAATGGCTGGAGCCAATTTTTTAGCTGTGGCAAATAGATCGCGCACCCTAGAGGCTCCAACTCCAACTAACATTTCCATAAATTCGCTACCAGCAATTGATAAAAATTGGACACTGGCCTCACCGGCGACGGCTCGAGCCAAAAGTGTTTTGCCCGTGCCAGCCGGTCCCACTAATAACACACCCTTGGGAGTTCGAGCTCCGAATTTTTGATACTTCTTGGGGTTCTTTAAGAAATCAACTACTTCTTCTAGTTCCTGTTTGGCCTCATCCATACCACCCACATCTTTGAACTTAGTATTCTGCTTACCTTTAATAAAAATTTTAGCCTTACTTCGACCAATGCCCATGATGCCATCCTGAGCCCCTCGCATCTGCCTAAAGAAAAAGAAACCCACCAAACCAAAAATCAGCAAGGTGGGTAAAATTTCAACCAAAAATCTCTTGAACAATTCAGCGCCAGAAATATCTATAATCTCAATATCTGTTTGAGTCAAATCAATTTGAGCCACTTCAAAAATCGAGACTGCCTCCTGGCCGGGTTCTTTGCGAACAGTTTTAGCAGTCTCATCCTTATACTTAAGTTTAAACTCATCCCCAGAGACTTCAACTTTTTCAACCTTATCTTCCCGAACATCACTCACCATCTGACTGATGCTAATCGACTCAATGTCTTCTCCAGCAAAAAGTGAGGTTAAAAATGGCAAGAATAATAAACCAATTAAAAGATACAACAAGCCCTTGCTAAAAAATTGGTTCAGATCGACTTTGAAAACCAGTTTTTTGACTGACTCAGAAGATGGTTTGGTTGAGACAACCGGTTTAACTGGCTGTTTTTTGACGTCTTTCTGGCTCATAAGCCAGGCTATTGTATCATGATTATCTGATCAAATTTAAAAAAATTTCTGATGCTGGTGCTAGACTTGTAGCAAAACAAGAAATTCAATTGATAAGTCCTACCTGCTCCATCACTTCTCGAAGCGTTTGACTGGCTACCGCTTGAGCGCGTTTGGCTCCGTCGGCCAAAATTGCCACTACTTGATCCGGTTGCTGGACTAGCTCTTGACGCTTGGCTCGCGCCTGGGCAAAAAACTGTTTGTGAGCTAAAATCAATTTTTGTTTAACTTCCACATCACCTACTTGGCCTAATAAATAGCGCTTTTTTAAATCTGCCATTTCTGCTTGATTTTGATTAATCAAATCATGATAAATAAAGACAGGATTACCTGCTACTTTCCCAGGATCAGTCGCCTTAACTCGATTAGGATCGGTATAACAACCCATGATCTGTTTTTCAATCAGATCATAATCTTCAAAAATACCAATCGTGTTGCCCAAAGATTTACTCATCTTGCGTCTGCCATCAGTACCTACAATTTTGCCTTTTTCCTTGGAAATCAATGGCTCTGGCAAAGGCAGTAACTCAGTTTTGTAGGTACGATTAAAATTCTCCGCCACGTCCCGAGCTAACTCGACGTGCTGTCTTTGATCTTCACCCACCGGCACACCAAAAGGTTTATAGATCAAGATATCGCTGGCCATTAAGATGGGGTAATTAAAAAGCCCCATGTTAACCGACTCCACTTCGACCCCTTTTTGCAGTTTGTCTTTAAAAGCATGCATCCGTTTCATTTGACCATAGGAAATGTAGTTACCCAAAATGACTGCCAACTGAGCATGAGCCGGCACTTGAGATTGACGGAAGAAAATGCATTTGGCCGGATCAAGTCCCAGCCCCAGATAATCCAACACTACCTGCTTAATATTTTCCTCAAGTTGAGTTTGATCTTGAACAGTGGTCAGAGCATGCAGATCGGCCACAAAATAATAGGTCTGGTACTCCGGGTTGTCCTGCAGTTCAATCTGGGGCTTAACCGCTCCAAAGTAGTTGCCGATGTGAAGCGAACTGCCACTAGGTGTAATACCGGATAGGATGCGTTTCTTTTGATTCATAACCATGCTATTTGTCATTCTCGCGCCACTGCTTGTCATTCTCGCGTTAGCGGGAATCCAGTGGATTCCCCTCCCTGCGGTCGGAGAATGACGAACACTTGACGAGGATGAGTGTTCATTGCATATTTTACTACAAGTCTATTGTACATCAGCTTCAAAGCAAATCTCGACATACATGAGCCACATCTTTGTCACTATTAGTTTGTCAAGAGAGTAATCATTTCTTGGGGTTTAATCACCGATAGTTTGTTTTTTGGGATACCTAATGTTTCTAATTACAAATACGTTAACTGCTAAGAAAATGAAATTAATAACAACTATGATAGTAATTTTTTGTTGCAATATAATTCGTAATTGAATCATATTCCTTTTGAGAGATTATGACTTGATCTAAAGCTTGAGTCGCACAATCAGCATTTTCCCAAAGATTTAGAGTTTTAGAAAATGCCTGCTCCATTCGCGAAATAAGTGTTTGATTTTCTTCTATCCATGTACGTAATGTGACCTCGACTTTTTGCTAATGCTCTGGATTTGTCGGCATGTTAACCGAAGTTGTTTTGTGGGATGTATCTATTTCTATTTTCGACATACGCTTTCTCTCTTCGATATTAACTTATAACTCTTCTATTTGTACGTTCGGTTCAATTTCCGGCGCCTCGATTAACTTTAAGTAACGTTCGGTGGTGGTAATGCGCTTATGTCCCACCAATTGAGATACATAAACCAGGGGTGTGCCGGCTTTGAGCTGTTCCACAATAAAAGTGTGCCTCAAATCATTGACGCGAGCGCTTTTGATACCGGCTAATCTAAAATAACGATCGATAGCAGTTCTGATGTTGCGTACCAAAAATGGTCGACAAGTTTTAGTCAAAAATACAGTTCGCTCTCTAGCCCGAGGCCTAATCTTTAGATACTCCATAATTGACCGTTTGGCGGCAAAGTTCATAGGTACCTTGCGAGCGGCTCTGGAATTTTGGGCCTGAATAGAAATGACATTGCGTTCAAAATCTACATCTTGAATCTGGATGGAAGCTAACTCACTAATCCTCATGCCTGTTTGAAGCAATAGTTCTACAATGGCAGACATTCTGGAGTCACCCCGACAAGCATCTCGCAAAGCCCGGTACTCGATTTTACTTAACACCCGAGGTGGAACTTGATCAAATCTAGGATGACTGACAATATCAGCCGGACTGACATCAATCATACCTTGACTAACTACATATCTAAAAAAGGCTTTAATCGAGTTAATTTTGCGGGAAATTGATTTGCCAGTGTAGCGACGTTTCTTGAGAAGCTCTTTGTAGTCATTAATGTGATCGGCGGTCACATCAGCTACATCAGTTTTAGATTGTTCGGCCATATATTCTGCTAACTGTTCAATGTCCTTGCCATAGGCCAAAACTGTGGCTTGAGCTTTACCATTATCTTTGAGAGATGTGACAAAAGAAGTTTGGGCATCAACAAGAGTCTGCATGTGCTATCCTTTTCTTTAGTACCTCAAAGTTACGCCTGACAACCGATAAGATATGATTTCTGTCCAGTCGCTTGGGTCTTATAATAACACAGGCTAGGACAAACAACAACACTTGTGAATAAAGAAATAGACATGAATCAAGTCCTCAATCATCCTCTGACAGCTCTGGTTTTAACAGTTCTGGGGATAGTATTTATGATGTCGCTCTATAAAACTGGGCAAAGAAACAAGCAAGTGACTACTACAGCTCAAGTTATTGAATCTAAGGTCGAAAAGTTAAGACAAGAAGCCACACAGGCTCAGCAAGAGTTAGATGCCAGTCAGTCTGAAGACGATTTTAAAAAGGAACAAATTATCCGAGATGAACTGTTGATGCAAAAAGAAGGTGAGGTAGTCATTCAACTCCCACTCATCGATCCGGTCGAGATTGAGGCCGAAGAGCCTGCAACTGCCAACCAATCTTCCTGGCAGGAGTGGCAAACATTATTGTTTGGTGAAAACTAATAGCTGGGTAGCCTGAATTTAAAGTGTCTGACCAATCCATGAGAATTATTGGCTACAGTATTTATCTAGTTTATGTTTTATTTTCAACCATCCAACTTGAGAATCATTTTTCACTCAAATCCATATTCACTTTGCCATCATGTACGGCCGTTATCTTTCTGATTGGTTTTCTCATCCATATGATCACCCTACCCTATCTTGGCGCTGACCCATTCAGTCATTCTCTATTTTCCTGTTTTGTGCGTTGGGACACCCTCAGCCTTTTTGCACAGCTAAGCAAACACCCCTCTGATCATTATCCATTCCAAGGATAATGTTTTTCATTAACCTTGATTGAGGAAGCGTGTAGCTAAGTTCATATATAGTATGTGTCAATTCAGCCGCTCGTTTTACGCTGATACCTGTTTTGTGCTTTATAAGCAGTCTTTCAAGCTCTTTGTAAATGGAATAAGCCACGAAAGCAATTGAGATATGAGCCTCAATACGATGGCGAAGGCGGTGGTATATCGGTCGTATTCTCAAATCAGTTTTAGAGATACGAAAAGCTTTTTCTATTTGCCACAAGTGCTTGTAGTTATCAATAATTTTTTTGGCAGACAATTTTGTGTTTGTGATGTAACCCTTAAGACCATCCCATTGCTTATCAGCTTCTATCTTTTTTTCATTAATCCCCACTTCTATTTTGCCTTTAAGTATCAAGAATTTATTGTAACCTCTATTGTTAATACTTGATTTTGTGAGTTTTGTTAATAATAGTTTAATAATGTGCATGGTAATAGTTTAAAAATGTGCAGAAAATGGGTCAGACTTACTGAGTAATAATTTACCCAGTAAGGATCCAGTCAATGCTCACCATGTACCAACAAATCACAATTAAAACACTAG
>JAHIVK010000001.1 GCA_018816385.1 Patescibacteria group bacterium
TCAAACACGCCAAATCAACTTAATTGTCATTCTCCGACCGTAGGGAGGGGAATCCACTGGATCCCCGCTTCGCGAGGATGACGCGTTAGTAAGTAACAGTTTTCTTATTTCACAGAAAGTCCAATATACTGTAAACTTATACTATGTCTACTTTAGGTGTAGTGGTGAATACCAAAGACGCGGCCCAAACTTTGGCTAGAACGCTGGAGTCGGTTAAGTTTGCCGATCAAATCGTGGTGGTGGATATGCAGAGCAGTGATGATACAGTCAAGATTGCCAGCAAATACACAGATCAAATTTTTTCAACTCCAGATGTAGGTTACGTTGAACCGGCTCGAGTCATGGCCTTATCTAAAGTTACTGCCGACTGGACACTGGTGGTTGATGCAGATGAAGAGATTCCAGAAACATTGCGCCGATATATTGAAGCCGTTGTAGCTGGCACGGCCGGTCAGCCAGAAGCAGTCGTGGCCTTTAAATTGCCCAGACAGAACATGATGTTGGGCAAATGGTTGGAACATACCGGTTGGTGGCCAGATTACGTTTTGAGATTGTTTAAAACAGGTAAGGTTAATTGGCCATCCCAAATTCACGCCCAGCCCCAGGTAGATGGTCAAGTCATTACTTTGCCGGCTAATCCCGAATGGGCGATTGTACATCACAATTATCAGTCAGTCAGCCAGTTTGTAGAAAGAGTTAATCGTTACACAACCATTCAAGCTAGTGAACAGAACCTGGAATCGGCACTTGCTTCGCCCCTGACCAGCTTATTTCATGAATTATTTCGCCGATTATTTTTATTTGAAGGCTATAAAGATGGTCGCAGGGGTGTGACTATGTCTGTCCTGCAAAGCTTGAGTGAAGCCGTTAGAACAGCCAAACTTTTGGAAAAGGCAGAGTTATTAGATGAACCCATCAGACCAGCAGAGTTGTCCCAACAAACACAAGAATTAATTAAGGAACTTAAATACTGGCAGGCTGATTTAATGGTTGACCAAACTCAAGGATTGACTCAAGTCTGTTGGAGGCTGAAGCGGAAATTTCGCCTGTAAACTGTTATAATCTTATGTGTGATTCACATTTCAATTATTCTTATCCACTTTAATCAGCCAAACTTGACTAACCAGGCTCTGGAATCATTGACTAAAATCACCAAAAAAGGCTTTAAAGCTAAAGTCATCGTGGTTGATAATGCGTCAAGTGAAAGATATCGATTACCCCCAAATCTGCGTCGGTCTTGGTTTGAGGTGATTCGCAGTCAGTCAAATTTAGGTTTTACCGGTGGCAATAATTTAGGTTTGCACTACGCCATTGAAAAGTATAATTCAGATTTTATTTTTTTACTCAACAACGATACAGTTATTGATAAAGACTGTTTAATCAATTTACTTGATCATGCCCACCAGTATCCAAACCATGGATTGATTTCGGCCAAAATCTATTTTTACCCGGGCTGTGAGTACCATAAAGCCAGTTATGGGTCTCAAGATCGAGGTCGAGTCCTATGGTATGCTGGAGGCAGTTTGGATTGGGACCACTTGGCCTTTTTTCACAGAGGTGTTGATGAACTTGATCGAGGTCAGTTTGACCATCAGATTGAAAGCGATTTTGCCACAGGTTGCGCCATATTGATTAAGCGAGAAATCTTGGAAAAAGTTGGCACTTTTGATAAAGATTATTTTTTATACAATGAGGACCTGGATCTAAGTTTAAGAGTCAAAAAAGCCGGTTATGGCATTGGATTTTGTGCCTTGGCCAAAGTTTGGCACAAAAATGCTGGTTCAGCAGGTGGAGCGGGTTCCATGACCGCTGATTACTACCTAACTAGAAATCGATATATACTGATCATGAAGCATGGAAGGCTCAAAGATTGGTGGGTTGGTTTGAGGCTGATGGTTGGCGATTTAAGATCTGGTAATCAATACAAAATTAGGGCCGTTTGGCACTTTTTGGGCGGACAGTTTGGCAAACAACCTTTATTATAATTGGCACAACAATCTATGAACTCAAGTCACAAACCAACTCAAAAATCTCAAACTCCTCAAGACTTAGTGACGGCTGTGGTGCTAGCTTTCAATGAACAGCAGATGATCGAGGCTTGTTTAAATACATTGCGTTGGACTGGGGAGGTCTTAGTGATTGATACCGGCTCGTCTGATGAGACTGTCAAAATGGCTGAATCTTGGGGAGCCAGAGTTGTTTCTATTAAAAGTCCCTCGTTTGCTTATTTGAGAACTGAGGCATTGAAGTACGTTAAAACCCCTTGGGTTTTGTATATTGATGCGGATGAGCGGGTCACACCTAGATTGGCTCAAGAAATTTTGGTTAATATTGAGACAAACTCAGCTGAGGCTTTGGCCTTCAATCGACAAAATGTTTATTTTGGTCGGGTTATGAAGGGTGGCGGTTGGCAAACTGACCAAGTCACTAGAGCTTTTTTGGTAGAGAAACTTAAAACTTGGCAGGGCATTATCCATGAATCTCCAGTTTTTGCTGGTCAACAAAAATTGTTGGCTTCACCCCTAATTCACCTAACTCATCGAAATGCCATTGATGGTCTTTATAAAACTGCTCTCTGGACTCCCAAAGAGGCTGAGTTATTGGCTAAATCAGACAAGACGCCTGATGTTAATTTTAGATTGATTGTCAAAAAAATGTTTCGAGAGTTTATTAAGAGAGCCTATTTGAAAGGTGGCATAAAAGACGGTCAAACCGGTTTGATTGAAGCTTTAATCCAAGGCATTAATAGAGCTTTAGTTTATATTCAGGTTTGGGAACGTCAACAAATTCCCTCGATTGGCGAGCGTTACCAAAAGAAAGAAACAGAAATTCGTCAAGATTGGTTAAACAACCCACTTTAGCTAGCGAAAGCAGATCTAAAATATGAAAGTTTGTATTTTTTCTCCCTACTTTAAAGATATGATCACTGGCGGTGGAGAAAAACATTTATTGGAAATGGCTTTGGTCATTGGTCAAAAGCATCGTGTGCAAATTGCAGTTAGTCGTCCCAGCTCGATGCTCAAAGATAAAGAAACATCAGCCCTTAGAGAATATCGTGTCACATATGAACATTTTTTAAACAAGAAATTATCCAGTTTGGAGTTTATTTTTAGTCCTTTAATGACCACTGTGGCCTGGTGGAAAAAACTTTGGTGGACAGGCAAGTTTGATTATCTAATGGCTGTAACCGATGGCAGTTTGTTTTTTAGTTTGGCCAAAACCAACAATTTACATCTGCAAGTGCCTTTTATTCACAAAAAATTTAATTTAATTGA
>JAHIVK010000032.1 GCA_018816385.1 Patescibacteria group bacterium
CACTGTGGTGAACATGGCAGTCGGGGATGCCAGAGCTAATCTGATTCGGACAAAAGTTAAGTTAATTTTTGGTCGGTACTTGCTGGCTTTTAGTTTGTTATCTCTTTGGCTTGAAACCTGCCAGTCTTATTTTGGCATTAGTCTGATGTTGGCCACATTTGTGTATATTAGCTGGTCAATTTTCAAAAACTGGCGCTGGGCTCAAACTGGTTGGTATTGGTTACCTGTGCTGCAAATTACCAGCGATATCATGATCATGGGTGGCACAGTTTTGGGTTGGTTAGATTCAAGACAAAATAGGAAAAAAGTTGAGATTTAAATTATTTATTTCGCTTGATGGCCACGATATTTTGGAAACCAAAAATTTCGTGAGTAATGGGGCGGTAAGGACCAAGAGCCACTGGGCCATCCGGTAAGAGGCGGTAAAAATCAAAGTCATTCAGCAGTTCGACAAAATCTTTCATAAATACTTTTGAGTAGGCGTGGAGTTCATTAAACTCAAATTGGATAACTTTTATTTTACCGTTTTTGAGGAGTTGATTAGCTCCTTTGAGAACTGATAATTCGTGACCTTCGGTATCTATTTTCAAAAGATCAATCTGAGTCAGTTGATGTTGTTGAGCTACTTTATCTAAAGTAGTGATATTGACTTGGTATCCTTGAGCGGGTTGACCATAGTGCTGGGTGATGATTGGTTTGTGCAGTGAAGATAGAGTCGAAGTGGGTTGAGTTGATTTCAAAGGTGCAGATTTAGCAAAATCCCAAAGTGTAGTTGTCTGAGTTTTGTCTCCCAGTCCCGCTTGGATAGCATGAATATTTTTGTGACTTTGCACATTTTTTTTAAGCTGCTCAAAAGTCTTGGGATGAGGTTCAAAAGCCCAAATTTGAGCTGTGGGGAAAATCTCAAGTAGTTCAAGGCTAATATGGCCAGTGTTAGCTCCAGCATCAATTATTACTTGAGGGCTTAATTGGTTGTCTTTCAGCCATTCAAAAAAAGCTGTTTCGCCAGTGGCCCAACTGCCTTCGCTGTTTAAGACGCCAATGCCTCTCAAACTTAGTTTATAGAGATGGAGATTAAGGCGATAGCCAGCCTTTCTGGCTATCAGCCAACGGTAGAGATGAAGTAACCACTGCATCAGAAGTTTATCTTTTTCTATCCAATATGAAATTGGAGATACTTTTAACTAAAGCTCCGGCACCTAAAGCACCCACAATAAACCAATCGACTTTCATATTCTGATCAAGCACGCTGGTCAATAGTTGGAACAGAACTCCAAAAACTAACACACCAATCACTGCCCAAAGGGCATTCCGCTCAGCATAAGCTTCAATTTGACGCTCTTTGTTAGACAGAGGCAAATTAACCATGATCCGACCCACATCCGTCACTAAAATTGTTAACCAGACGATGGTGACTTGGATTCTCAGGTCCTGATTAACGGAAGGAACTGCTTGAAAGAAAACAAAAGGCAGGATGAGAAAAGCGATATACATATATCCCTGCCAAGAGGTGGGTTTAACTCCCCAACCGCCATACTTTCTTCTAGTGAACCATTCTGGTCTGCCAAGCATAGGTGACTCCTTAAGTTAGTAGAAATAATTGTATCAAGAAAAATTAGATGTTAAAGTCCGACATCTCAAACAGTAGCCAAGTCAACTTGTTGTAGATGTGGGTGGATTTGGCATCCCAAGTCCATTACCCTTTGATCCAGCTAATTTTAAAGAACAGGCTAGATGGCGAACTGTTGGTTTTGAGTATGTTAGTCAATATCGTCAATTTCGATTTGAGCACTTTCCTGGATTTGGCGATTTGAATTCAAAGAATGTGACTGATATATTTGATGATACGCATCGGACAATTTTAATTATTGGCAAGGGCAAGCCAGATTCAACCTTGACTGCAGAATTACTTTGGCAAAATATTGATTGGGGTGGACGCTGGCAGTGGTACGCCTGGGCTACTAACCTGGATAACGCGGTTGAAGAGCTGGAAATAATGACACCTACTGCCGACCGTTTGCAAACGCTGTCATACTTGCATTCTTGTCAACGGGGGTTGTGTGATCTGGGGGAGCTGGAAAAAAAATTGGAGTAATGTGATGTTGATTAAACAATCTGAATCGGCAGTATCTCACATGCTTGACCAGAATTAATTTTGATTTCTCTGATCGCTCCTTTAAATTGATGCTGTTCATCACTTAGGTTTTCAATGTCTTTATCGGTTAAGCGCCTGATTCCCTGAATATATTGGTTTAGGCAGTAAAGTGGGTCGCCATGTGAACAGACAATGGTACTGTTTTTTGAGGCGCTACATTAAATACGCTTCCTCTTCGGAAATTAAAAAAAACTGTTTCTTGAGTTTTATGGCTAATTCTTGGTATTTATCCGCGTTCGCATTGACTCCGGATTTTATTTCAAAAGCCACGTTCTCCGCCACAAAATCCAACTCTCTGTTGTTAATTCTATAATATTCCACTTTTCCGTATTTTTCCAAAATCCTCATAAATACATAATTTTCAAAATATCTGCCCAAAACTCTCGTGTCGTTAAAATAAGAAATGTCAAACCCGTTGAGTAAAAGCGCTAAATTTAAATTAAGGCCGTAAATTTTTTTAGATCCCGATAGTTTTTTTCTCATACTTTTGAAACCGCCGTTGTAGCACACCTTAAACAAACCGATTTCTTCAAGGATTTTGATATATTTCGCTATTTCCCGTCTGTCAGCTGACAAAGTTTTCGCTAAATTGCTCGCGCTGTATTCCTGCGCCAGGTCAAACGCCAAAGTTTTAACCACGTTGTAAACTAACTGCCTGTCAATTTTTGCCGAGAAATACGGAATATCAAAATTAATTACTTGATCGCTCAAGTCTAAAATATATTTTTTAGGATCTAATTCCGGATGAGTTACCAGTTCCGGATATTGGCCGTGAGCCAGATATTTTCTAAACTCTGTCTTGTAAATAGGCAAGTTAGAGATGAATTTTGCTCGATTTTCTGATGGTTCTTCAATCTTTTTAAATCTCAAATACTCATGAAAATTTAAAACTCCAAGCTTATACTTCGCTATTCTGCCCCCCAGACTCTCTTTTGACTTTTGATGATAAAATAGAGAGGTTGAACCGCTGACGACAAATTTTATGCTGTCTCCCAGATCGTAAGAGTATTTAATTTGGTCTTGCCAAAAATCAACATATTGAATTTCGTCAAAAAAAACATATTTTCTTCCTTTGCCTGCGTATTTTTTTAAAAATAAATCCAAAAGCGCGCTGATGATGCCTTTCTCGTTCAAACTTCCGGAAAACTGGAAATAGCAAATATTTTGAGGTGAAACGCGCTTGTTTTTTATCAGCCACGCCACTGTCTGCTTCATTAAGAATGTTTTGCCATTTCTTCTTGGTCCCGATAAAGTTATGACAAGTCTTTTTTTATTCGTCTCTTGGCAAAAACCATCAAAAATATCCCGCTTAAAGCCCACCTCGCCGACTTTCCCAGAAATCCA
>JAHIVK010000033.1 GCA_018816385.1 Patescibacteria group bacterium
CAAATTAGTCAATCAACTTGATTTCAAGCTTCTTTCTGTGACTCAAGCTTTATCCCAAAGATTAAGTCAATAATTTCACCTGAGTTTCTCAATTAGTACCCCAATGACTACGCCTTCGTCATTCCCGCGCCAGCGGGAATCCAGGAGCTAATTGATTTTTCTTCCAATCGGCAATCTTCTTGTCATCTCCGCTCAATAAGATTTCTGGCACTTGCCAGCCTTTATACTCAGCTGGCCGAGTATATTGAGGCGGGCTGACATATCCAGGTTTGGCATATGTCTCTCCATCCAAACTAGCTTGATTACCCAAAACTTGAGGTAAAAGTCGAGTTACAGCATCAATAACCACCAAACCAGCTGGTTCTCCGCCAGTCAATATATATTGACCCACAGATAATTGTCCATCAATTAAATGATCAACTACTCGCTGATCCACGTCTTGATAATGACCACAAATTAACATCAGATGAGATAATTCAGAAAATTCCCTTGCCTGGGCTTGATCAAAAACCGGTCCCTTGGCAGACAACAGCATAATTTTGGTATTAGCCTGTCCCTTGTGAACATTCAAGCTAGCCAAAGCCAGATCGATGGGTTCAACTTTCATCACCATGCCGGGGCCACCGCCAAAAGGCCGATCATCAGTCGTCTGGTGTTTATCTTGGGCAAAATCTCTAATATTGACTAGGTCAATATCGACTAAATGTTTACTCCTGGCTTTACCCAAGATTGAAGCATCGAGAGGTGACTCAAAATATTTTGGAAAAAGTGTTAAGATAGTGATACGCATGACATCTCGCTCAAATACTGGTCTTAATCTTACCACGTTTAAAGACTACAGCCGAAAATTCATTAAGTACGGTCTGATGGCTTTGGTGGCCTACATGGTCCTGAGATTTCTGATAGGATCTTTTGCTGTTTACTGGCAAGCCACTCACCCTACACCACCGCCACCACCCACAGTCGGTTTTGGTAAATTGCCGGCTATTAACTTGCCAACTTCAACCAAAGTACCTACGTCTTATAAATTAGAAACAGCCAATGGTCGCCTACCAGATCTAACTGATCGCATGAAAGTCTTTTTCATGCCCAAAAAAGGACCAAGTTTATTTGATAGTGATACAGCAAAATCAATTGCCAGTAAGTTCAATTTCGTATTTGAACCTGAAATCTTAAACGATAGGACTTTTCGCTTTACCAAAACTGAACCCTTAGTCAGTACTTTTGATATTGATATTAGAGATCGAGTCTTTAACTTTCAAACTGATTACTTGAATCGACCAGATTTAATTTTGGCCAATAAACTGCCGAACAACTACGATGTAGCCAGTCAAGTCAAGTCATTTGCTGGACTAGCGGGTAATTTTGGTCCCGATATTGCCACAGCTTCGGCTCAAGTTTCTTATTTAACTAGTTCGGGCAATAAATTAGAACCGGCTGTGTCAGTTTCTAATGCCGAGTTTGTCCAAGTTGATATTAACCGCCGACCCATTGACGGGATTTATCAAGTCTACACACAACGAGGCTATGTGGGCGTGGTCCATGCCATTGTATCGGGCTTTTTCTCTGGTCAACAAAGTATTGTGGAAGCTCACAATTACTACTATCTAATCGATTATGGGCAGATGCACACTTATCCACTCAGAGACGTCCGAACTGCTTTGAAAATGTTGCAAGCCGGTGAAGGTTTGGTGGTCAATCCAGGCAAAACACCGGAAGCGGTGATTAGACAAGTTAGTTTGGGTTATTATGATGACTTAGATGGTCAAGATTATTTTCAACCTATCTACGTTTTTGAAGGTGACGGGGATTTTCTGGCCCTAATTCCCGCCCTCGATCCGCAATTTGTTCAAAGTAACAACTAATACTTCAAAAAACGAAAAAAGCGCGATTTGTAGAGCGTATGAATTCAACACATCCCAAGTGAGTTAAGCTATTTGTTTGGAGTTGAATTCGTCGAGTGAGCTCACAGATTTCAATTAGAATTTTTATGGAGCGAACGCATCAACAAAGCGCGTCTTTTTGAGTTTATTGTGGAAGGAAATGTATCTGTAAGTTGCGAATTTTTAAGTTTTGAAGTGGTTCTAGATTAAATTTATCAATAATTATTGCTGTATAATCTTTGTTATGTCTGATTCAGTCGTTCGAACTCGAGTGGCTCCTAGTCCGACCGGCGAAATGCACGTTGGCAGTTTGTCGATTGTGCTTAAGAATTATGCCTACGCCAAACGCCATCATGGCCAGTTTGTGCTCCGGATTGAAGACACTGACCAAACCAGAGAAGTACCGGGAGCTCAAGAACAAATTATCTCAATCTTGGATAAGTTTCATTTGCCGGCAGATGAGGGTCCCATTGTGGGTGGACCGTTTGCTCCCTACGTCCAATCCCAAAGGCTAGAAATTTACCGCCTACATGCCCAACAGTTAATCGAGAAAGGTCAAGCCTATTACTGCTTTTGCTCCAAAGACAGGCTGGAAAAATTAAGGGATCAACAACGAGCCGATCACTCGCCTCCCAAATACGATCGTCTGTGTCGGAACTTATCACCCCAAGAAGTCAAATCCAAACTGGACAAAGAACAACCGTACGTCATCCGACTCAAAGTCCCAGATCACCAAAAAGTTTCGTTTACCGATTTAATTAGAGGCCAAATTGAATTTGATTCAGACCAAGTTGATGATCAGGTCTTAATCAAGTCAGACGGTTTCCCCACCTATCACTTAGCGGTAGTGGTTGACGATCACTTAATGCAGATTTCTCATGTGATGCGAGGAGAAGAGTGGATCAGCTCTACACCCAAACATATCCTGCTGTATCAGGCTTTTAACTGGCCACTGCCTGTTTATGCCCACATCCCCATCTACTTAAACCCCAATGGTAAGGGCAAGATGAGCAAGCGCCATGGCACTGTTTCGGTCGGTTCGTTTCTCGACCAAGGATATTTACCAGAAGCTCTGTTAAACTTTCTGATGATCCTGGGCTGGGCCACCAATGACGAGCGAGAAATCCTAACTCTGGACGAGTACATTCTAGAGTTTAACCCCCAAGACATTAGTCAAAAAACAGTGGTTTTTGATCTCAAAAAACTCCAGTGGTTAAATGGTATTTACATCAGAAATCTGACAAATAAAGATTTAATTTCAAAACTTAAGCCATTTGTGCCAACCGATTTTCCATCTCAGTTTTTACCTCAAGTCTTGCCTTTAATTAAAGAGCGGTTAGTGGTTTTGAGCGATTTTGAGGATTTAACAGCTTTTATCTATAGACCAATTGAAATTAATCAAAAAGATTTGCTCAAAAAAAGTTCAGCTAATCAAGTTGCAGAGCAATTAGATCAACTTATATCTACTTTATCCAGTCTTTCTGCTCAAAACTGGCTAACACTTCAACTGGAAGAAAAGATTAGAAATCTGCAAGAAAAGCAAAACTGGTCAAAAGGTCAATTTTTCATGATGGTCAGAGTGGCTATCACGGGTCAAACTCAAACCCCACCCCTGTTTGAAACCATGGCTGTGATTGGTCATGATTTGACTTTATCCAGGTTAAATCAAGCTTTACTAACAACTAAAAAGGTGACTTAAAGTCAATGCCTGCCTCAACTAACTCTGCCCACCACCAACTTCGCGACAGTTTAATTGCCACCATCAAACAAGAACAACATCGGCTGAAAACTGATTATCCGCAGACCTGGAGTTATCTCAAACAATTTAATCCTCAATTAACCCAAGTTGATTTTGCAGTGCTTTCTCCAGAAGTCAGCGCTCAACAAAACTTGAACCAAGAATTTAAACCAGACCAAGCTCGTGTTTCTATAGAAGTTACTGGAGAAGAACATGCTCAAATTTTACAAAAATTAGCAACTTTGGCTCAAGCTCCAGCTGGTCAAGCAGAATTACCTGATCAGCTTTACTTTGAACAACAGTTAAGCGATATGATGGGTTTAACAGTCACGGCAGAACTTGAAAATTACCGTTTACCCTACACTATCGCTCATGCTCAAGCCTTACCTCACTACCCCACTCATCCCAATGACCAATTATCAGCCCATCAACTGGAGGAAGCAGGTTTAAGTCAGTCACGTTCAACTTTTGGTTGGTTGACCGATAAAGATAAAACTTACCAACATGAAGCTTTTGGCGTGGCCATACCTTTGCACAAACTGCCCGATTGGTCAACTCGCAGGTCAGAGTACCTAGCCTGGTTTAAATACCGGAAAGTTGTGTTAATCAATCCGGCTCGCCAAAAAGCTGCAGTTGGTTTGATTACCCAAGTTGGCCCGGCTCACGTTCAACGCTTTCAAGTGGGTCTATCACCCGAATTAATTAGAGCCACCCAAGCCTGGCATCCAGATTCAAAAGGTAAAATGATTATCTTGCTACTAGACGAGGCAGGCGGTAAGTCTAAATTAGGTCCAGTCCCATTGTGCCAATTATTGACTGGAGAAACAAAATGACTTATAACTCCTTACTCGCAGCCGGTTTAATTGATCCCGCTCTTCACTCCCTGATTGCCGACCATCCAGATTCAATTCAGATGCAAAAATTACTCTGTCAGGCGTTAATGCTCAGATTACTCCATCAACTGTCTGCCCACTCACCTTTTCCTGCAAACCAAAGCCTGATCAAAAAATCTTTAGATCTTGAAAGTTGGACAGACATTTTCCAAAATATTCAGAAGATTGATAAAACTTTAGCCCAAAACATGGTTGAATCAATCAAAAGAATCGAATTCGTACTGATCAATCAATTGACTGAATCAGCCGAGTGATTGTTATTTCTAGTGATCTTTAGTAGACTAGGTTTGTTGTGCATACCTTCTGATATACCTACTATGATTCAAATAAATTTATTTGTCGGCTCACGTTATCCGGTTAATCGAAAACTCATTCGAGAAACGGTTAAAAAAAAGCTGACTGAACACAAAGTCGACAATGCCCAAGTCGATATTTCCATTGTCGGTATCCGCAAAATTGAGGAATTAAATCGCTCTAGTTTGAACCATAAAGGCACCACAGATGTTTTATCATTTCCTCAACACGAGAAAGATAAACTGGATGATTTTCCTTTACCCAAGGGCATTCCCCCCCATCTAGGTGATGTGGTGGTTAGTTTTCCAGAAGCTGTCACCACTGCCAAGCGTTTTGGCAAACTGGTTGATCAACAAATTTGTTTCTACATTGAACATGGTTTAATGCACTTACTAGGATTTCATCACGAATAAAAATTATGTCTTGGATCCGTCAATACCGACCACAACAAATTAAACAGCTTCATCTGGAATCAGTCAGAAAGCAACTGCAGGACCTGCTCAAGAAAGGCAAACTGCCTCAGGTGATGCTGTTCACTGGTCCCAAAGGCACAGGCAAAACCTCAACAGCCAGAATTATTGGAGCCCTGCTCAATGATCCCAAGAATAAAAAACAAGTCATTCAGGCCTATCTTAAGCCAGGTTCAACTCAACCCATTCCACTTCAAGAACCAAGCCCATCACCTGCAACTGGGCAGATTATGGATGGTCAATCCTATGTGGTCCAAGAATTAGATGCCGCCAGTCATCGAGGCATTGATGATGTGCGAAGTCTAATTGAACGAGCCGCCCTGCCTCCTCAAGACGGCATGATGAGTGTTTACATTTTGGATGAAGCCCACATGTTAACCACTCCAGCTTTTAATGCTCTGCTTAAACTTCTGGAAGAGCCACCACCCCACGCCATGTTCATTTTAGCCACTACCGAAGCTCACAAAATCCCCGCTACTGTGGTTTCAAGATGTCAAGTTATTCAATTTCACCGAGCTTCAACCTCAGAAATCATCGAGGCTTTAAAAAGTGTGGTCAAACAAGAAAAGCTGGAAGTGACTGACCAATCTCTCAAAGAAATTGCCGATCTGGCTGAGGGCAGTTTTAGAGATGCTGTCAAACTGTTGGAAATGGTTGCCGATGAAACCGGTCAAGTCACATCAAAAAAGATTGCTCAATTTTTAGGTGGTTCTCTCCAGGATCAAGTTTGGCAATTAATCACAGCTATCATCGATAAAGACGCCAAACTGGTAGTTGAGTTATTTGAGTCGCTCAGAAAAGGCGGTATCAACGAATCGGCTTTTTTAACTCAACTTCTGTCTGAACTTCATCTGGATCTACTCAAATCCTTGCAAATTCATCCAGAGAAACCCAAACTGCAATTGAGTATCTCTAAATTTTTACTCCAAGAACTGATGCAGGTGCCAATTGCTCAAACCTCGCCCATTGGTTATTTGGCTTTAGAACTCAAGTGTCTGGATATTATCTTTAGAGCTAGGCAAAAAAACGGTGGTCAAACCTCAAATGCTGATCAAGCCTCACCCCCACCCAAAAAACCATCTTTATCCAACCACCAATCAACTACTCAAAATCAAGCTTCACTCAAATCAGATCAGAACTCCAATCACACAAAACCCATTATTCCTCAACAACCTCAAAATGATACCCTATCTGCCAGCAGACCTGTCATGGGCGACTGCCAAAAACTTCTGCAAAATTGGGATCAATTTCTAAGCTGTGTCGGCAGGGAAAATAGCACTATAGCCGCCCTGCTCAGGTCTGCCAAACCAATTTCTGCAGAGAATGGCCAAGTATTAATCCAAGTTTACTATCGCTTTCACCAAGAGCAACTAGTTAGCCCCAAGACTCAACAGGTTTTAATTTTAGCCATGCAAGAAATAGCTGGTGGACCAGTCCACATAGAATGTGAACTTGAAACTTTACCAATTCGGGCAGATTTAGTTGAACCAGAAGTTGTCAACTCATTGACTCAAATTGCTTCTCAAACTCTAATGTAGTGTAGTACAATTAGACTTGTCGTGAAATAAGGGCAATGGCTACTTATGGCATCTTTTATGCATTTTCTTTGCTTCTTCTTCCTCAAGTAGCTGAGGCTACTATCGTCATCAGAATCAACGAAAATGCTTTAAAATCTATCCATAATTAACTCATTTCTTATTTC
>JAHIVK010000034.1 GCA_018816385.1 Patescibacteria group bacterium
ATGAAGCAAATCCTGATTTGGCCGACAGCTAGCACCTCTCAAAAAAAAGTCCTTTGGTACAGTTTAATTTTATTTTTCATTTGCTTGGCTGACACTTTAATGGCATATGTCACCCCATTAGTACTGAATGAATACTTTGGACATATGCTGGTTGTAGGTTTAGTCATGAGTTGCTCTTCGGTAGTGGGATTGTCCACAGATTGGCTGATATCTCGTAAACTACCCAACACAAACTATCGATTTTTTATCAAATGGTTAATCCTGATTGGCGTTTGGTTTCCCATTATTTTTTGGATCTTTCCCACTTTGGCGGTGGGTTATTTGGTAGCCATGATGGTTTGGGGTGTCTATTACGAAATGATCAATTTTGCCTCTTTTGATTTTGTTAACCGGTCGGTTCAGCCTAGTGAACACGCTTTTACTTGGAGTATTTTGGATGTTTTTAAAGCCATGGCTTTGTTATCTACTCCGATTGTGGCAGGGTTACTGTTTGAGATTGATCAGAACTTGGTTTTCCTACTATCCCTTGCTTGCTTTGGTTTAGCTAGTTTTATTTTTTCTACCAATAAATCGTCAGAAATCCAACCTCTACCCAAATCCCAGCTTAGTCCTCAGCGGAGTCAGTCAGAAGAGGTGCAAATTTGGTGGCAGATGCTTAAAAAGATTTGGCCCATCTATATTTTCTTTTTCTCGATGATCATGTTAGATGCGGCTATTTGGGTAGCAGGTCCCATGTTGTCTGAGCAGATTCGACTCTTTAGTCAAGCTGGTAGTTTTGTGATTCCAGCCTACGTTTTACCCACCTTGTTAGCTCCAGTCATTATCTCCCGGTTTGGCAAAATCTTTAAACGGACTCGAGTGATTTTTCTGATGGCCATTATTGGAGCGATTGTTTTGGGAGTGGGATCTTTTATAGTGGGAGTCAGTGCTTGGATTATTCCCATTATTTTGTTGGCTTCTTTGTTTATTGCCATTGATTTCCCGGAAGTGGGAGGAATTTTTGAAGATTTTTATGATCGGGTGGACGAGTTTGGCAATGATCTAACTGGTCTTAGAAATTCGGCCGTCAGTTTAGCTTATATTTTTGGTCCTGTTTCGGTAGGCTTATTGGCTGAAGTCTTAAACTATGCTCATATTTTAACTGTGTTTGCTGGTTTGTTGTTTGTCTCAGGCATTATTGCTTTGTTATTCACACCCAATCGAATTAGAATGCCCAAGGCCAAATTAGTCTCGATTATTAGTTACAAAAATAGACACAGAACTGGATCCCCGCTAGCGCGAGGATGACAGACGGCGCGAGGATGATAATACAAGTCTAATTAAAAAGTAAAGATGAAAAATTGGAAACTGTGGTTAATTGTAGGTTTGGCATTGTTTGTCAGACTGATTAATTTAGATGAATTGAGATTGACTCATGATGAGATGAGTATTGGCTATAATGCCTATTCAATTTTAAAGACTGGTAAAGATGAATGGGGCAGGGCTTGGCCAATGGTTTTTCAAGCATTTGGCGATTATAAATTACCAGTCTACATCTATGCAGTTGTACCCAGCATTGCATTTTTAGGTTTAAGCTCACTAGCTGTTAAACTGCCATCAATTTTGGCCGGATCACTCTTGGTCGTTGGTATTTATTGGCTAGTCAAGCAGGTTTTACATCATGAGAAATTAGCCTTACTAGCGGCATTGATCGTGGCCGTCAGTCCTTGGTCAGTCCATTTATCTCGGATGGCTTTTGAATCAAATTTAGCTCTAGCCATGTTTGTGTTTGGTTTCAATTTGGTTTTGTATCAGATAAGCAGTCAAAAAAAATCTATTTGGATAAGCCTAGTAGCTGGTTTGTTGTTAGGTTTGACTTTCTATACCTATGTGGCTTTTCGTCTGATCGTGGCTGTGTTAGCTCTTGGCTGGTTAGGCATACTGCTGATGAACCGTCATCTTCGACCACAACTTGGATTTGTGCTTCTGGGATTAGGCATAACTCTTTTGCCATTAATTTTCCAGATGACAGATGCTTCAGTCATGGCTAGATTATCTCAACTTTCATCTACTCAAAGTCAAGGAGTTGAGGTGGTGGTCATAGAAAGACATAATTTTTGTTTTTTGGTTGATCCAGGTCTGCTTTCTAAGATCTGTCGGCGGGTTTTTTCAATTCCAGAACAAACCATCCAAAATTTTGTCAAGGATTATGTGACAGCTATATCTCCAAATTACTTATTTTTAAGCGGTGATTCATTGGAGTATTTACAAGATCCAGGTTTTGGTCAATTGGCTTGGATTTTGATGCCTTTCTATGTGATTGGTTTAGTGCTTTGGCTAAAAAGAAAACAGTTAGTTGATCGACTAGTATTAGTGGGATTTTTGTTATCTGCCATACCATCTGCTTTGGTGGGTTCACCACAAGCTGTTCGGTTAAGTGCTCTATTACCATTCGTGGTGATTTTTATTACTTATGGTTTTGACCAAACTTTTAAGCTTTTGCCTAAAAAATTAATGCAGAAATTGGTTGGTTTGGTTGTAGCAGTAGTATTTCTTTTTCTAACCACTCAATACTTATTGCATTATTGGTTTATTTACCCTCACCAATATAGAAACTTCTTTTATCCTATGGGGCCAGAAGTGGCTGAATTAGTATTAAGTCAAAAAGATAAGTATCAAACTATATACATTACAGAAGATTTTGCGGATGCTCATATTTTATTGGCATTTGCCGGCCGGCTGGATCCCGACTGGTATCAGGCAAATATCATTAGGCCAGAGGCAGATGAATTTGGTTTCCAGCACCCGACTCAATTGGGCAATTTTTTGTTCGGTCCCAGAAAAGGTGATGTATTCTTGAGCGATAAATCTGCCAGTGGTGTTTTATACTTGTCTGGATATACAGACGATTTGGGAACCACTCAGACTTTCAAGGGTTTTTCTGGAGTTCACACCGAAGTTAATATAACAGATATTGATTTATTGAGACAAATATTAAAAGATTTAATTGTTACCAATTTAAGTGACTAAGTCTTTCCAGTTTGAGTTTTAAATAAATATTGATAGCTTCATAACCAGCCTTTGCCACTACTCGCCAGTTGGCTCCAGTGGGATTACCCCAACGCCTTGAATAGTGGGTGACCGGCAGTTGCTTAAAAGCTACACGATTCTTTTTGAGTTTGTAGAGAATTTCGGCTGATGTAAAGGCGCCATTTGATTCAATTTCAAGAGGTTTAATCACATTGGCTCTAAATAGTTTAAAGGCGCAATCAATGTCTTTAACGTGGACTCGAAATAACAAATCAACAAATATCTTGAATAAATAAGCATTGCGAACCCTAGAAAATCCCTCGGCTCGGTTAGTTCTGTAGCCCAGGATGACTCGATATTTTTGAGTTGAGGGCAGAAACGATTTAAGTTCTGTGATATCAAATTGCAGATCGGCGTCGGTAAAGAAGATCCATTCATATTGACTGGCTCCAATCCCAGTTTTAAGAGCGGCGCCGTAACCTTGGTTTTGGGCGTGGGTGACTACCTTGACTTGGGGAAATTGCTGGACCAGTTGCTGGGCGATGGCTCCAGTTTTATCTTGCGAGCCGTCATCCACGACAATCACCTCGAATTTGGTTGCCACTTGGGGTAAAAAATCCAAAGCCTGTTTAACCAAGGGCAGAATATTCTTTTCCTCGTTGTAGGCGGGAAAGAAGACGGAGAGAGAAGGAAGTTTTGTCATAATTAACCTGTTTCGTATTTGGCGACGATGCTATTTTTCATTTTGCAACATGTCTATTTTTTATTTCGCGACAGATCTAATCTCTATAGGAGGTATTCTACATCAGGTGATGCTAATCAAACAGAGGCCAATCCGATGGAAGTGGTTTTTGGGAGCGCATCAGTTGATGATTACTTTCTGATTTATTTTGTTATTTAACGATAGTGTGATATATTCTCTACAGCAGTTTGATCGATAATTAGAGAGATGAAAAGTTGTTTGTATAGTCTGAATTGGAACATGATAAGTAAGATAAAAAATAGAAAGGAGTCTAATGAGTGAAGCTATTTTAGCCGGTCATTCGGTAGAAAGAGAAGAATTATCAACAGTTGAAAGCAAAACAGAAATTGTCCAACCTCCAATGTTGAGCGATTTCATTGAGAGAATATCTCGACCGATGCAAGTGGTACAAACAGAATATCGCAATATTGTTGAGCATTTTAATCGCGTCTGGTGTCAAGTTGTAGCGCAGAGATTGAGGCAAGAGTTACAATTACCAAAAAACGCGGATATTTCAGTAATTTTTTCCCAAGACTCACCCGATAATTTCATAATTAAGATAGACATTGCGATTTCATGCTTTTCGCCAGACTATTCGTTAATAGATATTGATGGAAAAGCTGTAACTGATAATATTCTTTGTAGTCAAGCGAACAAAGAGGGCTCTCAAATTAATGTGATTGCCAGTTTAGTTGAGAGCTCGAGAACTAGATATAACTATCAAGGAGCCATTAAAATACCATTGTCAACCTAAATATTTGTACGGGTTATTCAGTTATTCTTGTATTAGACTTGTCGCGAAATAAGGGCAATGGCTACTTATGGCATCTTTTATGCATTTTCTTTGCTTCTTCTTCCTCAAGTAGCTGAGGCTACTATCGTCATCAGAATCAACGAAAATGCTATAAAATCTATTCATAATTAACTC
>JAHIVK010000035.1 GCA_018816385.1 Patescibacteria group bacterium
GGCTACTTATGGCATCTTTTATGTATTTTCTTTGCTTCTTCTTCCTCAAGTAGCTGAGGCTACTATCGTCATCAGAATCAACGAAAATGCTATAAAATCTATCCATAATTAACTCATTTCTTATTTCGCGACAAGTCTAATTTGTACGCCCTACTAATTGGGATTGATTATGCTTATGCATCTGATTCAAGTTCCTGAAAACACTTTTTCAATTCCTGTCTCAAAGTTGGATCTTCCCAAGCCACGGTTAAATTAGCCTTCAACCACCCCAAGGGGTAGCCCCCATCTAAATATTGGCCAGTGGGTTGATGGACAACCACGGGACTTTGTTTGGCAAGCTGGGTGGCTGTGTCTGTAATATAAAGTTCGCCAGACCGATCATCTGGTTTTTGGTTCTTGAGAATCTCAAAAACATTGGGTTTAAAGATGTACTTGCTAATGTTGGCTAAATTTGATGGGGCAGTACCTGGAGCTGGTTTTTCCACCAAAGTGTCTAAGAAACTAAAACCATTTTTTGATTTAAGTTTAGCCACACCATATTTACTTAATTCTGATGTTGGTTTCTCAATACAAGTTACTAAACCATCGGCTTGAGATTGATTAAAAACTTGGGTCATTTGTTTGGCGGCAGACTGATGGTTGGACTCAAAAATACAATCATCACCCATGAAGACAAAGAAAGCCGGTTCATTTTTGAGTTCATTTTCGGCTAAAACTAGGGGAGTGGCTGTGCCGTAAATGGCAACATCAGGTTGGCGAATAAAAACAAATTTCGCTTTTTGATGAAGATTATTAACTTGGTCATATTGATCGAGTTTACCTATTTTTTTGAGGTATGAGTAAAGGCGCTGATTTTGTGAGTAGTAATGCATGGGCTGCATATTGTGTTCAGAAATCACGATAATAATTTTTTGAACTCCAGCTGAAATTAAATCATCTACCACATAGTCGATGATTGGTCTAGTCAAGATAGGCAGCATTTCTTTTTGAATAGTTTTGGTGACGGGTAAAAAGCGGGTGCCAAAGCCAGAGGCAGTGATGAGAGCGGTTTTAATTTGCATGATGACCAGTATACAGGAGTGATAAAGAAATTATAAATCGATTTTGGTCAATATTTTAATTGCAATCGATATGCCCAGGCAAAGCTTGCAATGATGTTTTAAGACTTTGAGCGGGATAAAAATCAGTTAGAGCAGTTTTGATTTTTTAAGCAGAGGCGCTAACATTTCCAGTGGCAGACCGTGAGAAAAGCCGGTATTGGAGCCATTAACTTGACTGATTAAAGCCAAACCTGCTGGATAAGCCGGGCAGAAACCAGCCGACCAAGTAGTGACTGGGTTTTGAGAAACGTATTTTTCTATTTCCTGATCTGATAGGTCGCGAAAAACCAGTCGGGTGATGGCAGTCTGGCTAAAGATAATTGAATTTGCTCTGTCCAGATAGGCAAAGCCGGTCAAACAAACACCTGATTTGCCAGATTGTTCTTTAAGCATCTGTTTGGCTTCTTTTTTAGTGGCTGGTTTTTCGTAGGCTCGATTATTAACCCAAGTATAAGTATCGGCGGCGATGATAATTGAATCTGGATTATTGAGTTGAACCTTTTGAGCTTTAGCTAAAGCAATTTTTCTGGCCCGGTCTTTCTCACTTTTGGCTTTGATGACTTGCTCATCAATATTGGCCGGTAGGATGGAGAAGGGCAGGTCCAGAGTTGCCAGCATGATTTTTCTTTGGAGCGACTGTGAAGCCAAGATAAGTTTAATCATATTGTTCCTGCAAAACGAGTTTAATAAGTTTGACTTGAATAAAAAAGCGGCAAATTTGTTTTGCGCTTGTTATAGCAACCATGATTATAGACTTCTTTCAAAATAAGCAACGACACTAATTGTTATTTTTCTCCAATACGTTTTTATTCCCCTCCCACGCTTTGTCATTCTCCCCGCACTGCGGGGGGAATCCAGTGGATGACCCCACACTCTTGGATTTCCGCTCGCGCGAAGATGATAAACCAGAGCGCAAGAACAAGTAACCCACATGGTACAATTTAGCCAAGATTGGGAAGCGTCGCATAGTGGCCAATTGCAACAGGTTGCTAACCTGTACCGATTTATCGGTTCGTGGGTTCGAATCCCACCGCTTCCGCATTGTTTCAAAATTGAGCAATGCTCAATTTTGAAACAATATGGTTGTGGGATGAGAAGTTTATCCTCGAAATCAGGCCCTAGCCTGATTCGGGGGAATCCCACCGCTTCCGCAAATGAGATGCAGAGCATCTTCATTTGCGGAACGTGAGGCAGGAGGTGAAAGCGACGAGTGAAGCGAGGAGCAATTCGTGCCACATGGCGAGCGCGGCTGGGAAGTTGAAGCGAGCTAGGTTAATGCCGCGAACGAAGTGAACGCGGGGAATCTGGAGGCTTGCAAGGCAAGACGACAGTCCGCCCTGGCGGACCCACCGCTTCCGTGAATTTTGTTTAAATCCATCATCATTAGACTTGTCGCGAAATAAGGGCAATGGCTACTTATGGCATCTTTTATGCATTTTCTTTGCTTCTTCTTCCTCAAGTAGCTGAGGCTACTATCGTCATCAGAATCAACGAAAATGCTATAAAATCTATCCATAATTA
>JAHIVK010000036.1 GCA_018816385.1 Patescibacteria group bacterium
CCTCGACCTAAAATGTTTGGCAGTAAGTTGGGATCAAGACCATTAGCCTGGGCCCAAGCTGTCATGTCCGCCCGGTGGGACTCCATGCGAGCTTGGCGCTCTGGTAGAGTTAAATCAGCTATATCAGGCCGATCTGCCTTAAGTTCAGCCAGTTTGGCTAACAACGCATCTTTTTGAGCCTGAGTTATCTGTCCATCACTCACAGCTTGAGTTAAACGCTCTTCAATCTGGGCCCGACGATTTGTATGCATTTGATCACGTCGTTCACTTTGGTATTGATTCAAAACTGCTTCCACATCAGCCTGATTCAGGTTGAAGCGTTCAGCTAACTTTTGGACCAAACCATCATGAAACCCCCCCTGGCTAGCCACAACTTGGCTAGCCCCCCAGAACCCAGCCGTGGTCAAGATGCCTAAAGCTAAAGCTGGAAAAATAATTCTCTTTTTCATTCTTCTCCTTTCGATATTAGAGAAAACTTGATACTGAAAGGCAATATAAATCAAACAACTGAGAAGAGGCTGAGAAATACCTAGCTATTTCTTATAAACTTGCTCATGAGAGCCAATGTTAAAAAAGTAGTATTTGTCATCACTAATGAATAACACTCTGACATTCAGGTCAATTGATAAACTCCACACGTTCTGCAACTCACCTTTTAATTTATGTAGTCTTAAAGATGCATGATTGGGATCTGATTGAAACATACCAAGTTGTTTCTGAAACTTTATAAATAACTTACAATCCTTCTTTTTTATTTTTTCAATTTGCTTTTGAAATAAAGGACTGAAAGTTATTATTTTCATAAGTTAGCAAGATATTCATTGATATCTCCAACTTCTATAGCTTGAGATCTTTCCTGTAAAGCATTTTTATATACTTTTTCTGTTCTACTCGAAGCTTGAAAAACTGGATATTCAATATCTCGTACATCATTAATGATTAAATTTTTAACATAAGCAGATAGACTTAAACCAAATTTTTCAGCTTTAGCATATAAATATCCCTGAAGTTGAACGGGTAAAGTAACTCGAAGTTGGGTAGTTTGTGTAATCATGGCCTAATAATAACACTTAATATACCATATTTCAAGTCCATATTAAGGCTATTTTGTCTTAAATTATTACCCTAAACCTACTACCCACCCCCACTGTACTGCTAACCTCAATCTTGCCACCGTGCAGTTTAACAATTCTTTTGGCCAAAGATAAACCTAGACCAAAACCTGAGATTTGACTTTTAGACCTGGCCTGATCTGTCCGATAAAAACGATCAAAAATATGAGGTAAATCTTCTTTAGAGATGCCTAACCCCTCGTCTTTAACTTCAATTCTCATCTGATTTCTATAACGATCTACTTTTACCCAAACTCGACCCCCAGTCTTTGAGTACTTGACAGCGTTATCCAATAAAATAACTAGCATCTGAGTCAAACTATTTTCATCCGCTTTGAGTGTCAGATCATTAGCATCAAGCTCTAACCTGATCTTTTTCTTTTTGATCAGAGGTGAGAGTTGTTTATGAACTTTTTGCACAACTTTTTTAATTTCAATCTGTGAGAAGCTCAATGTTTTACTGCTGGATTGAAGTTTGGCCAAGCTCAATAGATCACTAGATAAATTATCCAACTGTTCTATCTCTTCCAAATTACTCTCTAAAGCTTGTCTGGCTTGTTTTAAATTTAATTTTTTTGATCTTAAGACCACTTCAGTTGAAGTCTTAAGAGCAGTTAGGGGTGTGCGCAGTTCATGAGAAGCATCACCCACAAATCGTTTCTGTTCTTCCAAAGCTATCTCGATGGGTAGTAAAGTTTTACCTGCCAAAAACCAACCAGCTAAAGCCGAAATAATTAATATTGCTCCATCTATGGTGAGTAAACGAATCAAAATTAAGTGTTTAGCAATTTCTAGATCTTCAATCAATCTTTCATCTAGCTGTTCTCGTTGTAGCCTTGGTGGCAGTAGTATCTCAAGTCCTTCGATATCAATTCGATTGCCAAATCTTCTCAAACCTCTTTCCAATTCCAAAGTCATAACTTGATAAATTATCAGACTAAACACCAGAGTAATAGCCATAATAATGACTAAGTACCAACTGGTTAATTTCAGTCTAGCGGAATGGAACATATTTTTGCTCGCTCTTTCACAGCATTTTTCACTGGATAAATACTACTTATTCTTGACTTGACCGCTCTCCAGCTTATAGCCAAATCCCCGAATGGTTTTGATCAAAGCCGGCAAAGCTGAGAAGGGCTTGTCGATTTTTCGGCGCAAGTAACCAATGTAGACTTCAATCGTATTGGGTAGCACATTGGCTTCCCAATTCCAAACGTGGCTCATGATTTGATCTTTATTGATGATCTTGCCGGCGTTTCTCATCAGGTACTCCAATAAAGTGAACTCTTTTTTGGAAAGAGCAATAGGTTTTTGCTGTCTTTTCACTTCAAAACTGACTGTGTCTAAACTCAAATCCCCCGCTTTGAGCAGAGTGGGCAGAACAGATCGAGGCCGCCGGCCCAAAGCTCGCACGCGGGCCAGCAACTCGACGAAAGCAAAAGGCTTGACCAAGTAATCATCAGCTCCCAAGTTAAACCCTTGAACCTTATCATCCAGCTCTCCTTTGGCGGTTAACATCAAAATCGGGGTATGAACACTCTCTTCCTGGCGAAGTTTTTGACAGACTGCCAATCCATCCATTTTGGGCAACATTAAATCAAGAATAATTAGGTCATACTCTTCGGTCGAAGCCAAATCAAAACCCGCTTCGCCGTCAAAAGCCAAATCCACTACATAGGCCTCTTGCTCTAAGCCCTGTTTAATAGCTCGGGCAATTTTATGCTCGTTTTCCACCAGTAAGATTTTCATAGGTTAGAACACATTAGACTTGTCGCGAAATAAGAAATGAGTTAATTATGGATAGATTTTATAGCATTTTCGTTGATTCTGATGACGATAGTAGCCTCAGCTACTTGAGGAAGAAGAAGCAAAGAAAATACATAAAAGATGCCATAAGTAGCC
>JAHIVK010000037.1 GCA_018816385.1 Patescibacteria group bacterium
GGCTACTTATGGCATCTTTTATGCATTTTCTTTGCTTCTTCTTCCTCAAGTAGCTGAGGCTACTATCGTCATCAGAATCAACGAAAATGCTATAAAATCTATCCATAATTAACTCATTTCTTATTTCGCGACAAGTCTATTTGTTATCATTCCAGGTTTGTCATCTATTTTAGGTAATCGCTAAAAGCTGTAATGACTGGCAAAGGACCTGTGTAGTTTCGGCCCAAAATGGCAAAAGCATCAAAAGTAATATCTAAAGCTTGGACTACCCCTAGTCCCTTGAATCCTGGAGCCTGGTAAACAACCAGTTCCAGCTGATGATTATCTGTCACATTAATGTTGACCAACAAACTTTGGTTATAACCAAAACCTACTGGCTGGTCTGAACTGGACATCATGACGGGTAAATTAATGTCAATGACTTTTGTTTGAAGCTGTGTACTATTGGGTGCAACTGGATACTGAACAGTCGCCAAATTAGGTTGACTGGCATCTCTTGTGGCAAATTTTTTATCAATTAGCTCTTGCCAGGCGGCGGTAATGGCCACTTGATAGTCAGCAGTCTCAATTTTTGTGGATTGAGACAGTTGTTCGTTTGGGTCAATCACATCCAACACTCCTGCTTCAACTTCGGCTGGTTTTCTAGGCAATTTAGTGACTTGAGGCAAATCGGCGTAAGGTTGGGATGTGGCTGGTCGATCTGGAGCGACTGGTTGAGACCTCAAAATATACTTAATGCCCCAAGCCAAGCCCAATCCTACCACAAACATCAGACTCAATCTCAAAACTAAGGGCATTTTTGGGGTGTTTGTTGGCTGATTAACTTGATTATCCATGTGTATATTTAGATTACGTTATTTTTAAGTCTTCGGCAAGAGGCTTGTTCTTGACTTTCGTAGAACAGATAATTCATAAATGCTATAAAATCTATCCATAATTAACTCATTTCTTATTTCGCAGTAAGTCTAATACTTTGCTTGCTTTTGCAAGCAGGCTTTGACTTCTGTATAGTTAAGCCCAATGAAACAGAGTTGGCAACCCAACCAAACCGGCCAGATTGCGGTGAGCATCTTGCTGGTCATGTCTGTGCTGGTGGTGATTAGTTTTTCCCTGGCCAGCCGAACTACCCAAGAAATTAATCTGACCACTCAAACCACTGAGTCGGCCTATGTGTTTAATGCTGCCGAATCTGGGGTCAACGAAGCTTTGGCTCAGATTTATTCTAAACTTGAAGCTGGGACTGCTGTGACAGAAGTTTCTAATATCCCCATTGTTGACGCTGAGGGAAAGGCAAGTGTCACCTACTCTATTGATGCTATCAATCAAATTGAAACCCGTTTAATGGAAGGTAATAGTCTAACTATTGAGCTTGATCCAGCCAATTTAACTGACGTCAATATCGATTGGGCCAAAGAAGAATCCTGCACTGATCAAGCTTCAATTATTGTCACAATTTATTCTACAGTTGGCGGTGAAACTGTGGTCAGTTACACTCCAGTAGGAGTGACTGCTAATGGTTGTGGTCATGATGGTGATGAGTTTGATAATCCGACTGTTACAAATCCACCAGACTATAAGTATCGCTACACAGTCTCCGGTTTAACTACTGATGATTTGTTTATTCGAATCATGCCTGTATATAATAATACCAACTTATTAGTGGCTGGAGCTATAGCAGATAGATTGCCCATCCAGGCCTACATAGTTGAATCTAGAGCTATTAATCTGTTGGGAGATAGCCAAGAAACCCGGGCTTTGCGAGTGGTCCGCACCAAGCCTGTGGCTCCCGCCATCTTGGATTACGTAGTCTATACTGGAGATAGCTTGGTTAAATAAAAAAATAGGAAAAAAAATATGCCTGCCCTGGCTATCGACATCGGTACTTATACTATTAAAGCGATTCAAGCTGATGGGGGTAAAAAGCCCCGCATTCGTCGAGTGATCGAGGTCTTTAACTCCACTGGTCTGGCGGTGCCTACGGATGACGCGGTCCAGGAAAAACTCAAGTCAATCCTCAAGGCTGTGATTGAAAATAATAAATTTACCATTGATGATGTACGGTTGGCTCTGCCCGAAACCGTGGTCTCGACCAAGGTGATCGAGGTTTTGCCTTTAACCGACGCCGAGTTGGCTTCGGCTATTGGCTGGCAGGCCGAACGCCACATTCCCATCCCTCCAGAAGAGCTATCTTTGGAGTACCAAGTTTTGTATCGACCGGGCAAAGATGAAAAAACCCCCATGAAAGTTTTATTAGTGGGGGTCAGGAAATCAATTATTGAGCGATATGTGGGTATGTTTCATCAGATAGGTGTTGAGCCAACTGTGGTTGAAACCCAGATTCTGTCGGTGATTAGAGCTCTCCAAATTGGAGCCGAAGACCCTCCCACTTTGTCGGTTCACTTTGGAGCCTCCAGTATTATTATGGCCATTGTCGACCATCAGCAACTCAAGTTTGTAGTTAATCAGATGATGGGCAGTCAAATTTTAACCAAAACACTGGAAAAAACGGTCAATATTGATGCCAGTCAAGCAGAACAGTATAAGCGGGCATATGGTTTGGATCCTGCTCAGTTTGAAGGTAAGATTAAAGCCGCCTTGTTGCCCCAAATTAATGAACTAGTAGCTCAAATTAAAAAAGCTGTCCAGTTTTATGGTTCTCAGGTCACCCAAAATGTGGTCAAACGAATTGTACTTTCTGGTGGAGCCTGCCAGTTACCTGGCTTTGTCCAGTATGTGACCGAGCAGTTGAGTATGGAGGTTTTAGTTTCATCACCCTTCTCTGCCACAGAAGGTACTGTTCCAGAAAATATCAATCATCCAGGCATGACTGTCTGCGTTGGCTTACTCATGCGGGAGAGCTAAGGCATGGCAACAAGAAGCATTAATTTTGTTAGAGAGCACCGGCGACAACTCAAGTTTTTGATTGAAAAAGATCGACAAGTGTTGAAGTTAGTGGGCATCGGATTTGGTGTATTGGTGATACTATTAGTGGCTTCGTTGGCAATTAATTGGAATATGAATCGTCAATTAACCAACCTGGTATCTAAACAAGAATCTACTCGACAAACTATTAACTCACAAGCTGACCTGGAACTTAAATACTTAACTTTTGTGGCAAAACTGAATGTGTTGACAGGGCTTTTTGCCAATCGCCAAGGTAAGCAAGAGGCTCTGGCTTTTTTTAGGAGTCTTTTTGATGATGATGTGAAAATTGCCGGATTAAAATATGACGATAAAGACCAACAATTAATGTTTTCAATTCGTTCAAAATCCATCTTTTCACTCGATCAAGTTTTCAATGTACTTAAATCAGATCAAGTGGCAAAGCAATATCCTCTGATTGATAAAAAAGGTTTATCCAGATCTAACGATGGCTCATATTCTCTTCAGGCAATTGTCCAGTTGGATAAAAAGGAAATCAAACCATGAAATCTGAAGAGCTAGAAAAACAACTCAGAGTTTTGATCAAAACTCGTCACTCTTTGGTTCTAAGCGGTTTGTTGGTGATTATTGGTGTCATGCTGATTGGTTTGGTGATGTTGCCCCAGATTAAATCAATTATTTCTTTGCGCCAGAAGATTAGTCAAGAAACAGGTCAGTTAGCCAAACTTCAGCAAAAAGTTTTAGAGCTAAATGAGGCTTTGATCTCTCCAGAGTACAGCCAAGTTGATGTAGTCAATCAAGCTTTGCCTTCCAAAAAACCTATTCTAGATTTACTGATGAGTTTGAGTACTACTATTAGTCGCAGTGGAGTCAAACTAGAACAACTTGAATTGTCACCTGGTTTAATTGCCACTGAAGGGGCTGAGCAATCTGGAACGGTCAAAAAGCAATCAGGAGTGAATAAGGATAATTTAGCCCTAAGTCTCAAAATTTCTGGTTCTTTTAGCCAAGTTGAAGAGTTCATGAAACGGGTTGAAGAGATATCGCCTTTTACCACCATCACCTCATTTAATTTATCCGAAAAACTCAGTAAAGCGGATGAAACAACTGATTCGACGATTAAAGTCGATCAAGTGGCTATCACCATGGACATTCAAACTTTCTTTTTTGTTCAAACAATTAAACAGACTTTGGAAAAGCCTCTGCCAGTTTTATCTAACACAGAGCGCGAAACACTCAGGCAGTTAGCTAACTTTAGAACCAGTGGCTTGGCAGAACAAAATGAAATTATGGGTGGCGGTCTTGAAGACTTGTTTGGAGTTGCAGGATATGGTCCAGAATTAAAGCAATTACTGCAAGAGGCTCAATAGACCAAACTGATGTGTCCACTGAACAATAAACTCAAAAAGACACGCTTTGTTGATGCGTTCGCTCCACAAGAATACTAATTTGATTTTTATGAGCTCACTCGACGAATTCAACTCCAAACAAATAGCTTAACTCACTTGGGATGTGTTGAATTCATACGCTCTACAAATCGCGCTTTTTTCGTTTATTGATAAAATTCTATGACTCACGTTATCAATAAAGAAGTGAATTTGTTGAGAAAAACTTGAAAAATCCAACGAACGGAGCGTATGAGATCAACACACCAAAACTGAGTATAGCTGATGGCTTTGGAGTTGAGCGAATCGAGTGAGCACTAAAACTATAACTTGAATTATCTATGGTGCGAACGTATCCGTAAGTTGCGAGTTTTCAAGTTTTTTGTCTGTAGAATTAACGCAGTTTTATTCTTCTGAAGCTTTTGTGTCTTCAGGAATTTCTTCTGTTTCAGCCTCTTCAACTGGGGCTTCTATAACTTCGGGTTCTGCATCTGGAGCTTTGGCCTCCGAAGGATCTGAATTGGAACTGGATTCAGGTTGAGCGGGGGTGGTGCCGGTTTCAAGAGGATCGGCCACAATAATGTTAGCTCTCTCCCCTTCTTTCATAGCTCTGACTCTGCAAATAGCCCTGATAGATTGAATGATTGAGCCTTTTTTGCCAATGACTCGGCCCATGTCATCGGGGTGAACGGTAATGATGTAGGTGGTACCTTGTTCGTTAGGCTCTGTCTCGATCTTAACGTCTTCTGGATTTTCCACAATGTGAATTAGGATGTACTCAATCAGGTTTTTCATATTGACCTTATTTGATTATTTAGTAGGGGGAGTTTCAACTTCTATGGGTGCTGATGGTGGTGTTTCTACAGTTTTAACTTTTTCTTGAGCTACTTTTTTGGCTAACTGTTTTTTGGATGGTCGAGGTTTCTTGGGAGGAAAGGGGTCTTTACTTTTAAATCTTTTATAAAGAGCGGCCACTGTGTCGGTGGGTTGAGCGCCCTTACTTAACCACTCATCAAAAGCTTTAATATCAATTTGTAAGATTTTAGGTTGTTGAGCAGGTACATATTGACCGAGCAAAGCCATGTATTGGCCGTCTCTTTTACTGCGGGCTTCATTAACCACGATTCTAAAGTGAGGTTGACCTCTTCTACCAAAACGAGCTAGTTTTATTTTGAGCATATTTTTTTTCTGGATTAGTTCGCTTTTTATTTCGCAGAAAGTCTTTAGACTTTCTGCGATAATATCAGTTTTCTTTATCCAAGGGTCCGAATTATACTGTTTCTTGGTCTATCAATCAAGCAGAAGTCTTAAATTTAATCTTTACCAGTTAATTGTTTAAGAGCTTGGACTGCGGCTTCCTGTTGAGCTTGTTGTTTATTTTTGCCAACTCCCCTACCCCGAACCTGATGATTAACTCTAATTTCGATGACAAACTCTTTGTCATGATCTGGTCCTGATTCTTTAATGACTTTATATTTGGGAGTTGGTAAGCCTTGAGCTTGAACTGTTTCTTGGAGTAGACTCTTGGCGTCTTTCCACGAACCATCAGCTTGAACTTGTTTAAACTTGGGAAATAAGTTCTTTTCCAAAAAGGCTACTACGGCTGGAAAGTCTTGATCCAGATAAAGCGAGCCAATAATGGCCTCCATGGTGTCTGCCAGAATACTGGGATTAGTCCGACCGCCAGTCCTGACTTCACCCTTGCTCATGATGATTTGTTGATCAATGCCCAGCTCTAAAGCCAGGTCAGCCAATGTTTGGGTTTTAACTAAGGCACTTCTAAAAGCTGTTAACACCCCCTCTGGTTCATCTGGCAACTGGTGATAGAGAAATTGACTGGTAGCCAGTTCCAGGACTGCATCGCCTAAATACTCCAATCTTTCATTGGAGGCTGTGGCGGGTAAACTTTTTTCGTTGAGAGCGCTCCGATGGGTTAAAGCAGTTTCAAAAAGTTGAGGCTGGTTATATTTGGGTATCATAAGATTGAAATTTGTGGCGACCAAGTGGCTTTACCCCAGTTCTGTTTCTTCAACAACCAAGGTGGCTAAATCACTGATAGTTTCGGCTTGACTGCTAGCCAGTCCAGGATTAAGTTCAATACTAAATTCGGCATTAATCTTGGCTAATAATCGATTAAAATCTTGATCAAGCACAATACCCAAATCTTCTTCCAAGTGAGATTCCGGAGAGATTTGCTCTGGGTCGTTGCCGGTGACCGTAGCAATTACATCGATGAGTTGAGGCATAATATCTGTTTTTGTCATAATTTTATTTCGCAGAAAATCTATTCTTTACAATTCAAAAATAGTACCTAATACTCCATTTACCAGCCGAGGCGAACTGTCTGAACCAAACTCCTTGGCTAGCTCGACCGCTTCATTTATCAAGACTTTAATTGGTGTCTTTTTCATTCTTGATTCAAACACAATTAACCGCAAGACCGCAAGGTCCAATTTATTCATGTCTTTGATTGGCCGTTCGGGGGCGGCTCCCGCAATCAACTCATCTATCTCTGGTAATTGAGCCATAATTTGATCAAGAGTATTAGGTTCTAGCTCAAGTTCTGGTTTATTAACTGATTGATTGAGATTACCCTGAAGATTGGATGCGGGAATAAAAGTTCGAGCGAACAACTTCTGCAGGAGCTTGATGCGGCGGGCATGTCGGTGATCTATCATTAATTTCTTTATTTCTTATTTCGCGACAAGTCTACTATCAAGACCGATCTTCTTGAGAATGCTAGCCACTAGACCTTGTTTATGCAGAATTGGGCTGGCACGCTTGGCATCTTTTTTGAGACTTGGGGTATTGCCGGCCCGTCTTTTACCTCGTTCGGCTCTGGTGATTTTATTTTTAGGTACGGCTCCCATATTTGCTTCCTTAAGTTATCTACTATTTTTTTCTACTGATAACACTTTTGACTCCAATTTGGGCATTGTAACTTCATGCCTGGAGAATAACAAGTACTTGATCCAGTAGTGCAGTATATTCGAATTATATAGCCGACCAGCGTTATTTCTATCAAGAGCTTTTGCAACAACAACAGTTGTCCCACTGCCCATCAACGGGTCAAAAATTAAATCGGCTTTATTTCAATCTTTTTTTATCTTCTGATTTTGGCAAATAATTTTCCTTTGATACAATAGTTCTACCTAATTCTTTTTCTGTTTGTTTTCTAGCATTTCCGGCAACATTTCCGCCTCTTTTTGCCACTTTTTTGGTTTTTACAAAGGTATCCGGCTTTTCTTGTTGAGAGATTTCTGTTGTCACTCGCTCGCCAAGCATATTGAAAATTAATTCCAAGTCATCCATATGATCGCGCAAATTTTGTCGTTTTAGTCCTTTGAGTTTTTTATATTCACTTGGTGTCACGCCAAAAGTGGCTTTGGAAATTTCGGCGGTCAAAATTCCATATTCTTTTTGTTCTTTTACGCCCCGTTTTTGCCATTCATCCGTCAATTCTTCGCGGATAGCAATTCCGCGCATTCGTTTTTCTATCCAATTTTGAGAATACCCCTTAAGTTTATAAAGCATTCTGGTTCTTTTGGTTGCCAATTCCGGATCTTCAATTTCTTGCACTCGCTCATATCCTACTTTCGCCAACCAGCGTTTGAATGGTTCTGCTTTTGGCGATGGGACTGATTGAATTATACGAAAAACAGTTTCTGTATTGGCACAATCGGTATCTCGCTTTTTTCCGTCTGGGGCGATTATCTTCAACTGTCCGATATTTTCGGACACTTCAGAATAACCCTCTTTCATTAGTTTCGTTTTGAGATCATTCCAATACTTTCTCGGTCTTTCTGTCCCGGTTAACGCTTCAATGACATCTATTATCGAAAACCACCATTCATTTTTATAAATAGTTTTACGAATTTCTTTTTTCTGAAAAATAGCGATTTTTGTAGTTGTAATTTTTTGAGTCATAGAATAAAAGCTCAATTATGAATGAATATTTTGTTACGATGATATTCTAAATGGGCAAGACCCTTAGTAGCTTATCATATTTGTTCAGAATTTAGTTAGCTGCCACCGGTTGATCATCCAACACATTTGGATTTGATTGGAGATCGGGAATAATCGACTGCCAGTCTGCCGGTAACTGGGGCTCAATTTGTTGGGCTAAGCCAATCAAGTCGTGATCTGTCCAGCCGAAAAACCTGATTTGATCGAAGCCATGCTGTCTGGTGCCAAATAAATCGCCCGCTCCTCTGCGCCCCAGGTCTAGTTCGGCCAATTTTTGGCCATCATTAATTTTGGCAAACTCTGCCAGTCTTTTTTTAGACTCCGAACTAGTGGAAGCTGAAAATAAAAAGCAGAAACTGTCTTGACCTCTTCTGCCGACCCGGCCCCGCAGTTGGTGGAGACTGGCCAGGCCAAATCGATCGGCGGCCTCGATGATTAAAAAGTCAGCATTGGGTAAATCTAAACCCACCTCAACTACAGTCGTAGTCACTAGTAGATCGATTTGGCCCTTTCCAGCTTGAGCAATGATTTTGGCTTGATCTTCGGCCTTGAAGCGACCGTGGAGCATGGCCACTTTAAGATTGGGTAAAGCCTTTTGCAGTTCTGCTGTGGTTAAAGTCACAGATTTAATTTTATCTAATCCCGGAGCTTTGGACGGTTCAATAAATGGACAAACTACCATGGCTAAAGCTTGAGGATTTTGAGTCAATTGTTTGTCTAGCCAAACCAATTGATCTGTGCGTTTCCGTTCTGGGATCAACCAGGTTTGGGTGGGCAGACTACCCTCCGGCATGGTCTTGATTTGACTGACTTTGAGGTGAGCAAAAATTGTCATCATCAAACTTCTGGGGATAGGTGTAGCTGACATAGTCAAGACGTGGGGTGTATCTGCTCCTACCTTGAGTTGGCTACGTTGAATCACCCCAAACTTATGTTGTTCATCAAAAATGACTAAAGCCGGTTTGATTTGGGTCAATTTATTGATCAGGGCGTGAGTGCCAATGAACAAACTGGGTGCTTGAAGCTTATCTGGGGTGAGTTTGTGTCGAGCTGTCACCAACTGAATAGATAGTTGAGGGCAGATCTGAGCCAGACTTTGAGCGTGTTGGTCAGCCAGGATTTGAGTGGGAGCAATCAGACAGGCATTCAAGCCCTGTTTCACCACGTGAGCGGCGACGATACCGGCTACCACCGTTTTGCCTGACCCAACATCACCCACCAATAATCGATTCATGGGTTGAGTTAAAGTTAAATCGTGGCTAATTTCTTTGATTGATGTAATTTGATCTGGGGTTAATCTAAAAGGTAGATCTATATTGAGTTGGGGAAAAGTAATTTCTGATGGGGTGACTGTCATTTCCAAAAATGGCAAACTCTTAGCAGAATTCAGTTTTTGCCACTCCAGTTTAAGTTTTTTGGCCCGACTCATCAGAGATAAAATTTCTTCCAGGGCCAAGCGGTAACGAGCGGCTGTCACCTGCTGACTTTGATCGGGAAAGTGAACTTTTTTTAAAGCTTCGATTAGGTTGGGTTCAATCTCAAGTTCTGCTGGTAAGGTATGTTTTTTCAGTAACAGATCTAGATGAGTAGGTTCAACTTGAAGTAGTTTAAAGATTTGGCTTAATAACCGGCGTTTACTGCCGTCAGCCAGATCGAACAAACCAGCGTAAAAAGGCACTAACCGACCAGTGTGAATTTGAGTTGGGCGAACAGGTTCATAGGTGGGCTGGGTCATGGATCGGTACTGAGTCGAGTACTTGCCAGAAAAATAATAAGTTTGGTTTATTTTAAGTGAACCTAGAACGAAGGGACTATTAAACCAACGCAGGGTGACTTTGCCAGTATCGTCTGCCACCACGGCTTTTTGCTGGGTTTTTCGGCCATATCTTTGACCGGTCACAGAGACAACTTGAGCCAGAATAGTAAAGGTGCCGTCTTGAGTCAACTGGTAAATCTTGGCTTGTTGGGAGCGATCCACATAGCGACTGGGTAAATCAAAAACTAAATCACCAACTGTGTTGATGCCCGCTTGTGAGGCTTGTTTGAGGATAGTTGGTCCCACGCCTCGCACGCTGGTGAGAGGAGTAGTGAGAGTGTACTGATTCAACATACGGTGGCAGAAGTTTATTTTATCAATAAGTGTGAACTCTCCCCCTGGATTCCCCCCGCCCAGGCGGGGAGAATGACGATCAGGCTTTGTCATTCTCGCGCTCCGCCTGAGCGGGGTCAGCAGGCGTTTGTCATCCTCGCGTTAGCGGGGATCCAGTGGTGGGTGGTTACCCCTGGATTCCCCTCCCTGCGGTCGGAGAATGACAATGAGGTCTATAGCAAGGTTAACAGGCCACCGGCCAGCATGCTTAGGACCATGCCCACAATGGCGATAACGGCAAAAACCTTGACGATGCGCTGACGAGTTTTTCTGGTCATAATTGCTGTCTGATGTTTTTCATACTGATAACACCCTTCTTTTGTTTGCACAAGCTAACTTGTATCCAATTATTTCTCAATCAGGTTAAAGTAGCGTCTTTTGCCAATTCTGATGGTTTTGACTTGGGATAAATCGACTGGCCGATTAATATCAGTCGGTTTTTGGTGGCTGGGGAAAAATTCGACTGCCCCCTCAGTCACTAATCGGCGCAGTTGATTACTGCTTAAATCTGGCGCGCCAGCCTTTAAAACTTCTAGCATGGGAGTTTGACTTTTAACTTGAACGGTAGGTATATCGGTAGGTATTTGGGAATTTTGGACTGTTGACTCAAAATTAGCCTCTGCTTTGGTGGCCTCTGGTGATGAGTGATACTGCCCGGTGATAGTTAGCGCCAAACGCTTTTTAAACTCCATGGGATTTTGGCCAGCCTGCATCTTTTTCTGCATGTCCTCAATGTCTGATGCAGGTACATTGGTTAGAGTTTCAAAATAGGGAATAATTTGATCATCGCTGGTGCTCATCAGTTGACCGTACATGTCTTGAGGGTTTTCTGTCAAAGCCACATAGTTGTGGTACGACTTGCTCATTTTTCTGCCGTCCAGACCATTAATAATAGGTGTGGTTAAGACCCACTTGGGTTTTTGTTTGTAGACTGCCAGCAGGTGGCGACCCATCATCATGTTGAAAAGTTGATCATTGCCACCAATCTCCAGATCTACATCCATCACCACACTGTCGTAACCTTGGAGGAGCGGATAAATCAGCTCGTGAGTGTGAATGGGCTGATTTTTGGCCAATCTGTCTTGGAACATATCCCGCTCCAGCAGTTGACCGACAGTAGATTTGGCCATGATTTTTATCAATTCAGGTAGTTTGAGTTGATCCAGCCAATCGCCATTTCTTCTGATGGTAATTTTCTCAAAGTCTAAAACCTGACTAGCCTGTGACTGCCAATTCTTGAAATTTTCTTCAATTTCTGCATCAGATAATTCTGGTCGGGTTGAGTCTTTACCAGTTGGATCACCAATTTTAACTGTGCCGTTGCCGATCAGCAGGATTACCTCATGACCTAAGTCGGCAAATTGTTGGAGTTTGCGCAAAACCACGCTGTGGCCCAAGGTTAATTCGTTGCCGGTGGGGTCAATACCTAGATAAACTCTGATCTTGCGTTCTGACATGAGTTTGACTAACGAATCCACGTCTGGCAGGATCTGTTCGACACCTCTGGTTAAGACTTGTTTAATTTGGGTTGTATCTGACATACTCTTGATTGTATCATCCCCGCTTGCGCGAGGATGACGGGCGTGTTGTCTTCTGAAAATTGTAAATATACTGTCTGATAGCTCTCTAACAATTTTATTGACAGAACGGTTATACTATGTAAAGAGGAAAATATGAAAAAGGTAAACTTTCCGAAACTACCAAAGAAGATTGCGGTGCTTGTTAAAAAAGGTGTATCTGGTTGTCTTTTGGCAGAACTTCCTGAATTGGATATTTTTACCGAAGCAGACGGACTAAATCATTTATTCTTTCAAGTTAATGATTTGATTTATACATATTTTAATGTCCCTAAGAAATATCAAGACCAAATTACTTTTATACCTTCTTCGGTCGCTCAAATGAAACTTGTAAAAATTGATAAGCAGAAGCCCAAGCCTGCAACAAGAATAAGTGTTAAAACTTTTTATGACCAGGAACTTTGTAAAATTGCTTTCTCTTCTCTATGAAAACCTCGTTTGGATCTGAAAAATTAATCAAATGTCTAATTTGTCTGGGGTTTGTTAAACAAAAGTCAACTGGGTCAAGTCATATTAAATATTCTTGCCCAAAGAAAGTAGTAGCAGGGCAAAGACCTTTTATTGAAGTTATTCTTAAACGAAAAACATATGATCCTCACACTGCCTCTTCTTATTTACGACAAATTAAAAATCTGGGATACACTAAGGATGAAGTTCTCACTTGTTTAGTAAAAAAATAAACTTTTCCCCACTTTTCAGTTATAATGATTTTGTGACTAGTGACCGCTTTCATTCCACCGAAGACAGGGACGATGATTCGCAAGATCAAGTCTTTGATCAGGTGTTGGACGAGGTACTTGACGGGGGAAATGAAGGAGATGGGGTACTTGATGGGGGAAATGAAAGAGATGAAGTGATTGAGGTAGCCAATGAGGAAGTGAAGCCAAAGCCAGAACTGGTGTTAGAATCTGAGGCAGAAAATGTGGCAGAAGTTCCCCTTGCCTCTCATCTGGCACCCAAACTTGTTAGAATATGCCCAATGGAAATTAATTTAACCGCTATTTGGGAAGGTCTAACCAAACCCTTTGTTTGGTTGTGGCAGGCGTTTGTGCCCAAGCCAGTTAGAGCCAGATCAAGGCGGACGATTGTCCGATTAGGTCAAGAACGGCGCAAACTCAAAAAGTGGCAGTTAGTCAGATTTTTAGCCTTGGGTGGGGCGGGCGCTGTGGCTTTTGGCATTGTCTTCTTTTTTGCTTTATTCATTTTTTATTCCAAACAGTTACCTAAACCAGGCGAGGTAGTTCGCCGAACTGGTTTTAGTACCAGAATCATGGATCGGAATGGACTAACTTTATACGATCTATATGAAGATGCCCAGCGCACGCCCGTCACATTAAACCAAGTTCCGGAGCAGTTGAGGCAGGCCGTTGTGTCAATTGAAGATAAAGATTTTTATACTCATCATGGTTTTGATATTCGGACAATTCTGCGGATTCCCTACAACATGATTTTTCGAGGTCGGGTGGTGGGTGGCTCGACGTTGACTCAGCAGTTAGTCAAAAACGCTTTGCTGACTAATGAGCGGACTATCATCCGTAAGTTTAAAGAACTGGTTTTATCTTTGCAGATTGAGCGAACATTCACCAAGGATCAAATTTTGGAGATGTATCTAAATGAAGCACCTTATGGTGGTACCGCTATGGGGATTGGAGCGGCGGCCGAACTTTACTTTAATAAACCTGTTGAAGAATTAACTTTGGTTGAGTCGGTGATTTTGGCAGGCTTGCCTCAGCGACCATCCGCCTACTCTCCTTTCACCGGTAAAACTGATGAAGATGGAGTGCCACTCTGGAAAGTCCGAGCCGAAGGTGTCTTAATTCGGATGAAAGAGGACGGACATTTGACTGATTTGGCTTATGATGAGGCCTTGACAGGCTTATCAGAAGTTGAGTTCAGCAAAGGAGAAACAGGTCTGAAAGCTCCTCATTTTGTGTTTTATGTTAAGGACCAATTGGAAGAAATGTATGGTCCAGAAGCCCTGGAACAAGGTGGTTTGCAGGTGACTACCAGTTTAGATTATGTGATTCAAGAAGAGGCTCAGCAGATTGCGTCAGATCAAATAGATGCGGTGGAGAAAAGCGATATTACCAATGGATCGGTCATGGTCATGAATCCTCAGACTGGTGAAATTATTGCTATGGTGGGCAGTCGCGATTTTAACAGTGACAAAATTGATGGTCAGTTTAATGTAGCGGTCAATGGTTTACGTCAGCCGGGTTCTTCGATTAAGCCGGTGGTGTATTTAGGCATGTTGCAGAGGGGTTATACTCCTTCAACCATGATTATGGATGTGTTTACTACTTTCCAAAGAAACGAGCAGGAAAAACCCTACGAACCTCATAACTATGATGGCAAGTTTAGAGGTCCAGTCAGTTTGAGAACCGCTTTGGCTAGTTCTTTAAACGTGCCGGCGGTTAAATCAATTGCTACTATTGGCATCAATGAGTTTTTAAACATTGCCTACGATATGGGTTTTGAGACACTCGAACCAACTCAGGCCAATATGCGCCGATTAGGTTTGTCTGTGGCTTTGGGTGGTGGCGAAGTTCATTTAATCGATTCCGTGACTGCCTTTAGTGCTTTTGCCAATGGGGGTTTTCGAGTTGAGCCAGTTTCAATCTTGGAAGTTAAAGATAAAAATGGTCGGGTGATTTTCCACAATCAACCGGAACTAGGTCGACAAGTCATGCAACCGACTGAGGCTTATTTAATTAATCATATTTTGTCTGATAATAATGCTCGGGCCATGGCCTTTGGCACCAGGTCTGGTTTAAACATTAATGCCGATATTGCGGTCAAGACCGGTACCACCAACGACCAGCGGGATAACTGGGCGATTGGTTGGAGCCAGGAAGTCATGGTAGGAGCTTGGGTGGGCAATAATGATAACTCCCCTATGAAGAGTGTGGCGTCTGGTGTGTCTGGTGCCACTCCTTTGTGGCGAAACGTGATGCTGGTAGCTTTAGATAACGGTTATGGCTCTCCTGCTTGGGTCAGACCAGAAGGCATTGATGAAGTATCGGTGGATGCAGTTTCAGGCTACTTATCTCATGATGATTTTCCAGCTCGTTCTGATATTGCCATCCGGGGCACAACTCCATCAGGAGAAGATCCCTATCACGCTAAAATTAGGTTATGCAGGGGTGAAAATAAGTTAGCCAATGAAGCGAGAATTGCGGCAGGCGATTACGACGAAAAGGAGTTTTTTACTTTTTGGGCGGATGATCCTTTGAGTGAGGATGGGGTTAACCGTTGGCAAATGGGCATTGATGCTTGGATTGCTAGCCAAGATGATGGGCGTTATCATGCTCCAACCGAGTACTGTGGTAATAGTTCCGAAGTCTTTGTCCGGATTGAAAAACCCAAGGATAAAGAAGAGTTCAAAGAGGAAGATGTGGAAGTTGAAATTAAGGCTGATGCTGATGGTGGTATCGATAAAATTGAGCTGTATGTGGACGGCAGTAAACGGGAAACCATCAACTCGCACCAATACAAAGGTAAGATTCACTTTGGTGGTGGCCAACATGAACTGTATGTCAAAGCCTATACCAGATCTGGGCAAGACAAAACCAGTGATAAAGTGAGAATTGGTACCGGTGGTCAACCTTGGGAGAAACCCCAACCCACCAACACTCCCGTGCCCACCGCTGTGCCACCCACTAGTACGCCTGTGCCAACGGTGGCTCCGACCTTAGCACCAATGCCAACTCTCACCCCAACTGCAACTCTTACAGTCGCTCCGACTCCATAATATTTTCTAATAACCTCAAACTTTTTAAGTCTTACTTTGCAGGTCATTCACCAAAAAATACATAGACTTCATTTAACTTGAGAAATCGCATCTCACGGATACGTTCGCTCCATATAAATTCTAGTTCAAGTCATGAAGTCTTTGAAAACATTACAAGTCACCGTACATCTGACAATGTACCGCGAGTTCAAATCTCGCCACCACCGCTGTATCACTTTGATATAGTTATTATAGGACACAACTATAACTAATTCATAGTGTACTTTTTTTGATTGTTTTTATTTGCTTGTAACATAATCATTAAAAGAGAACTTTATCTTTTTTTGTGTCTTGCAGTTTTCTAAAGTAAATCCTGTATTAGTTGCCGTAATAAGTGTTCCCTTTCTTGATTTTTTAGTGTGAAAACCACCAACTTTTTTGATTCTCTCTGCTCTTATCACCTGCTCTTCTACAATATCGGTATTTAAGCACCAAACACCGGGGCTAACTTTTAATTCAGTTTTAGGTAATTTTTTGAAATGCTTATTATTGTTAGTTAAAATCGTCAAACCCCTCTTCCTTCCCTCATTCAAAACAATAGGGTCATCAATTCCTCCTTTATCAAGATCGAATTTAATATGAATTGTGTCTAAACCTGCTTTATTTAAGCCCTTAACAGCAGGTTTTGTGAGATTTTCATCGGCAAGAAAACTAGGCATAATTTCTCCTGCACTTATCCCACTGCAAAGCCTTTTTCACTTGATCCAAACTAATATGAGTAAAGTATTCTGTGATAATGATCTTTGGATCAATATGCTGTTCCTCCACTAGAGAACAAATAGTTTGTACAGGTATTCGTGTACCAGTAATAACTGGCTGACCGCCTTGAATATTTTTATTTATGGAGATAATGTTATTATTTTGATTTTTCATTCTTTTTTTGGTGTTTGTCTATGGTTTCGACAATAACCTGACCAAGGTTTCTAGCAAACTCTGGTCTTAGAATGATTCTACTAAAAACCTCGGCTTGCTGATTCCCATCTTCTTCAAAAATAAAAGCGAAATCAATATACGCCTCATTATCTGTAACATTCATTTTAAAAGCATTGGAGTATGAACCCTTAAGGACATTTCCAGAAACTTGGGTATGAATGGTTTTTTTTTGAGGCTTTTTCAAGCTAGATTGTTTTTCATCTTTCACAAACAATAGTATATCACACGTGTTATGGTGGGATAGTTACCTAAATTAATTGTGTTGGTGCTAAGTAGAAATGTCACCTTTCGGGTATTTTTACTTGTTCATATTAAACGGCTCTATTAGGCTTGTAACAGTTACCTACGTTAATTCACTGTTTATGATTTAATTTTATCAGCGATAAGACCGTCAGTAATAAGAGAAGTAGACCAGTTTGAGTAGTCAATAAATAGTGGTCTAGACCAGCTATGGGTAGCAAGGCAACTAAACAGGTGGGAATGGAGGTTTGGCGGTGGGTGCGGATGAGTTGCTTGATGAGTAAATAGGTGAGGAAAAGGCCAATTAAACCAGTTTCGGACAGCCAAACCAAACCGGCCTGATGAGGCGGTTGGACAAACCTAACTACTTCTGTGTTGATTACAGGTTCTTCAATGTGAGCGGTGATATTGCTCAAACCAACGCCCAATATTGGCTGGTTTTGCCAGACAGATAAACCGGATTGATTTAGATAGTCACGTCTGGCCAATGAGTGACTGGACCACTGGAGTGCTGTCAAATGGATGATGAATGGCAAAACAAATAGAAAAACTAAAATTAAAAACGAAAAAGCTTTTTGATTGGTTTGTGCAGATCGATTTGAGTTTAGCTTTAGCCAACTCCAACCGATTAACAAGCCTAAACCAGCACTCCATGATTGAGTTATGATTAAAACCAGGATTATCGGACTTAAAATCAGCCATTGTAGGATTAATGGGGATAAAATCAATTGACCCGGATTAAGTTTGGATGGCGGACAAAGTTTAGATTTGGTGACCAACTCCATCAGCCAGAGACCAAAAACCACCGCCACTCCGGCCAAAATATTAGGATGAGCTGTACTACCGTAAGCCAAAACTCTTTCTTGACCTTGCCAAACAAACTTGGCAATATCAATGACTTGATTGATTCGGCTCTCCCCTAGTACCCAATATGGAGCCAAGGGAATTTGTTTGAAAAATTGCCATAAACCCAATCCGGTTTGTATCAGAATACTTAAACCTAAACCAAGATTAATAACCAGTTTGGTAATTGATTGACTATTAAAGACTGTCAATCCAAAAACAGTTATTAGTAGTAGCCTCATCCAGGTCATAGTGGCGATTAATTGATGTCCTGCAAAAAACTGACCAAGGCCCAAGAGTATAAAGAAGAAAGTAATCACCAACCAGCTGGGATCAATGAATAAGTTTTTAAGAGTCGTGGCAATTTGATGCCTGAATTTTTTTTGGGTTAGATTAAATAAGACAAAACTGACCATGAGTATGTCTGTGACAAAGATTTTAGGAATCAAGTAATCAACCAATCGGCCGTTAACATAGGCTGAATCAATATCAAATTTCCAGAACAAATTAACAGGTAAGTAAATTAGCCAAGCAACCAATAAAACTTGGGCAATGATCTTGACCAATTTTTGTTGATGAGTGATGCTGAACATTAATATTACCGATCTAGCAGATAACCTATTATAGCTTGTCACAAAATGAGGCATGAATAAGATCTTTTATGCAGTAAAATGAAGAGATGTGGGTATATTGAATACCCTCAAGCAATCATGAATAAACAAAAGTGTGGCTTAAACATAAAAGAAGGCGAAGGCATCCGAACGGCAGTAGATGTGTTATTGCTTGACGAAGCTACTGGTAATATCCTTTTGGGATTACGACGAGCAAAAGCTGGAGAAGGCACCTGGGGTTTTCCGGGTGGACACCAAAAAACTGGGGAAAAAATGCTCGAGACCGCGGAAAGAGAGTTAAAAGAAGAGCTGGGTGAAGATGCGCTGTTTAGATTATCTAAAGACATTATTGCTGTCAGAGAAAATATCATTCCTCCATGGTTCGTACAACACAACACAGTCGTCATAAAAGGGCTGTATTTGGGTGGTGAACCGGCCTTACCAGATAAAGAAATGAACGCCGAATGGCAATGGTTTGATGTTAACCATCTTCCACAAAATATTTTCTCAGGAGTAGCAGAAGTAGTCGATGCATTCAAAGTGGGAAAAACAATAGTTGTTACTGATTGGCAGACAAATTAAACTTTGCCCACTAACCTAGCTCCATAGGCTCGCTCAACTTTCCCAACCAATTTTTGGCGAATGGGTTTGAGTTGGTTTGAATTGAGTGAATGTTGGGGGTCGTGGTAAGTAAGTCGAAAAGTGGTATTTTGATGATATTGATCGACGAATGTCACATTTATAATTAGTGGAGAAATTTTTTGCATGGTTTGCATAATTGGTCCGACTGCTTGCTGTGGTTGGAGGACAAACGTTAGGTCTTCAATAATAGTTGGCAAGGATGAAGGAGCTTGGTATTGAGGATGAGTGTTGGCGACTGCTAGTATTTTCTTCCATTCAAGTTCTACTAAACACTTACCACTTTTGATAGCTAAAGTGCCAAGTTTATATTGACTTTGACTGTTTCGGGCTGTGGCATAAATAGTGGTCACCAATTGTTTTTGGTCTGGAATGAACTCATACTTATCGACAAATAAATAATCTAGTAAGGCTTCCACCACTCCCCTAACTTGGCGAGTGGTTTGGTGGCTGGCTAGACCTAGGATTAATTCTTCTTTAGGCAGATCGTCGGTTTGAGGTATGTAGGTATTGGCCAACTCAAAAACAGCATACTTGGTTTCCAAGGGATTTTGATCTAAGACTTCCATTAAAGATGGCCAAAGGTTTCTGCGTAAATAGACTCGATCTTCGGTTAAAGGATTTTGCAGTTTTAAGTGACGGCCAGCTGTTAAGCCATCAGTTTTTGCCAAATCTTGTGACACCAGCGAGTATGTATAAACTTCCTGCCAACCAACCAAACTCAAGAAAGTTTTAGCCTTTTCTTCCCAGTCAAAGTTAGTTTGACTAGGATAGATGGTAGGGATAGCGGTGGGCATTAATCGGCTGGGCAAATTATGGTAACCATAGATTCTAGCTACTTCCTCCACAATATCGGCAGGAATGGTTAGATCTGGTCTGAATGTTGGTGGTTGAACGACTAAGTTAGTTTTAGTTTCATCCAGTTCTATAAGACAGCCCAAATCTTTCAAAATTGTAGAGATAACGGTTGGCGACAACTGAATACCTAAGTATTTATCAAAGATAGCTAGTGGAGTGATGACTGGACGTGGTGGTTTGGTTTGATAAAATTCATCAAAAATAGGACTGGCTACTTCTGCCAAACACAGCTCTTGGTAAAGCTGGATGCCTCTTTTTAAAACTGGCCCCGCTAAGTGAGGATCGACATTTTTTTCCATCAATTGAGCGGCGATAGTTCGGATGGTATGAGTCATACTGGCAAACCGAACCCTGTCTGCTTTGATCGACTCCATCAGCAGTAAAATATTTTGGGTTTGATCGTCAATCGAAGTATTTTGAGTGCCTTTAATTGAAGGTAGATCAATAATTATGCCTTGGCTATTTTTAAAAACTACCTCTCCTCCAACCGTGGCATAACTTTCGCCATCTAAAGTGGTGAAAGTTTCACCTTTTTTAGCCTCTTCAACTCTAATCTCACCGCCGGTGGCCATCAGTTTGTCATAGTCAAAAGCGTGACAGGGGTGACCTAATTCATGAGTCACGTAGTTGGTGATATCAATGGTTGAATCGTGAACATTCATACCCACTTGTTGCAACCTTTTGGTCATCCAACTGGGCGTGGCAGTTCTTTGGACATGGCTTAAGACCACACAAATAACCCGCCCAGATAATTCTGGTTGGTTAAATATTTTAGGTAAAGGTAATTGATTGGTTTCTTGGGGATTGGGGATGGATAAGGGTTTGAGCTTGGCTTTGATACCGGCTTGGTTTAAGATGACCGCCGCCTCTCTAGCCACGCCTCTGACGCTCATTGAATCAACTCGGTTGGTGGTGATTTCGATATCATAAATGGCTTGATCACCATCTTCAATAATTCTTTCTACTGATGGACCTGCCAGTGATAATTCTCTTTGAATATCATTGGGACTAGCGTCAGTTTCCAGATGTTCGAGTAGCCAGTTGTGAGGAATTAATATGTTCATAAGCTTAATATAGACTGCCTGCAAAATAAGGAAAACGGTTACTTCCGTTTTCTTTTATCCATTTTAGTTATTTCTTCTTCAAGTAGTATTGACTACTATCGTCATCAGAAATAACCGAAATGTAATAAAATCTTAACATAATTAACTCGTTTCTTATTTTACAGGCAGTCTATTTTAAAACTGTCTTAAGAAACTGGCCTGATTTGAATAAATAAGTCGGATGTCGTCAATATTTAAGTGATCTTTGAGCGAGTAAGTTCTTTCTACTCCCCAGCCAAAAGCAAAGCCCGTGTATTGACTAGGATCAATCCCGCCAGCCTTGAGAACATTGGGGTGGACCATGCCGGCTCCGCCAACTTCGTGCCAGCCGGATTTACAGAAGCGACACTTATTTTTGCCTACCCGGCCAGTGCCTTGGCAAATGTGGCAAGAAAAATCAACCTCGAACGATGGTTCAGTAAATTGAAAATGAAATGGTCGAATCCGACTCTTGGTACCTGGTCCGTAAAACTCTCTAGCAAAATGGTCTAAAGTACCTTTGAGATGTTGGATGTTAATGCCTTTGTCGACTACTAAACCTTCAAATTGATGGAACATTTGAGTATGAGTCGCATCCTGTTGACGCCGATAACAACGGGCAATATTTATCATCCGAATGGGTGGTTGGCCATGAAGTCTTTCCATTTCTCTAACTTGACCATTGGAAGTGTGAGTAGTTAAAACCAGTTTGCCAAGATCTGGATGAGTTGGTCCGTCGACAAAAAATGTTTCCCACTCATCCCGAGCCGGATGATCTGGAGGCATGTTCAGACTTTCAAACACATACCAATCCCAATCAACTTCCGGATAGCGAACTCTGGTAAAACCGATTCTTTCAAAGATGCGACTGATTTGGGCAATCGCCTGTGAGATAGGATGGAGATGGCCGACATCAGGCTTTTTGCCTGGAATAGACAGATCAACCCACTCTCCACTTTCACCAGCATCAGAATGAGCCAAAATGGTTTCTAGCTCCGATTTAAAGTGATTTAATAATTGGCCAGCTTTTTTTCTATCTACCGGTGACAAATCAAGAATTTTTTTGGCCAGTAAATTAAATTTGCCCTTTTTGCCCAGATAAGTTTGGTGTTTTTGGGCACCTGGAGTTGCATCACTCAAGGCGGTTTGCTTGAGTTCTTGGATAGCTGATTGGAGTTGTTTAATGGTCATTTAATTATCATTTCACTTGTCTCCCCGCTGGCCCCGACACGTCGTGGGCGCGAGGATGACCTACTACTAATTGTCATTCCCGCTACTCTTTGTCATTCCCGCGTTAGCGGGAATCCAGGAGCATGTAGTTTCCCCCTGGATTCCCCCCGCTACGCGGGAAGAATGACATCGATCTCGCCATCCTCGTGTCCCGCCTTGGGCTGGGCTAGCGGGAATGGATTCCCCTTCAAACGGAAGGGAATAACAAGTAGTGTCTTTTCTTATTTCTCTTCAAATCTATTGTATCAAGTATCCTGCAGTTTGTTCTAAGACATCCTGCCTAAACAAAAACTCCCCACTATGTGCGAGGAGTTTAACTTTTTAATCTAATTTTTCGTTTAGTCCCACACTTTTTGAACAATGGTTTTAAACGAATCGGGAGCGGATACAGCTAACTCGGCTAGCATCTTGCGATTTAGGGCAATATCGGCTTTTTTAAGCAAGTTAATGAACTTGGAATAAGATAGCTTTTCATCCACTAATTTAATGGCGGCATTAATGCGGATAATCCAGAGTTTACGCATATCGCGCTTTCTGAGTTTACGACCAATGTAGGCATATTGACCAGAGTGAAGCAAAGCTTCTTTGGCTCTCTTAATCAATCGAGTGTTGGCGCCGCGAAAACTTTTAGTTTGACTTAAAACTTTTTTGTGACGACGTCTTCTTGTGACACCTGTTTTGACTCTTGGCATAAATTACTTTCTTTCAGTTTAGGCTAAGCCCAACATTCTTTTAATTTTTCTGGCCCATTTGCCTTTAACCTCAACTGGCACTCGATAGGCTCTGATGGCTTTTTTACTCTTTTTTCTTCTTAAGTGACGCATGTTTTGAGTTCGTCTCATGACTTTACCAGTGGCGGTAATTTTAAATCTTCGAGCGGCACCAGATCTGGTTTTTTGTTTTGGCATGTTTCCTCTGATATTAAGATTTTTTAATAGGGGTGAGTTGGGCTAGTAATTTTTTGCCAATTAATTTAGGTTCAAATTCAAGTTGAGCCATGTCCTGAGTGGCAGTGATAACTTTGGCCACCACATTTTCTCCAAACTCTTTTTTAGTGATTTGTCGACCTCTAAATTGAAGGGTGACTCTAACTTTATCACCTCTTTCTAGAAACCTAACCACTTTCTTTAAGCGAGATTCAAAGTCGTTGTCACCCATGAAGGGCTTGAATCTGACTTCTTTGAGTTCTTGTACATTGGCTTTTTTCCTGCCCTCTGCTCTCTTTTGTTTTACTTGATACTTATATTTATTAGCGTCAATAATTTTAGTGATGGGTGGCTTTTGAGAATCATTGATCAGGATTAGATCTTTGTCCTCATCCCAAGCTTTCTCCATGGCGTCCTTGGTATCCATGACGCCCAGTGATTTGCCTTGTTCATCCAAAACTCTGACCTGGAGGTCTCTGATTTGGCGATTGGCTACAATTTTCACTTGCGCTTGTCGCTGACTGAAGGTTCTTTTTCTGATCACTAACTCTAATTAACTCCTATGCTACTAAGCCAGATGGATTATAATCTAACTGGGTTATTATCTCAAGTGACGCATTATATCAGGGATTTGGTATAATTTCTTCTGCTGATTAAATTCTGATGTACATGAACTCGTAGCTCAGTTGGTTAGAGCGCCTCGTTGACATCGAGGAGGTCAGAGGTTCGAGTCCTCTCGAGTTCACCATTTTGGAAATCGAAAGATGGTTGGGGGCAGCGCTGGCTGCGCCCGCCTCCGCAGACAGCGCTGCAAAGGCAAAATCCAAATTTGCCGAGAGCCGCCGATTCATTAAAAAGAAGTTCGAGCCGACTTTTTTTGCCATGTTTGCTAAATCATGGCAATTATTTTTTGCGCTCGCGATTTTTTGCGCCTGTAAGGCGCAATTTATGAATTCTCTCATAGGTTCGAGCCAAACAGTGCCGTTTTTCTCAATTTGCGATTTTTTCTCTTCAAGTTTCAGTTTTTCGTCAAACAATTCGTTCTTTTTCTGTTTGTAAATTTCCGGTTCGATAACCTGATCTAAATATCCATCAAGGAGTCTATTCAGTTTAACTTCTGATTCTTGGATTTGTCCGTCTAGCTGATTTTTTTCCACTTCGGCGACTAATTTGTCTTTTTGTTCGGCTTGGGTGATCCATTTTTCAAAATATGGTTCCCAGTCTTCATGCAAGCCGCAATCACTGACAATTTTTCTTACTTGCGGTTTAAGTTCTGGTTCTGAAACATATTTTTGCGTACAGGGTTTGAGTTTTTTTGTACAACGATAGTAAATAAAGGTTTGTCCGGTGCCGTTTTTGTATTTCTTTACGTGTTGTTCCGCCGTGATTGCGGCGCCGCATTCGTCGCAGGTCGCCAGACCTGCAAAAGCGAAGTCATGTCCCTTTTGTCTTGGTCTTTCGATTTTCACTATTTGTTTTTGAACTTCGTCAAACAGCTTTTTGCTTATAAAAGTTTTGTGAGATCCCTGGTAATATTCCCCGGCGTATTTGAGGATGCCCAGATAAAATCTGTTTGAAAGCATATTTTTTACTTGCCCAACTTTTACAGGTTTTTCTCCATCTCGTTTAATCCCAAACCTAAACATAAACTGAGAAACACTAGTAAATGAAATATTCCCGTCAGCAAAAAGCTGAAAAGCCTTTCTCACAACTTTGGATAATTCGGGTTCAACATCAATTCCCCTCGTTTTGGGATTATTTATGTAGCCATACGGTGCTTTACTTGGCCAAACACCATTACGGAGTTTTTGACGATTGCCCCGTTTTACATTTTCGCTTAGATTGTCCACATAATATTTTGATTGACCAAAGGCGATTGAAAGCATAAATTTTCCTTGTGGGGTACTCTCAAACCAAAACGAGGGGAATTTCAGATCAAGGAGTTTGCCGGTATCTAAGAGATAAATTATTTTTCCTCCGTCAATGGAATTTCTAGCTAAACGGTCGGGATGCCATGATAAAATTCCGCTAGCTTGTCCTTTCTCAATTTTCTTTAAGACTTCCGCAAATTGTTCTCTACCGGGGATTTTGGCGGTTTTTGCCTCGGTGATAAATTCAGATATGGATAGATTTTCTCTTTTGGCAAACTCCTTGAGTTCGGCAATTTGAGCCTCTATGGATAAAACTTGCTTGTCTTTTTCGTCAGTTGATTTTCGGCAGTAGGCAATATATTTGATCATGGACTTGTTACTCCTAAAATTTTTGCGTTTTTCTTCCTTCTTTTTCCGGCGGCTCTCGGCAAATTTGGATTTTGCCTTTGCAGCGCTGTCTGCGGAGGCGGGCGCAGCCAGCGCTGCCCCCAACCATCTCTCGATTTCCAAAATGGTGAACGTTTTTGAACAAGTTCGAACGTATTTCAAAGAATCGTGTTAGCTCGCCTCGCTCCGCTCGGCTCGCAATGTTGCGCGGCGCCCCCACCCGCCGCGCTTCCGAAAAAGTCGGCTCGAACAAGACAAAATCAGACATGATTTTGTCTCAAAAGAAAAACGCAAAAATTTTAAAGAACTTTTATAACTCAAATGGCACGCCTGTTGTAACCAGCTCAGATGACTCCTTGCTGACAAGCGTGCCATTAAAAAAGCCATCTGTGTTTTGCTGGTTACATTTTTAATATACAAATATTTCAAAAGAAAAACAATAGCGATTAATCTTCCCAAAACCATTTGAAAAATGTATAATGGAAGCTGAAATATGAAATACAGAACACTTGGTAAAACAGGGTTAAAAGTTTCAGAGGTTGGAATGGGCACTTGGCAACTTGCAGGTAAACCCTGGGGTTGGGATGCTCCTGATGAAAATGAAAGCATGAGGGCTTTGTATCGATTTGTTGAGCTGGGTGGTAATTTTATTGATACTGCGTGGGTTTATGGCAGAGTTGACGAGCCAGGTGATGAAAAAGGCAAACATTGTTCAGAGGAATTAATTGGTAAGTTTATAAAGGAATCTGGCAATAGCGGCAAAGTAATTATTGCTTCTAAAATTCCTGGCAAAAATCGCAAATGGCCAGCCTGGAAAGGCGTACCGATCTCAGAAGTGTATCCAAGAGGATATATTGAGGAAATGGTGGATAGTTCTTTAAGGAGTCTAGGGATGGATTCGCTCGATCTTATGCAATTCCATGTCTGGCAAGATCAGTTTGCTGAAGAAGGCGATTGGAAAAATGAAATACAGAATATTACAAAAAAAGGGAAAGTAAAACAGTGGGGAATTTCTATAAACGACTATCAACCGAGCAACTGTTTTAAAACTCTGGAAACAGGTTTAATCGGCAGTATACAATTTATTTTTAATATATTTCATCAAAAACCAACAGAGAAGCTCTTACCATACGCTAAACAACATAATATCGGATTAATTGCTCGAGTACCCCGTGATGAAGGCGGTTTGACAGGAAGATTAACACTAAATAGCAAATTCACCGATGATATGAGATCAAAGTATTTTAGTGAAGAGCGCCTGAATATGTTTATTCCAAGAATTAAAAAACTTGAAAAATTATTAGGAAATGAAGCAAAAACATTACCAGAGCTAGCACTTCGATGGATACTTACTTTTGATGAAATATCAACCGTTATCCCTGGTACAAGAAAAGTAAAATATGTTGATGAAAATGTATCTGTTTCTGATGGACGTAAACTATCCAATGAACTTATGGAAGAATTAGAACACCACTCTTGGGAAAGAAATTTTTATGTCGATCTTGATCCTTCGATGAAAAACGAAGGATATATAGAGAAGTGAAACCCTTGAAATCTTAAACATGATTCTTATTGGGAGTTCCGTGTCCGCGCACGGGTGGGCGGGGCAAGGACATTATAAAATCCTTTCCTTACTCGAGCGAAAGCGAGAGAAAAATCGCGCGCGCAAAAAATAACGGAAGCGCGGCGGGTGGGGGCGCCGCGCAACATTGCGAGCCGAGCGGAGCGAGGCGAGCTAACACGATTCTTTGAAATACGTTCGAACTTGTTCAAAAACGTTCACACACATGATCGTTTTACTCAGAGCGTCCCACCCAGGCGGGAAGACCAGAGGTTCGCCACCGCCTATGGCGGGGTAAAAGTCCTCTCGAGTTCACTTTTCAAGTGACGTCTTGACAGTAGACTTGTCGCGAAATAAGAGTAGCCATTGCCCTTATTTCGCGACAAGTCTAGTAGCCTCAACCAAGATGTTCATTGTGTCAAAAACTGAAAGCGATTAGTCGATAAATAGGCGATTATTAGTCGATTGTCAAGATTGGTTGAGTTTACTTATGCCCCGCTGTATGCCTGGCCTCTTTCGTGGTGCATCATGTCATGAACCGAAGTAGTTTTCTCACTCCCCTCTTGGCCAGCCAGATCTAGTCCAGGTTGATGGCCACGCTTGCGTTTCTTGGCTGATTTTTGACTCATCTGAGTAGCCCAAGTACGAGCACTTTGAACCTTAGACCGAAGCAACATAATAAACTGTCTTAATTTTTGGAAGAAGTTAATAAAGTATGAGCCAGTTTGGCCTGGTTCAACCACCGTGGTCATTAATGTTAACTCCACTTCTTTATCGAAAGCGGCCACATCTTTGGACAACATCTTGAGTTCTTCTCTTAGTTTGCTAATTTCTTCTGTGACTTGTTTTTGTCTGGCGTCAAACACGGCGTGAGACTCAACCGGGTTGATCTGTTCGTGCAGGCGACGACGCAGACGTTCATGTTGTACGCGTTTTTGTTGCTCCAGCCACATGGCTTCTTGCTGGCGGCGGACGGATTCGTTGTCATGTCCATTTGGAGTGGGCAGTTGACCGCCGGTTTTGGCCAGCGCCTCACTGATCGAGGTGTCCGCTTGGCGGGGTCCGGTCGTGGCGTTTTTTTCGGTCTCGGCCAAAGCTCTGGCAAATGGGTTAGCCGAGTAAGTTTGAACAGGTGGCTTTTTTTGGTATAAAGTCTGCATGTGTTGTGTTTATAGTTGACAACTGTCTGATTATAGGACTTGAACCCTCACAAGTCAATTAGACCTCAAAATTCTGTCACCCAAAGTATACTAGACTTTCTGCAAAATAAGGGAAACGGTTACTTACGACATCTTTTATGCATTTTCTTTGCTTCTTCTTCCTCAAGTAGCTGAGGCTACTATCGTCATCAGAATCAACGAAAATGCTATAAAATCTATCCATAATTAACTCATTTCTTATTTCGCGACAAGTCTA
>JAHIVK010000038.1 GCA_018816385.1 Patescibacteria group bacterium
GAAATAAGAAATGAGTTAATTATGGATAGATTTTAAAGCATTTTCGTTGATTCTGATGACGATAGTAGCCTCAGCTACTTGAGGAAGAAGAAGCAAAGAAAATGCATAAAAGATGCCATAAGTAGCCATTGCCCTTATTTCGCGACAAGTCTAATATCCTTATGACAATAGGGGCAATACAATTATTGACAGATGATTATGACTATAGTACTCTGACTAGAGTCATAAATGTTCATAATCATATGTCATCCCCTTTAATTTTATCTAAATCTAAATTTAAACCTCAAGCACTTGAGTACTTAAGGATGGTTGAAAAGACAAAAAAACCCATTGTAATTACAAATTTTGGTCAACCTAGTGTCAAAATAATACCTTATATTCCAGAGGTAGATAAAACGTTAGCTGAACTCAAAGGTAGAGTCTTGTCGTATCAGAATCCTTTTGAACCTGTGGGACTTGATGATTGGGAAAATTTGCCATGATTTTACTGGATACTCATGCTCTAATCTGGTGGGTAGATGGATCAGAAAAGCTTTCCAAGAAGGCGAAGAAAGCTATTTCTGATTCAATAAAAAATGGGCAAATTTGCATTTCAAGTATGACAATTTGGGAAGTAGCTGTTTTGTCAAAAAAAGGCAAAATTAATTTTGATATAGATTTTCAAAAATGGTTACAAAAGGTCACGAGTTTATCGATGGTGAAAATAATTGATGTTGATATGCAGATCGCTCATCAGTCAGTATTTTTACCAAATTATCTTCATTCAGACCCAATTGATAGAATTATTATTGCCACAGCCCAAATCCTTAAAATTCCGTTGGTGACAGCAGACCGGAGAATTATCAAATCAAAAATAGTAGAAGTTATTTGGTAAAAGTTATTTTAAAAATTAGACATGTGGTGAAATAAAAAACGAGTTAATTATGGATAGATTTTAAAGCATTTTCGTTGATTCTGATGACGATAGTAGCTAACTCTACTTGAGGAAGAAGAAGCAAAGAAAATGCATAAAAGATGCCATAGGTAGCCGTTTTCCTTATTTCGCTACATGTCTATTACTCCCACTCAGTGGTACCTGGCGGTTTGGAGGTAAGATCGTAGGCAACTCTAGCAATACCCGGAACTTGTTTAAGAATTTGTTTGACCATTTTATTGAGTGCCTGCATGGGCATGTCTTGGCCGGGAAGAGCTGGTACGCCAGTCATAAAGTCGTTGGTCATAAATGTGCGAATGGCAATTGACCTGCACCCTGGTTGATCAAAACCGATGGGGAATGAGATAACCGGTACTTGGCTAAGCTTGCGAACTAAATTGAACTCAATCAGAATTTGGTTAACAATATAGTCGGCTTGTCTAAGTTGGGTAATATTCTCTGGAGTCACATAGGTGGGGGTAATTTGAGTGACAGGTGATTTAAGCTGATCACCAAATATATAAATAACTCGATTGATTTGGCGGATTTGTTTGGGAATTTCTTTAGCTAGTTTGAGCAGAGTTGACCAAGAGCGCTCGCCACTCAAACCCACAAAGTAACTGTAGGTTCGACCATCACCCTGCACGCCCACGGTTCGAGCGGGTAGCAAAGTGGCAGTAATTTGAGGCGTGGAAAATTGATCAAGTTGGTGTTGGATAGTTTTAAAATTGGGCAACATGTAGGGTTTCTGAGCGCAGAGTAAACGAATGGCCAAGCCAGGCCCAGGAAAAGGTTGCCGCCAGACCAATGATGGTGGCAGACCCAATTGCCGGCCTATTTCCCTCACTTCGTCTTTGTGATAATCAGACAATGGTTCTATGACTCGTCCGCTTTGACGAAGTTTGCGAACGGTCGGACTATCGTTGTGGTGAGTCTTGATAGCATTGGCTTGACGACTGGCAATTTTGGAAGCGCTTTCAATTAAATCCGGTCGAAGAGTGCCTTGGGCTAGCATCGAATCATCACCCAATCCTAGATCTTTGATGGCCTGCTTGGTCACACGCATAAAAGTATCGCCAATCCGGTGGCGCTTGGTTTCGGGATGAGTCACCCGATGCAGTTGTTTGAAAAACTCGGTCGAAGCAGAGATGACTTTGAGCTGGATGCCTTGTTTTTCCAGAGCCAACTTAACCCCCGCACTTTCATTTTGACGCATAAAGCCGTTATCAATATGGATAGCTTTGATTTGGTCAGGTTTAAGGGCTTGGCGAAGAAGAGTGGCGCAGACAGTGGAATCAACACCGCCACTAACTAAAACGAGAACTTGTTTTTGACCAACTTGTTGTCTGATGTCTTTGATGGCTTGTCCAACTCGGTCTTTGATCGTAAAGTTGCCAGACAATTTAGCGATTTTGAATAGAAAGTTTTGCAGAATGATCAAACCATTTGGAGTTAAATCGACCTCGGGATGAAATTGAACGCCAAACAACCTACCATCCTGACCTTCAATACCGGCTACTATTTGGCCAGAGTGGGCGATGGCAGTAAAACCGGCTGGCAGTTGGGTGATACTATCACCGTGGCTCATTAGCACTTGTTGTTTGGATTTAAGACTTGCAAAGAGTTTGGACTTGGGATTAACTTGAATGGTACAAGGTCCATCTTCCCGCCTATCCAAAGCCTCGACTTTGCCTCCCAGCAGGTGCACCATCAACTGCATGCCATAACAGATACCCAGAATTGGCTTATTCAGTTTGAGAACTCGTGGGTCAAATTTAGGAGCAGATTTGGAGTACACACTTTCTGGTCCGCCAGAAATGATGATGGCTGAATATTTATTCAGCTGATGGGTCGGAGTGTTCATGGGGAGCATGATTGACTCCACATGCAGACTCCGCACTCGCCGATCAATAACTTTGCCGTATTGAGCACCGGCGTCAAGAATGGCAACTAATTGGCAAGGTGACTGCATAGAGCAACTATACTGTACTGTGGATGGGTTCGTCTGACAATACTATAGAAATAGCGTATAGTGCAACTATGAAGAAGATTCAAGTAACACCAACTTCTAGACTGAAATTAAGGAAAAATGGTTGTGTTAGAAAGAATAACCAACCCGAAAGCTCCTTTTCTAACGGGAATGCAGTTGAAAATTTATTAAAGATATCAAAAAGTGCTGGCAAAGGTCCAAAGGATTTATCTATAAATGACAATCTGCTCTATGAATAATTATGACCAAACTTTTTGACAAGATTTATGAAAAACAAGGTAAAACTTTGTTATCATAATTATCTTTTTCCTTCAAGAAATAGCAAATAAATCCTTTATAATAGCGCCATGTCTTTATCTGTAGGAATTGTTGGTTTACCAAATGTGGGCAAGTCGACCTTGTTCAATGCTCTGTTAAAGCGTCAACAGGCGTTGGCGGTCAATTATCCTTTTGCCACCATTGAACCCAATCTAGGTATCGTACCGGTGCCTGATTCGCGTTTGGAGGAATTAGCTTTGGTGGTGGAAAAAAACTCGGGTAAAAAACCGCCTATCAAACCAGCTACGGTGGAGTTTGTGGATATTGCTGGTTTGGTCAAAGGAGCTAGCCAAGGTGAGGGGTTGGGTAATCAGTTTTTAGCCCATATTAGAGAAACTCAAATTATCTGTCATGTACTGAGAGATTTTGAGGATGAAAATGTCATCCGAGAAGGAGCTGTCAGTCCCAAAGAAGATTTGGCAACTGTGCGGATGGAACTGATGTTGGCTGATCTAACTACGCTAGAAAAACAAGTTGAACCCAAAGGTAAAGTTGAAAAAGAGGCCAAATTACGGTGGCAGATTGTGACTGATTTAACTGGTGGTATAAAAAATAGTTTGCCAGCCAGTCAAGTTATTGCCCAACACGCCGCCAATTTAGACTTCGAAGATTATCAGCAAGTAGCCAAAGAGCTGTCACTTTTGTCTGCCAAAGCTGAACTGATAGTGATTAATGTCAGTGAAAACAGGTTGAGCCAAGGGGTAGATAATATAACCCAGTTGTTTGCTCAGGAGCTTGGAGAACCACCAGAAAAAGTGTTAGTCATGTGCAACCAAATTGAAAGCGATGTATCCAGTCTTTCAGACGATGATGCCAAACTGTATTTAACAGAACTGGGTCTCAAACAGAGTGGTTTGGAGCGATTAATTCAAGGAGCTTATCAGACATTAGGTCTGCAAAGTTTTCTAACAGCTGGGGAGATAGAAGCTAGAGCTTGGACGATTAAAAAAGGCTGCACCGCTCGTCAGGCGGCAGGGGTGATTCATTCTGATTTTGAGAAGAAAATAATTTCGGTCAAAGTGGTGTCATTTGTAGATTACATTCAGCTGGGTGGCCTCAAGGGAGCCAAAGAGCAGGGCAGATTAAGGACAGAAGGTCGGGACTACATCATGCAAGAGGGGGATGTGGTGGAGTTTATGATTGGGAGTTAGGGAATGAATCAGGAATCATGTATGAGGAATTATTAATAAGAAATTAGAAATCGTGTGATATAATCAAACCTCAAGAAAAATTAATAAATATCTACTCGTACTGTGGTCCACGGACTGCAGTAACCAAATCGCTCCCGAGCAGATAATAGACTTGTAGCGAAATGACAGACAGGGGATGGATTCCCCTCCTAGCGGAGGAGAATGACAACCCACTCGTCATCCTCGCATCAGCGGGGATCACCACAAGTCTAAGAAAGAGCAACAATGAAAATTATCAAAGATTCCCGTGTTCGTCATTACGAGTTGACCTATTTAGTGTCGGCTAATATAACCAGTGAAGAGGCCAAAAAAGTGGCCGAAGCTGTTCTGGAGCTGGTTAAAAAAGCTAAAGGTCAAGTTTTAAATACCATTGATTGGGGTAAAAAAGAGCTGTCATACATGATTAAACAAGATGGCGAGAGACAGTATGATGCTTTCTATACCCATCTTGAATTGGAAATGGATGCTGCCAAAGTTCAATCGCTTGATCAAGACTTAAGGATTTTGCCGGATTTAATGCGCTATTTATTAGTCTTGGGTAGTCGTATTAAAGTTAAAGCTGTGCAAAAAGAAATAGCTAAATCTGAGGTTAAACCAAAAGTAAAATCGGAAGCCAAAACCAAAGCAGAAACTAAACCAGCAGTTCAAGAAAAAGTGGCAGATCAAACAAGTGTTGAAACAGCGGTAATTTTAGAGGAAAAACCCGAAACGACATCAGAAGTTAAAGAAAAAAAAGTGGTTAAACCAAAAGCCAAACTGGCAATCAAAACTCTAGAAAAAAAAGTTAAAGCTAAAGTAGACAAGAAACCTGCCAAATCAGCGTAAGGTCAATCACGCTTTATGCAAGAAATCGAGATATACTATTGGTTAGTAATAAGAGCTAAGAAGACAATTTTGGTCACAGAAAGGAACATATGTCAGCCCGCTCACTCAATAAAGTAATGATTATTGGAAACCTAACCAGGGATCCTAATTTGCGCTACACACCAAAAAATACAGCTGTTTGTTCGTTTGGTTTAGCCACCAATCGAAGTTGGGTACCGGCTGATGGGGGTGAAAAACAAGAAACAGTCGAGTTCCACAATATAGTAGCTTGGACCAAGTTAGCCGAGATTTGTGGTCAACTCTTGCACAAAGGCGACAAGGTTTATGTAGACGGCAGACTCCAAACTCGTGATTGGAAAGGCGAAGATGGCAATGATCGGAGAACCACCGAGATTGTGATCGACAACATGATTTTACTCAGGTCAGCTTCTGGTCAAAGATACTCGGCTGATGATGGTAATAAGGAAGCATCAGGTGCGAATATGACTGATGATAAGGGCGATGGTAAAAGTAGCGAAAGTCAAAAAGCCAAAAAGACCTCCAAGAAAAAGTCTGAAGATCAGACCAAAGATGAATCGACTCAAGTAGAAGATATCGCCGATGATATTCCGTTTTAAGGAGCAAGTATGATTAAAAAACAACGTTATCCCCGCAGGAAGTTACCTACTAATGTGACGTTTTCGTACAAACAGCCAGAGATTTTGGTTCAGTTTGTGACCGAGCAAGGTGCGATTTTACCTCGAACCTTTACTGGTTTATCACAAAAGATTCAAAAGCGCTTGGCCACCGAGATCAAACGAGCTCGTCACCTAGCTTTGTTGCCCTTTACTCAAACAGTTTAACTAAGCATAAGTCATCCTCGCAAAGCGGTGAGACTATGGTTTGAGGTCTTGCTACGAGCCATTTTATTAATAGACTTGTCGCGAAATAACTAAATAAATACTTAATGCATCTTTTGACCATTTTCTCCTTTTTATCTTCCTCAAGTAGCTCTGGCTACTATCGTCATCTAAAAATGGTGAAAATGTGTCAAAATTTATCATTAATTTCTTCATTTCTTATTTCGCGACAAGTCTAGTACAATTGGGTGACATGTCTCGAGCTTTATTTATATTTAGATTAGTGACCGGTGTTCTCCTGGTAGGAGTGGGCATGTTTGGTCAATATCGCTACCACTTAATAGAGAAACACTTGGAAGAACGGTGGCATTTGTCGACTGAACCAGCCAGTCCTTTGTCTGGAGTTTTGTCTGCTTCAAATCAACCTGGTAGTCAGCCAGATTTATCTAATTTTTGGCAGACTTGGGGCTATCTAGAAAATGATTTTCTGGAAACTGAAAAACTTGATCAGACAACCATGGTTGATGGGGCGATTAGGGGTTTAACATCTTCTTTGGGAGATCCCTATACCATGTATTTACCACCCAAGGAATTTCAACGTTCGGGTGAAGATCTAGCTGGCTCATTTTATGGAGTAGGGATTGAGCTAGGGTATATTGACCAAACTTTGGCTGTGGTGGCGCCTTTAAAAGATTCGCCAGCCGAATTAGCTGGAGTCAAAGCTGGTGACTTAATTTTGAAAGTCACAGATAAAGCTCGTGATTTTGATGAGGAGACAACTGATTGGTCATTGAACCGAGCGGTGAATGAAATTCGAGGTCCATTGGGTAGCATTGTCACCTTAACTTTGTTTCGGCCAGGAGAATCAACCGAGCCTTTTGAAATTTCAATTACTAGGGGGGAGATTGTGGTTCAATCAAGTGAAGTGGAGTTTGTGGAAGCCTTAGGTAAAACAGTGGCTCATATTAAACTCTATCGATTTGGTGAGAGAACCAATGGTGAGTGGGACAAAATTGTAAATCAGATTTTAGCTCGTCCAGATCTAGACGGAGTAGTCCTAGATATGAGGGGCAACCCAGGAGGTTTCTTTGATGGAGCCATAGATGTGGCTAGTGAGTTTATTGGTTCAGGCACGGTAGTTTCCCAAAAAGGCAAGTACACCAACCAGGATTTTTCTGCCAAAGGCCAGGTTAGACTAGTGAATATACCGGTTGTGGTGTTAGTCAATCGAGGTAGCGCCAGTGCTTCCGAGATTGTAGCTGGAGCGTTGCGCGATCGGTTAGGAGCTAAATTAGTGGGTGAAAAAACTTTTGGTAAAGGTACCGTTCAAGACTTGAGAGAACTACCTAATGGCGGTGGTTTGCACATTACCATTGCTCGCTGGCTACTGCCAGGTGGCAGTTGGATTCATGAAACCGGCCTGGAAGTTGACGTTGAGGCCCAAGATAATCCGGATACCACACAGGATGAGGTTTTGCTGGAGGCGGTTAAAACGCTCCCTTAATCACCGTGAAAATTTAACAAAAAATTTGGGATCTTGTCTTTTTAATGCCGTTTCAGCTCTTGCACTTTGATAACATTCATTAAAGTATAGATCAATCTGCTGCTGTTGCCATTTTGGATAAAGCCGACGCAGGAACGCCCTCGTCGCCTGTTCCAGAGCCCAAGCTTCTTTAGGATTTACCGAGTGGTCAGCTAACAAATTACTTCTCATAGTCGCCAGTTTAGTAAACATTCCATAAAGCTTTCTTTCTTTTTCTAGATCGATCTGCTGATTAAACTTTAACGCTCTCTCGACGGTTGGTGACATAACTACCTCCCAATAGTAATAATATGCGCTTTAAATAATAAAAACTCCTGACTCAATTATATCATATATAGTCATAACTTGACTCGGCGGTAAAATGGTAGTAAAACATGTGGGTGTGAAAGACAAATCTGTCAAGTCGTTTCTTTTGGGGTTGAGCGTGTCTGTGGTTTTATTGGCTTCCTTTTTGACGGGAGCGATGGCCGACCGGGTGTTTAACATTAAACCTTTGGACTGGTGGTTGGGCGTCCGTAGTGGTCAAATCCAGTCGCCTTTGGCAGGGAGCGAAAACACGCCCCTGGCCGATCTGCTCAAAAAAGGTGGAGACGTTTCTATTCCGGATGTAGTAGATGCGGCTTCGGAATCTGTCTTGACAGTTTCGATTAAAAAACAACAACAGGTGTTTGATCCCTCATCATTTTTTAATTTTGGTCCTTTTGGTTTTAGCTTACCTTCTCAAGGTCAGATTGAGGAAATTCAAAAGGATATTGGCACTGGTTTTGTGGTTGATGATTCTGGACTAGTAGTCACTAATCGACATGTAGTGGCTGACACTCAAGCCGAGTATCGGGTTTTTGACTCTCAAGATAATGAGTATCAGGTCACAAAAATCTACCGTGATCCGATCAATGATTTAGCCATCATTCAAGTTGATGGTCTGGTGGCCAAAGCTTTGTCCATGGGCGATTCTAGCCAACTTCGGGTTGGTGAAAGCGTCATTGCCATTGGGACTGCTCTGGGTGAGTTTCGCCACACTGTCACAACTGGTGTGATTTCTGGATTGGGTCGAGGCATTACGGCTGGAGATGGGATTTCCAGCATTGAGAATTTAGAAAATGTCATTCAAACCGATGCGGCTATTAATCCGGGCAATTCTGGCGGTCCCCTGATTAATTCTCGAGGCGAGGTGATAGGAGTGAATATAGCTGTGTCTCAATCAGCCGAAAACATTGGTTTTGCTATTCCTATCAATGTGGTGACAGCTTCACTCAAGAACTTTAATGAAACTGGCCAGTTTGATCGACCCATGTTGGGAGTGTCGTATCGGATGATTAGCGAACAGACAGCTATCTTTAATGATGTGCCCCAAGGAGCTTATTTAGTAGAAGTTATGGTCGGTTTGACAGCTGATAAGGCTGGATTGAAACCTGGCGATATCATTATAACTATCGATGGAGAAAGCTTGAAGGATGGTGATTTAGTTCAAGTATTGAATAATAAAAGGGTGGGCGATAAAGTCAGCATTCGCTATTTTAGACAGGCCGAAGAAAAGACGGTGGAAGTAGTGCTGATGTCTGAAGTTGAATGACAGTGTGCAAGTCATTTTTGCGTCAGGGTTGTGTAAACATCTGTCAAGAGTGGTAAAAGTGAACCTTCCAACACAGTGGATAAATTGTGCCAAGATTGTTTGGTTCTATGGTCTGTGATTCTGTTTTGAGGAAAGTTGTAGGTGCGAATTTTTTCTGATCGTTGAGCTCGACCAATAGCGCTTCTGGCGTCACCGAGCTTGGCTAATCTTTCATCCTCTTCAATCTGCCAAAGTTGAGCTCTAAGTAAATTAAGGGCAATTTCTCTGTTTTGGACTTGAGATCGTTCAGCTCTGGCTGTGACCACTAGTTGGCTAGGGATATGAGTCAGGCGGACAGCACTACTGGTTTTATTGACACTTTGACCACCAGCCCCAGAAGAGCGTATAAACTGCCACTCTAAATCGTCTGGCTTAATTAAAACTGCTGATTGATGAACCTCTGGTAAAACCGCCACAGTGGCAGTTGAAGTATGAATTCGACCTTGAGCTTCGGTGGTAGGTACGCGCTGAACTCGGTGTACACCTGATTCAAACTTGAGTAGTTGATAAGCTGTGAGGGCTTGACTCGTGGTTTGACCAGGCCGGTCTTCAACGCGAGTTTCCTGGTGAGTTGAGTCGGTTTTGGTTTGACCAACTTGGAAGTGCAAAGTTGGTGTTGCCAGTTTAACCCGAATTTGTCCAGCGAGTTTAATAATCGAGTCATCAAGAACCATAACTTTAAGATTTTGTTGCTCGGCAAATCTTAAGTACATTCTTTTTAAATCTTCGGACCAAAGTTTGGCTTCATCGCCTCCAGCGCCACCCCGAAACTCCAAAGTACAACTTTTGCTTTGAGTAGCATCACTGGCCACATCAGTTTCATCAGACTGACTTGAAGTAAATTCGTCTGCCAGAGTGGAGAGAGACTTCAACTCAGTTTCTAATTTAACCATTTCTGTTTGGGCCAATTCTTTGAGTTGAGAATCGGCCAACATGATTTTGGTTTCTTCAAGCTGTTGTCGCAGACGATCAATTTGAGATTGGTAGGGATTGTACATATCCGTATCTATCATACCGCACTTCCAATAGACTTGTCGCGAAATAAGAAATGAGTTAATTATGGATAGATTTTATAGCATTTTCGTTGATTCTGATGACGATAGTAGCCTCAGCTACTTGAGGAAGAAGAAGCAAAGAAAATGCATAAAAGATGCCATAAGTAGCC
>JAHIVK010000039.1 GCA_018816385.1 Patescibacteria group bacterium
AGGGGTGTTTGGTTGTCAAGTAATAGAGTCATTAAATCAAAATATTTAAGTTGAGCGGTGGTTTTGAAGCGCTCAATGCTTTGGATTCTGGTTTTGGCTAACTTGAGCAAAGCCTGACTGTTATCTAGACCGGTATATTGAACTTGCCACTTGGGGGGCAAGTTTTCTGCCAGAAAACTTGCCAGCCGACCATGACCGCAACCTACATCTGCCACTCGGATAATTTGGTTTGGTTGGTTGGGTAAGTGTTTGTTGATGATTGACAGCAATTTTTGCCAGCCTGACCAGTAGTACTCCCTGGCTCCAGCGAATTCATGGGCAAACTTTTCGTAAAAATCAAGACTTAATTGATTCAGCTGTTTGATAGTGGCAATTTTCATATGATTGAAGTTTTGTAGGGTATTGTACCCCCGCGAGGTATAATTGGCAGTCAAGTGATTTAAACTATGAGTTCATTATATCGTTTTGATCCCAGTCAATACCAGTCAGTCTTGATGAGTTTATTTCAAGAACTGGAGCAGTGGTCAGACAGCTCTGCCAATAAACTCTCAAGCTTAATTAGATCTCATGCCAAACCAGAGGGTGGACTCTTTTCCAAAAATCAGCTGATTATAGCCTATAGAAGTTTGGCTGGCAAATCTGGACTGAAGCCTTTTTCCCAGAAAACATTATCTTTTCTACGAATGAAGCCAGTTCGGACAGCCTCAGGCGTAGCTCCAGTCACAGTTTTAACCAAGCCCTTCCCCTGCCCCGGTCGATGTATTTTTTGTCCCAGTGATGTGAGGATGCCCAAAAGTTACTTAAGCGATGAACCTGGAGCCCAGCGAGCGGAGCGCAACTGGTTTGATCCCTATCTGCAGACATATCAACGTTTAGAATCGCTTTACACCAATGGTCACTCGGTGGATAAAGTTGAATTAATTATATTAGGTGGCACTTGGTCCTGCTATCCAGAAAGTTATCAAATCTGGTTTATCAAGGAGTGTTTTAGGGTCTTGAACGAATTTGGGAATAAAGACGGTAGACAAAAAATTATTAAAACTTACCTGAAAAAATACAGACAATTAAAGAAGGCAAAACTACCTGCTTTAAGTGATGATCCAAAAGCAAACAAACTGACTTTAGCTAGCCAAAGCATGAGTGGTTTGGATAAAAATCGGTCATACAATCAAGCTATTGAAACTATTTACCAGTTTCCAGAAAAAACTGTGGGGCTTGATAAAATTCAGACTGCGGGGTGGGCAGAGCTAGTCAAAGAACAAAAGACTAATGAGAAGTCAGTGTCAAGGTGTGTGGGTTTGGTGATTGAAACTCGGCCAGATCAGATTACCAAAAAAGAAGCTATTAGAATTCGCCGTTTAGGTTGTACCAAAGTCCAAATAGGCTTCCAGAGTTTGAATGATGATGTATTGCTCAAAAATCAAAGAGGCCATGATGTTGGCCAAATCAGAAAAGCCATCAAGTTATTAAGACAGGCTGGTTTTAAACTGCACGCTCACTGGATGGCCAATCTCTATGGTTCTTCGGTCAAAAAAGACCAGCAAGATTTTGCTTTAATGTTCAGTGATCCAGATTTTCGTCCCGATGAACTTAAAATTTATCCCTGTTCTTTGATCGCCACTGCTCAACTCATGCAGTACTTTAATGATGGTCGATGGCGACCTTACACCAAAGCAGAACTGCTAGATGTTTTAAGCTTTTGTTTTTTGGCAACTCCCGAATACTGCCGCATCACTCGGGTGATTCGAGATATTCCCTCTACAGATATTGTAGAAGGTAACAAAACTACTAACTTTAGACAGCTGGTGGAATTGGCTTTAGAAAAAAGTGGTCAGTCATCCCAGGATATTCGGGCTCGGGAAATTCAAGGTCGACACTTCGATCTCGAGCAGATTAAATATCGGCAGACTCAATACCAAACTAGTATTGGTCGGGAGGTATTTATGCAAGCTGTGGTTAATATTAAATCAAAATCCGGAGCCCAAGTTGAAAAGCTGTTGGGTTTCTTGCGTCTAAGTTTGCCCAAGCAAAAAAGTTTTATTGAAGAACTAGGTAAAAGCGCCATTATTCGAGAAGTCCACGTTTATGGTCGAGTCATACCAATTGGAACGAAGGGAAATGCCAAAGCTCAACACGTGGGTATTGGCAAAGAACTCATTCAACAAGCTATAAAATTGGCTCGGTTAGCGGGTTATACAAAATTGGCAGTCATTTCGGCTGTGGGCACTAGGGGGTATTATTGGAAACTGGGATTTGTTGATGGAGAACTGTACCAATACCTCAGTCTTGATTGAGTTGATGTAAAAACTGTTTGCCCCAATCTTTAAACCACCCTTTGCCAATGCC
>JAHIVK010000040.1 GCA_018816385.1 Patescibacteria group bacterium
GGCTACTTATGGCATCTTTTATGCATTTTCTTTGCTTCTTCTTCCTCAAGTAGCTGAGGCTACTATCGTCATCAGAATCAACGAAAATGCTATAAAATCTATCCATAATTAACTCATTTCTTATTTCGCGACAAGTCTAGTTACTTAACATATCTATAAATCTATTTCTTATTTAGCTTGAAATCTAGTATAGTAGAGGTATGAGGGTTTTAGCTCTGCTGATTAAGCTGACTGTGATTTTGGTGGTGTTGGGATTAATAATGTTGTTTGTTGGTCGAGAAATTGTTTTATCCATGGGACTTGCCAACATATCTGAGTCTGTTCAAGCCTTGCGTAATTATCAGAAGAGAAGTATTTATTATGATGTCTGCACTCGTAAAGGTTCTCAGGTCATGGAAGGGACTGATTTTGTGACCTATCAGCTCAGATTTACCAGTTCTACCGACTATGTCTTGGAAGCGATTTGTGCCCAACTGGAGTTTGATCCGGTGTTGATTGAAAAGAAATCACTGCCTAGGTTCACATCAAAAAAACCAGGTGATTCGGGCTTAATCATGTCCAGAGATAAAGTTACAGGTATTCAGCTGGTGGCTTTAAATGAGTTAGCTAAGTCTTTGGATCTAGATTTTATAGCCAAGCACAAGGCAGTGGCAGTTAACAACATGCAATTGGTCTATCCTCAAACGGATCAGCTTTTGGATGAGGGACCCATCAGTTCTTGCGCTGGTTATGGCTATGTGTGTTGTGATAATTTAACCAGGCAAGGCATAGGTGAACAAATTACTGGTCTGGCCGATTGTCCAGACACCTGTTTTTCATCTTGTGAAACTAGACCTTCTCTACTGTCTTTTACGACCAATCCCCTGTTTGATCCCAAGACCAGGAAAATAAAAATTAGCCAAGGATCTGGTCTGGAGTTTCACTTTGTGGTGGATGGTGGTAAGAGTCAGTCGGTGTTAGCTAGAATTAATTATGGTGACGGTCAAACCGATGCAGTCACAGCTTTAGATGGTAAGACAAGTCATCGCTATGTTTGTCCATCTGCCCCTTGTTACTACCAAGCCGTGATTGAGTTGGAAGATGATTGGGGGGTCAAATCTATTGATTCATCTATCACTCGTATTAATATTGAAGTATTGTAAGGAAAATATGATTCATATACATAATCGCTTAAAAAGAGGTTTTACTTTATTGGAGTTATTGGTAGTAATTTCAATTATTGGTATTTTGTTAGCTATAGGTACGACGGCATTTACAACTGCTCAAAAAAGAGGTCGAGACGCTAGGCGTCTAGAGGATATTAAGTCCATGCAGAATGCTTTTGAGCAGTACTATGCTCAAAATGGGGGTTACGATGTCTGCGCCGCCATGGTTATTGATTTTATGACTGGTGACTCTATGCCAGAAGATCCGAAACCAGGATGGACAGCTTATAGTTGCGTAGGGGATGCGGGGACTGATACTTATTGTGTTTGTGCCAAGTTAGAGGATATGAGTAGTGGTAATAGTGCTGTTAGTTGTGGTTTTAGTGGCGTCGGTTACTACTGCTTGGAAAATCTGCAGTAGGAGTTTATTAATAGACTTGTCGCGAAATAAGAAATAAGTTAATTATGGATAGATTTTATAGCATTTTCGTTGATTCTGATGACGATAGTAGCCTCAGCTACTTGAGGAAGAAGAAGCAAAGAAAATGCATAAAAGATGCCATAAGTAGCCATTGCCCTTATTTCGCTACAAATTTGTTGGATTTCAAATTTTACCCAGACAATCAGCCTACATTGGCCCAAAAAATGCTCTAGTATATAGTAGTATTCAATATATGATGAAAACTAACTCCACCACTGTCTTACCTCGTTTAGTGACCGCCGAGGCGGTCAAAGACAAAACTGTGATTGTCCGAGTTGACTACAACGTACCTCTCATTAAAAAAGGCCAAAATATGGTGGTAGCGGATGACCGCCGACTGCGAGCCTCTCTCGAGACAATTAATTTTCTCAAAAAAAGGAGCGCCAAAACCGTTCTCATCTCTCACCTGGGTCGACCGCAAGATCGCCACCAACCCCAACTTTCCCTGGCTCCCATTGCTCGCTACTTAACCACTAAGCTTAATCTTGACTGCCTATTCTATGATCAAGCAGTCGGCCCATCAGCTCAAAAAACTATCAAGCAGATGCAATTCGGTCAGGTCATACTGCTGGAAAACTTAAGATTTGAAAAGGGCGAACAAAAAAATGAGCCTCGGTTTGCCCAACGGCTGGCCCAGCTGGGCGAAGTTTATGTCAATGAAGCTTTTGCCAACTGTCATCGCCAAGATGCCTCAATTGTCAGCCTACCTCAATACTTACCAGCTTATGCTGGCTTTAACTTGATCAGAGAAATTAAAACCTTGACTCAACTACTTGATAAACCCAAACGACCTTTTGTGGTGATGGTAGGTGGAGCCAAGATTGCAGATAAAGTTGCGGCCATCCGCCATTTAGCTAACTTGGCCGACTCGGTTTTGTTGGGAGGCGTAGTGGCTAACGATTTTTTGAAGGCAGATGGTCTGGAAGTTTATCGATCTCTGATCGAGGATCATCAGCAGAAAAAAGATCAAGATTATATCAAGTTGGCCCATCAACTCTTACAAACCCACAGGCTAGAAAAAACCTTACTTGATGATTGCATACCCTTGCCCAAAATCATGTATCCCATTGACATGCTGGCGGCGGGAGATATTCATGAAACCGATCGGGCCAAAACTCAAATTGTCGATTTGACCAAGGGCATGGCAGACAAAGATGAACGGGTTAAGCTGGTTTATGCCGATATTGGTCCCAAAACCATCGAGCTTTATCAAAAGATGCTGGCTGGAGCGGGTACTGTTTTCTGGAACGGACCAATGGGCGTCTGGGAAAATCCTCTTTTTAGTCGTGGCACTCGCGAACTGGCCCAAGCCATTGGCCAAAATAACTCTATATATAGTGTGGCTGGTGGTGGCGATACTATTTCGGCCCTAGATGACATGGGTTTGACCCAAAAGTTTTCCTACATTTCAACTGGTGGGGGAGCCTCGCTGGAGTTTTTAAGTGGCCAGCAACTGCCGGGCATCAAGGCCATCCTTAAAGTCTAACGAACTGGTCGCGAAATGATAGGTAATAAATTCCCCCTATTTAACGAGAGATTTGATATATAAATTTACTTTTTCCTATTGACTGGTAGATTTGATTCCTTGTATGCTGGTTCTGTTGAGAAAAATTCGATGTCTTTTTGTTAGGTTTGTGGCGAAATAAAAAACGAGTTATGAATAGATTTTATAGCAACGAATCTATGGCGAGAAGCTAACATTAGCTCAAGAAAATATAAACATGGTTAACGCTGATCCAACCAATCCCGGTTCCCTGCCCCCCGACTCGTCCGGGTTGGATGAGTTGTCTCCACCGATGACTCCAGAAGAATCATTGGCGGATTTGCCCATCACACCAGACGATACTTCGTCTGCCGAGCCTGTTTTAACTCCACCGAACGACACTCCGCAATCGCCACCGGCCGGCTTGGCTTCTCACTCATCGCCAGACTCTTCTCCCCCCACTCCTCCCTCCAAATCATCATCGACCCAATCCTATCGGCTGGCCAAGATCAAGAAAAGCAAGCTTAAGGCCTTAATTGGCGGTCTGGTGGTACTGGTCCTGGTGATCGGAGGCGGAGTTGGGGTTTACTTGAGTAGTCAAAAGCAGGATGTGAGACAACAGGCTAGCGGTTGCCAATGTTCTGACTACCACAATGACGAAATAGGTTGCGATGACGTTGATGGTTGCAGTTTTCGCAGAACTACTGCCGCATGCACAATTAGCAACTGTTCTTCTACCTCTGGTTGCACTTGTGTTGAAACATGTCAATCGATCAGCGGCTCCACAAACCAAGAAGCAATTTGTAATCCTAAATCTCAAAGCAATTGTACAGGCATCTGTGAGTGGGGTACTACTGGCACTACAGGCACACCTACGGCGGGTTCCTGTACTGGTACATGCTCCTCTGTCTTGCCCACCGCCACTATACCTGCGCCGGCTTCCACTCCTATTCCTGGATCCGATATCAAATGCACCCCAGGAGAAGTGGTCTGCGACCAAGACGGCATTACCAAAAAAACGTGTAATGCCGGTGGAAAAACGTATAGCGGAGAACGATGTTTGGTGATGTGTGTTGATGGAGCTTGCGTGACTCCCACACTGGGCCAAGCCGGGGCCACTGCCACTCCTTCTCCCGGTGGTGTGGTGCCGGGCGGAGCCACCAGCCCTCCACAACCTACTTGGACTCCACCACCTCCAGGATCCCCTTATACCCCCATTGTCACCAGTTTAACCGAGAATGGTTGTTACAACAATTTGCCAGACGCAATTACTATTAAACTTACTGATCCCAATTCTCTACCATATACATCCTATGACGCTTGGGCCAGAATCATAAAAGGGTTCGTACCCAATGAAGTGACGGGTGCCCAACTCAACAGTAGTGATAAACTTTATACTTCTAGTTGGGGGTGCAACCGCAACGCCTGGACTTCCTCAAGCGGATTCAGTGGCAGTTATGCTTTTCCCAGAAATAAGTGGGAAGATGGCGGGGGGAGTAGGGGCAATGTTTGTAATGTAGCTACTCAAACTCCCAACTTAATTACTGGCGAGTACACTTTCCGCGCGTTGGTGGCCGGTTGGGAAAATAATGAACCATTCCAAAGTCTTCCAGTTTCCATTTACTTTAGCGTTGACAGAGACAAACCTAAAGTTGAAGTTTTTAGCTTATCCAACCGAGTTTGTTCTCAAGGATCTATTGGTAATGTCAAATCTTTTCAAGCCAACTGGACATTTTCTGATACGGGTTGCGCAACTCTAACCGGATCAAGTGATGTCAAGCCATATCATGTTCAAATAGCCACTGATAATGATTTTACGAATATTATTCAAGATACATGGATGAGTGAGACAACACTCAATTTCTCTGACACTAATGAAATAGATGCAGATATAATTTATGTTAAAGTTTCTGCCACTGATAGCGTAGGTAATGTTTCCGATTCAATAGTCCCCAACTTTGTTTCTTGTCAACCCACTCCAACCCCCCTTCCTCCCGATGCTCACTCAACTTGTGTAAATGGGAATATCATCACTCAATGGTCCGGAGTTTATGGCACTCAGTACCAGGTTGAGTACTGGATTAATGATGAAATGAAGGATTACAATACAGTCACAATCAGCTCGAATCAAACTACTCCGGCTACTGCCAGCTACTGGCAACCTGCAAACACAATTAACCAACCAGTTTCAATCAAAGTTAAAGCTGTTGTAGATGCTTCAGAAAGTGTTTGGTCTAACGAAGAAGTAACTTGTCCTGTTTATCAGGCTTGTATCGAACAAACGTGTAGTTCTACCTTTGATAGTCATATTAAATCCTGTTCTAGTGATACTGATTGTGCCCCATCCGCTTGCGGTGACGGCAGAGTAGATACCGGAAGCGGAGAGCGGTGCGACGACGGCAATCTGATCAATGGCGATGGCTGTAGTGACACCTGCCGGCTAGAAACATATACATTGGAAGGAATGGCTTGGGAAGATGCTAACCTTAATGGCCTTAAAGATATTAGCGAACAAGGCGTGTGTGATACAAAAGTTCAGTTGTACTTCAACGACTCAAGTAACCCCATAGGTGAAAGAGTAACCAAGTGCGCCAACAACGCAAGCATGACCGATATCGGTAAGTATGACTTTACCAATCTGCCAGCCGGCACATATAAAATTAAATTTACACCAAGAACCAACTACATTATTACTACCCCCAATCGAGGAAGCAATGATGCGATTGATTCCGATGCTAATGCCAATGGATGGACGGACGAATTTACCATTAATTCAAACAATACCAAAATAGATGTAGGTCTTTATCTGCCCATGTGCAAAAGCTTGAATATATCACCCAGCGCTCCAAAGATTGGCCAAACAGCTACTCTCACCTGTGCTACTGTGACCAGTGCTCACCACTACAATTTTAGATACGCCATTCGTTCTACCAATAGTTCAACTTATGGAGAGTATCTACCCCTTACCGCCAATTCATCAGCGCCTACTACCGCCAGTCTAACCATCAGTCAACCAGGCAGTTACAAAGTCCAGTGCCAGGCTTGTTTTGACAGTACTAATAATCAGTGTTCACCATACCAATGATTAATCCTCAACCCACCACTACCGGCTTTTATACTCCTCCATCAAAGATCGAAGGAGCCAAACAAACTGGGCAATCCAGACCAGTTGGTAATCAGATCAAAAAGGCCAAAAAAATAACCAAGTACATCTTGATGGGACTAGTGATGCTAATCTTGATCGGTGGCGGTATAGCCGGCTACCTTTTGAGTCAAAAGCCTCAAGATGTGAGACAACAGGCTTCAACCAAGGGTGAGTCCCCGCTGGAGAATCAGACTTGTTCACAAACCTTCACCGTACTACCACGGGGTTGTAATGATGCTTGTTCAAATGATACTCAATGTCAAGACGGTCTTAAGTGTTTGCCCGAAAGCGGAACTAGCCGTCACTGCCTTCATCCTCAATATCCCTCCAATACTACCAGTTGCACCGAGCCGGCACCTATTGACTGTCCTTGTCCAGAGAACGTAGTGACAACAACAATAGCCAGGAGTGATAACAGTGGCAAGTTTAATGCTCAAATCAACTGGACTCAGGTTGAAGGAACTCCTCGTCAAAACTACCAGGTGTTTAGGTGTTCGAACGCAACTTGCTCCCAGTCAACAGTGTTGCCTAAGCCAAACGATCAACCTATTACCACAAACACATTTGTAGATACTAATGATGACCAAGGGTTTACCTGTGATCTAGGTCTTAGATATCAAGTCAAGGTTGATGACTCCCTAGTGGCTTGTTTACCTCAAAGTTGTCCAACCAGTATTAGCCTAGCTGTCAATACTCCGGCTTGTGTTGTCGCTACTCCTACTCCCACCACCACTCCACTCGCTTCATGCACAGATAGTGAATGTAAAATTACCAACCTTAGTGTGATACCCAATCCTCAACACCCAGACCGCCAACTGGATGTGACCTGGCAGATTGTTGGCACAGCAGTCACAGCCAACAAAAATAATTTTCAAATCCACTACGCTGTTAAGACAGCTAGCAACGAACGCTTCTCCAGTGGCAGTTGGCATGTTTTAAATGGTACTCAATTTACGGTGGGGAGTGATTCTAGCCAAGTGAATAAAGTGGCTATCACTCAAATCTCAACCGATAATCCACTACTGGCAAATACCCCATACTTGGTAGACGTGACTTGCAAAAAATCTACTGTGGCTCCCGCAGTTTACTGCCACGACAGCAGTCAAACAGCTTCTACCCAAGGCACTACTCCAGAAAGTACCATAGCCCCAGTACCTCCCACTGCCACCCCTCAACCCACAGCTACTGCTACTCCTGTACCGACGGTTATTCCCGGTAATCCTACCTACACCCCGGTACCTCCCACTGCCACTCCCGCCATTACCCTCACCCCCACCCCCACTCGCGCCTTTGCTTGTGATAGTGCCTGTGAAACAGATGGCAACTGTCAGACTGTCAACGCCGAGTACATCTGCGCCGCCAGTTATGGCAACAAGTGTCGCTTGGATGCCAACCGTGAATCCAACACTTGTAGCGCCAGATCCAATACCTACGTCTGCAACAGCCACTGTGATACGACTGATGAGTGTCGAACAGCCAACAGTAACTATAAATGCTCCACTACCTATGGCAATGTCTGTCGCCTAGCTGCTAATGAAGGTGCTAGCAACTGTCAACCGATTAACTACGTAGCTATGGCTTCAAGCGTAGCTCCCCTAGCTGGCTGTAATGAGACGTGCCAGAGCAATGCTAACTGTGCCTACACCAACTACATCTGTTACTCCACCTCGTCCGGTAATGTCTGCCGGCTGGATCAATACCCCAACAGCGCCAATTGCCAACCACCGGCGGTAGTTAACGCTTACGTGCCAGCTCCCCAGCAAGTCTACATTCCTCCCCAACAAATAGCCTACGTCCAGCAGAACCCAGCCGTTTACTCGCCTGTCATTCCAGCTGTTATTCCTACTCCCGCCCCTCGAGCCGATTACACACCTTACACCCCGCCCACAGCCGAGGTTCAACCAGAGTTACCAGCCGAACTCTACCAAACCGGCCCGGCCGACTGGGCTAATTGGTTGAAGGCTGGTCTGGTTACCCTGGGTCTGGGCGCCGCCCTCCTCCTGCTGTTATAATAAAATCCATGACTGTCTCTCGCGCCTTAGCCATTTTGGGCTCAGTTTTAGTTCTGATAGCTATTTCCGGTTTAGCGTTTTTCGATCAACTGCAAGCCCTTTTTGGTGGAGACTCTCACATTTCCGCTCTCATCCCCCCATCTCCGGCACAAGTCACCATCTCATCAGTTGAAACAGATGAAAACTGTCAAGTTCAAATCACCCTGACCACAGACGAAACGCCAGTCGCAGGTAATGAATCACTCCCAGAAAAAGTAGTCTTGCCCACCAACTTTAATCCTGCCACCTCCCAATGCCAAGAGTACATGCTCAAACTCATTTCTCCCTCTAGCAATTTTCTGGCTTATGAAGACCTGGACAGCGCGGGGGGTGACACTCTAGTTAAGTCTTGGTCCACTGCAGACCGCCAGACGCGAGAGATCGGGTCTGTGGCTCCCGACTCGGTGATCGACATGACGTTTCTGCCAGGAGACATCCTAGCCATTCTCCATGGTAAGAACTTGAGCCGAGGCAAACAAACCATCAGACTTTATGACCTCAACCGACCCCTGCGTCCTTTTATCACCCTTGACTTAACCGACGCCACCCAGCACTACTACTTTATTGCCAGCCAGAACAACCAGCTAAGCGTCTATGGTCCAGAGGGAATTGAAGTATCACCCATTCAGTCCTGGCCACTGGATGAGTTAATGCCACAGTTTAATGATATCTAAAATTGTGCAATCTGTGAGTCGGGAGGGATTCCCCCGAATCTTCGATTCGGGACTAGTCCCGAAATCGATCAAAGTCGATTTCGGGGGAACCCGTGTCTTCAAAAAAGATTTAATACGAGCGTAATGTTTAATATATTTTTCTCTCAACTTAGCTTTTTCTTTACTTAAAAACTCTTCTAAATATATTAGTCTGTATGGTACATGAGATTTGGTATATCTGACCTTACCTTTATTGTGATGTTTAAGTCTTTGAGTAATATTTTGAGTGTAACCAACATAAAAAGATTGGTCTTTTTCTGATTGCAAAATGTAAACATAGTACTTTTTTGAAGACATGGGTCGATCCATTTGGCTCATATTACAAAATAAATGGGCTACAGCCCATTTATTTTGTAAAGTGAGTCGGGAGGGATTCGAACCCCCGACCAGTAAGGTATAAGCTTACCGCTCTAACCAACTGAGCTACCGACTCTCCTGCTCTACTTTGGTATTATATCCCATCAGGGTATAATGTTTTCGTCAAGAGTGATAACATCATGGTTCAAATAAAATTTGTATATGTAGTTGATGTATGGTTTAGATGCATAATAGGGAATAATTGATACAAAAAAATTATTATAAGTTACTCCACAAATGGCCAAACAAAAATCAGTCAACAAACCCAGCTTTTTAACTAACGTCTTGACCAAAATCCAACAAATCTGGTCGAAACGCTGGAAAGTGATTGTCGTCCTACTCATTGTCTTGATTGGCGGAGGCTTAGTACTTAGAGGTCGAGCCAAATCCGGTCAGGACGAGTTGGTTTTCGAGCACCCCCAAGTTAAATCAATCGTCAAAACCCTGGAAGTCTCGGGCGTGGTTGACGCAAAAGAAAGAGTCCGGTTGAGGTTTCTGACTGGGGGCAAGTTAACCTACTTGGGAGCCAAAGAGGGTGATCAGATAAAAAAATGGCAGACTATCGCTGTGATCGATCAAGCCACCCTCAAGAAACAACTGGATCAGGACTTGAATAACTACCTCAAAGAGCGCTGGGACTGGGAGCAAACCAGAGATGATTACGTTGAAAATGCCCAAGGAGATGTCCAACCAGTGCCGGCATTGAGCGACAGACGGACGGTGGATAAGGCCCAGTGGGATCTGGAAAATACCGTCTTGAATGTCGAGATCAGAGATATCGCCATCGCCAACACCAATCTCGTCTCACCAATTGCGGGTATTCTCACCACCGCCCCCATGGCTGTGGCAGGCATGCAGTTGTTAGCCACCGATTACTTTGAGATTGTTAACCCAAACACTCTGGTTTTTAAAGCTGGCGTGGATGAAGTCGATATTAAGGATGTGGTCGAGGGCCTGTCCGCCAGCATTGAGTTTGACGCCTACCCGGACGAGCCTATCGAAACTCAAGTTGAGTCCGTGGCTTTTGCCAGCAGTCAAGCCGGCACCGGAACTGTTTTTGTGGTTAAGTTTCCTTTGTCTGGCTCATTTGGCTATCCCATTCGGCTGGGCATGAATGGCGACGCCCGGATTATTCTACAGAAAAAAGATGGTGTACTGGCGGTGCCACTGGAAGCCACCAGAGAAGAGAATGGCCAAGTAGTGGTAGATGTTCGCACCGGTCCCAAAACTTTTGAAACCAGAACCATCGAAGCGGGTCTGGAAACCGATGATGATGTGGAAGTCTTGGCCGGATTATCAGAAAGAGATGAAATTTTAATTCCGTCATAAAACAGGATCGAAAGAAGTCTAATATGGAAAGAGTTACTTTACGACGACTTGATGACATGCATTGCCACTTTAGAACTGGCCCACTTCTAACTGAAGTCTTACCGTTTACAGCCCAATATGCTGGTCGTGGCATCGCTATGCCTAATACTAGACCTCGAGCGATTTTAACCGGAAAGGATGTTGCGTGGTACCACGATGGAATCATGCGGGTACTTGATGGGTTGTTAAATCGACCAACCTTCGAACCACTGATGACTATCGAGATCAGAGATAATACGACTCCAGAAATGATCGTCGAAGCACAAAATGCGGGAGCGATGGCTGGAAAAGTCTATCCACTTGGAGTGACAACAAACTCCAATGAAGGATTACATAATTTCTCTGGTCGAAGAGTCTCGCGAACTTTCCAGGCAATGCAAGATGTTGGTATACCCCTTCTCATTCATGGCGAATTGGACCAAGAACGAACACTTGTCACACAACGAGAAGAGGTTTTTCTCCCAACACTTTTAAGACTTGCCTGCAAATTTCCGAATTTAAAAATTGTTCTGGAACATGTTTCCACAAAAGTAGCAGTTGAAACTATCAAACAATGTGGAGAAAACATTGCGGCGACGATTACTGCTCATCATCTTTGCCTAACACTCAATGACGTTATTGGTGATGGAATAAAACCGCACCACGCTTGTATGCCAATACCAAAAGGCTTTGCCGATCGCGATGCTCTCATCGAGGCAGCCACAAGTGGTAATCCCAAGTTTTTTTTAGGATCAGACACCGCACCCCATCCAAAAGAAAGAAAAGAGTGCGCTAGAGGAGCCTGCGGTGTTTACACCGCGCCGGTACTACCTCAACTGCTGGCTGAGATTTTCGAAAAAGCTGGACATCTCGACCGACTGGAAAATTTTACCTCGCGTTTTGGCGCAATGTTCTACGGACTCCCCCTCAATGAGGGAAGCATTACCCTGACCAAAAAAGAATGGATGGTACCAAACCAGATAAAAAGTGTTGTCCCATTTCGCGCTGGGACTAAACTCCAATGGCAACTGGCGTAATTACATCAAAAATTCGGGCGTGCGCTAAATAATAAAAACATTTTCTCTTATTTCGCAAGAAATCTGATATGCTACTCAGCTTGACCAACGTCACCAAACAGTATCAGCTTGGCACCACTGTCATCAAGGCTTTAAATAGTGTTTCGATTGATGTGGCCCAGGGCGAGTTTGTGTCGATCATGGGCCCCTCCGGCTCTGGCAAATCAACTTTTCTCCAGGTAGCCAGCATGCTGGCTGAACCCACCTCGGGCAGTATCAAGCTCAAGGACAAAAACGTGACCGAGTACAACGAAGTTGAAAGAGCTCGGTTGAGAAATAAAGAGATTGGCTTTATTTTCCAGCAGTTTAACTTGCTGGCCAGAACTTCGGCTTTAAATAACGTCAAACTGCCTCTGATGTATGCCGGTATCAAGGAAGATGAACAGAACCAACGGGCCAGGGCGATGTTGGATCGGGTGGGTTTGAGCGATCGGCTCCAAAACACTCCTGCCCAACTGTCCGGAGGCCAACAACAGCGAGTGGCGGTGGCCCGCGCTCTCATCAACAACCCCAGTATTATTTTTGCCGATGAACCCACCGGCAATCTGGACTCCAAAAGTGGCCGAGAGATAATCAATCTACTCAAAAAGTTAAGTCACGAGGGCAAAACCATCATCATGGTGACTCACGAACCGGCAGTGGCCAGGATTGCCCACCGCTTAATTACCTTTCATGATGGTCAAGTCGCCAACGATAGTCTTAAGCGTCACCCAACGCCTATTAGTCGACTAAAAACCCGTCCGCCCAAACAGGTGAAAAATAAGAAACGAATTAAGTAGACTTTATAGCATTTGCGTTGATTGGACTACAATAATAACTGGGAAATGGTTGAGAAAGAAGATGCTAAAAAAATGCTAAACAAAAATGCCACAATTAGCCGTTGTCCTTATAACACAACATATCTGATAACAAAATTGCGAACATAAAAGATTAGGATATCTCATAATGTTTAAAAACTCCTGCTTGATCGCCATCCGCGCCATCTTTCTCAACAAAACCAGGGCCTTTCTCACCATGCTGGGCGTGATTATCGGCGTGGGCTCGGTGGTGCTGTTAACCAGCATCGGCACCGGCCTTCAGCTGTATGTGAAAGAACAGTTCGTGGCGCTGGGGACCAACATCTTGTTTGTGGTGCCGGGCAATCCTTTTGGCGAGAGCGGGGGCTTTGGCAACCAGGAACAAGCATTTCTGGAGTCCACCCAAGCTAAACTCAAGATTCGCTATCTGGATAAAATTCTGCGGGATAATCGAGACGTCCTCAAAGACGGCGTGGCCACCGGCGTCGGTATTGCCACAGCCAAGTACAAAAATGTCACCAAGAAAGTCACTCTCTATGGCGTGACTGCCAACTACGAAACCGTCCGCAGTACCAAGGCCGACAAGGGTACTTGGTTTACCCAAACAGACAACGCCAAATCCAGACGGGTGCTGATGCTAGGCGCTGGCATTGCTCAAGAGTTGTTTGGCCAGGTTGACCCGGTGGGCAAGAAAATTAAGCTGGATGGCAAAAGCTACCTGGTGAGTGGTGTCATCGAAAAAAGAGGGGGTGGTTTTGGCGGTCCCAGCTTTGACAACTACATCTATCCGCCTCTCAACACTCTGTTTAGCGATTTTGATACCGAATTAGTAGACTCCTTTATTATTGAAACTAAAGATGAAAGTCTGATAGCAACTGCCAAAAAAAGAATCGAGACCACCATGCTTCAAGAACTGGACAAAGATGAGTTCTCGGTTTTTGACCAGACTCAATTACTGGATACCATTCAAAGCATTTTGGGCGTCCTCACCGCGGGACTGGGTGGCATTGCCGCTATTTCCCTGGTGGTCGGTGGTATTGGTATTATGAATATCATGTTGGTGTCGGTAAGCGAACGCACCCGCGAAATTGGTCTGCGCAAGGCTCTGGGAGCGACTCCCAACTTGATTATGTTGCAGTTTTTAATTGAAGCGACCCTGCTGTCAATTTTTGGGGGCATGATTGGTCTGCTGATTGCTTATCTAGGTTCCCTAGCCATTCAAGTTTACTTTCCCGCTCGGGTGACTCTGGAGGCTATCATTTTAGCCTTCACAGTTTCCAGTATTGTGGGACTGATCTTTGGGGTGGCGCCCGCCCGCAGAGCCGCCAGATTATCCCCCATCGAGGCTCTAAGATACGAGTAAATATTTACCTGGCAAGATTGCCCTAAGTTTCTTGTATACTTAACTTGGAATAAAATATGAAGCGAGTTATGACACAAGCTTTGCACTTCTCAACTAGCTAAACCCAAACTGACTCGGTCAGCTGCGAAACTTGTACTACAAAGAGGTTTTAATAAGCATGAGAAAACGCAAATCAACTGTCAAAAGATTTTTGATTAAGATTATTTGCTTGATCTTGCTGGCGAGCGCCGGCTTGGTCATCTTTGGTCATCAATTACCTTGGCCTTTGCCAGAACCCATCAAAAGCTTAAACCAACAGTTCAATCCTTATCGTCAAGACATCATGTCCAGTCTATCCAGCCAAAACACCACCGGCAAATCGCCACTGGACTCGGAAACTCTGTCTGGAGTTGAAGCTCAACTAAAAATTTTAGCCGAAAAGGGCCAACTCTTTTCTGAACAAGCCGGTCAAGTTTTGGGCGAAGCAGTCAAAGCTTCAGATCAAGATCAGCCCCTGACCGATAGAGCCTTTGAGTACGGTCGCTACCTCTACTGCCAACAGGTAGTGGATGAGTGGCACAAAAATCAGTCTAATTAATGCTTGCCATCTTAAAACTAATAAACCCTTTTTGTTGATATACCCTTTTCGTAAAGCTATAACCAAAAAACTTTAGAAATCACATCTCACTGAGACGTTCGCTCCAATAAATATCTTACATAAACTTTTGAGAGCTCACTCGATTCGATCAACTCCAAAACCTTGAGCTAAACTTAGCTTAATATGTTGATCTCATACGCTCTGTTCGCTGGATTTCTCAAGTTTTTTATTAATTGATTAAATTAAGCTTTCGGTAACAATCATATGTGCACAATAAACGAAAGAAGCGCGCTTTGTAGAGCGTATGAATTTAACACGTCCTAACTGAGTGAAGCAATTTATTTGGAGTTGAATTCATCGAGTGAGCACACAAAATTTAAACTAGAATGCTTGTGGTGCGAACGCATCAACAAAGCGTGTCTTTTTGAGTTTAGTGAGTTTCAAAGATTACTCCTGGCTTGGATTTCGCGTTCAACGTCCGCTCTATCTCTGCCATACTTGAGTCTGGAAAGTTGTTTAATCATCTCTGCCTGCTTGGGATTCATCCTAGCTTTAACTGTGTCCATATCTTTGTAGAGCGACATGCTAAAAGGCGGCACTGGCTCGTTTTTCACAATTGTCTTGACGTAAACATGGTACTTTTCGATATTAGTTAAATCTATTTCATTGAAAGTGGGAGCAAACTCGTGTTGGAGGAAGTTAGCGTCCGGCACGCCCACGCGGAAGGCAACCATACTGCCGACGTTGCCAAAAACAGCGTTTTTGACATCTTCATCAATCTGAGCCACAAACTGGTTGGCCACAATTAAGTTCAAACGATACTTTCTAGCTTCGGATAAAATAACTGCAAAATCCTCTGTAGCGTAGTTTTGGAACTCATCCACGTAGAGATAAAAGTCGTGTCTTTGCTCCATGGGAATATCTTGGCGACTCATAGCGGCGGTTAAAATTTTGGGGACTAAAATTAATCCTAAAAATTTGGCGTCCTCTTCTCCCAAAATACCTTTGGACAGATTGGCTAAAATAATCTTCTTTTCATCCATAGCTTTTCGTATATTAAAAGAACTTTCCGGTTGACCAATAATATTACGCATGGTCTTGTTAGTCACAAACCGGCCAAACTTACTCACAATGTAATCCAAAACTTCTGATTTATGAAAGTCGCTAGTTTGAGCGATTTGGTCTGTCCAGTAACGTTTGACCACCGGGTCTTTAACTTCGGGCAGTAATTCCTGAACATACTTGCTATCGGTCAAGGCTCTAACTAGTTCAATGAAGGTACTGCCTTTGCGATACATGATGGTTAACATGGCATTGCGAATAGCGTGCTCAAACCGCGGGCCGATGATGCCGGTCCGGTGCGGGTCATAAAGCTTGTACATTAAACCAATGATGGAGCTAACTACAAAATGGCGCTGTTCTTCGGTGTCTGCCTCCATCATATTTAGACCCATCGGTCGCTCTAAATCCGATGGGTTGAAATAAATCACATCATCGGCCCGCTCTGGTGGCATCAACTGCAGAATGTCTTCCACAAACTCTCCGTGCGGATCAATAGCACAGACGCCTCGCCCCGCTTCAATATCCTGTAGAATCATTTCCTTCAAAAACTCGGACTTACCTGTACCAGTCTTGCCCACGATATACATGTGACGCCGGCGATCATCTGGAGTGATAAAAATCTGCCGTTTCTCTCCCCGATACTCAGACACACCTAAGTGCAAACCCGACTGAGGAATCTCATTGGGAGCGGGCGCGTTCTTGGCATTCAACCAACGAATGTGATGAGTCTCCACAGTTTTATTGGGTAGATGAAAAATAGTGGCTAGTTCTTCGGTATTTAAAATGGCGGTGTTTCTGCCAAACAAAGGCATGTAGCGATACAGAAAATCAATCATAAATAAATGCTTTAAGAAGATGCGACCTCGTTTGAGTTCGTTGTATGGACTGGCAAATTGAGCAAAAGATCCCACAATATTATTCAGGTGTGATTCAGCCATATAATCTTGGGGCGAGTTAACCACCACTCGCAGCGACATTTTAAAGCCTGGTTTATCTGCCTTAGTATTAACCGATTCCATTTCTTTGGGATCGTGACTGTAGGTAGCTTTATCTGGATCGGCTTCCCGCTTTTTTTGACTGGACACATAATTGCGACCTTTTTTCTGCCAACCTTTACCAGTTGGTTGAAGCACAAACTGGATAATAGCCCCTTCTCCATCACCCATCTTAGTTAAAGCTGAAGTAATCAAAGACAAACCATCAGTGGGCAAGTCTTTATATGTTTTGATAGGAAAGTAGGTCGAACTGCCCAACTTGAGTGAAGCAAAAGCCACCCGACCTTTTTCACTAAAAATATTAACTTCATCGACTTCTTTAATATTGGCATTGGGATACGCTCCATTAACCTGTTTTTCAACTAAGTCGCGAATTTCCTGAGGACAACTCACATAAAAAGCCAGTTCTTCTTTTAAAGCTACAATTTCAAAAGTGAAGATGTGCTCTGGTTTGAAAAATTTATTAATAATACCAGAATTTTTGAGTGAATAAAGACCAGCAAACATCTGTTCAGCCGCATCAATTTTAATTTCGGTGTCACGAGGTAAGCGGATCATTAAAGTCACAAAGCCCAAAGCGTAATTTTCCCTTTTATAATGCTTTAACCACTGCAGAAGCATGTATAAAAACACCAGAATAATGGCGGTTAAAAGTAAAAAAGTCAAAAAAGCCAATCCACCAGCCACTATCTGATCCAAGAAAAGAGTTGAAAAAAAAGTTGATTGAGTAGTAATATCCATAGTAGTTAGTTATTCTGGTTGTTCTGGACCAATGCGTCGATAGACGACTTTACCCACAAACTTCTTGATAATTTTATGGCTCCATTCTACCAACCAACGAATGCTCCAGCTAGGTCCTTTGAATCGAGCCTCTTTTTCATTTTCTGGAGTAATTGGTAAAACGATAACAGGGGCAGTTGGTCGACGACTAGGCTCGATGGCTATATCATCACCGGTTACCACAATCTGTTGAGGTAGTTGATTGGCATTATCTTCAACGTGAGTCAGATACTGTTCAACCTCAATTGGCAGTTCTGGGGTTTTTTCCAACTCAACCTGCGTTGAACTGCCCAAATCAACTGGAGTTTCAACAACTGATTGAGCCTCAACTTTTTCTTTGGCAGGAGTAGGGGCAGATTGAGGATTGAGAGTGTCAGTGGCCTGCAGAGTGGCTTCTGGCATGACACTGTCCAAGACTGAAGGCTCTGATAATTGGCTAATCACCGACTGGCTGTCAGTTGGGCTTGTCTCAACTTCAGAAATAACTTGATCCAAAATATCTAATTTTACAGCATCTGGAATCTGAACTGGCTGAAGTGGACTTGTGGACAAATTGACTGATAACTGATCAACTAAAGTCTGATCAATATCTGAATTAGATTTTGAAGATTGAACAGGAATTGAGGCAATGCCAGTCTGGTCTGGTAGATTAGTTGATTTATTTGAAGGTAAATTAGGTAATTGTGACAAACTACTCTGACTAGGTTTAATCAAGGAAACTGAACCCAGCGAAGCCTGCTTCATAAAGCGACTTAACAAGGCCGAACGACCAGAGGACTGAGCAGGCATATCCATACTCTAATCATATCATTTCTGAAGGCTATTGGTTATGACTACTATCCGCAGTTGGTCGCCGACTCCCCAACTTTGTAGAGCAGAATCACCAGCCGGAACTTCCAGCACCATATCCACTGGTTGAGGGGCGGTATATATCTTAAGCTGGGAATCGGGAGTACTGATGTCGGGATGAGGCACATTGGGCGTAATACCCACAATTTTACCTTGGGCAATCCAAATTAAATCTAAATCAAATTTCATGTCCTTCATCCAAAAGTTGGCTTGTTTGATCGCTGGAAAGATAAAGAGCATACCATCACTACCTAGGTTTGTTCGACCACTTAAACCTTGACCGATGCTCTCTGGAGAATTAACTATTTCTACCTTCATGGTCTGTTGATTGATGATCAGGCTCTGGATTGAGTGATCGATCCAGTTGTTGGCTGGTTGTGGATTTGATTTTAGGTTGAGTCTGGCTGACATCAGTATCATCAGAATTATCCAAATCACTAATAAATACTTAGCCCAATTTTTCTTGAACCACCAACCCAAAATCCCCAAACCAACCATCAGCAAAATAAGTTGATTGATGTCTAAATTAAAAACAATTGGTAGAGTGCCAATTCTCAAAAAATCCAAACCAAACCTAATAATTGAGTAGTAAAGAACATACCCCACAAATAAACTGCCTGGTTTTAATTTGGTCAATCTCTGTCCCCAAAGTACCATTAGTGATTGATTCAATCTAAGTCGATGAATCAATTTCTGCCAAATTACTGGTTGCCAAATCAACAATAAACCCAGTACACCAAAAATAGCAGTCGCCACAGCTTCATAGGCAAACAAGGGATGAAAATATGTAAAGGCTTCATAGCCTACTAATCGATGACTGGGATCAATGGCTATGCCCCAGGGTAAGTTAGTTGGTAAACCATACAGTTCTTGATTAATCCAGTTGGCTAATCGCCCAAAAGCTTGACCGATGGGTAGTACCACAGCCAAAATATCCAACCACTTATACCAAATTTGTTTATCTCGACCAACTACTAAATATAAACCAAGCGCCATACCAACTATGGCTCCCAAAATGCTTAAGCCACCCAACCAAACTTGCCATATTTGGGCTGGATGATCAATATAAACAGACCAGTCGGTTAGAACGTGCCAGAGGCGGGCGCCGACCAAACCGCCAACTCCTAACCACACACCTACTCGCCAAATTTGGACTGGTTTAAAACCTACCACCTGCGCCCGCCAACTCAGCAGACTCCAGCTGACCGCCACCGCCCAGCCCACAATCAAACCATAAACATGAAAATTTAAACCAAATATAGTCAGTGTCTGATTCATATCAAGCTTAGAAGAATTAACAAAGCCGTGACACCTACCTGCAGACCGACCATGACTTTAATCTCTGGCCTACTCAGTTGACGCTTAAGTTGAAGCAGAAATGTTTGGTGAAAAGTCTGGACATGACAGCACAGTTTAATCATCTGCCAAGTAGTTTGTAGCTCAAATCCCACTACCAAACCCACTCCCAGTAAACTGCCGGTTGAGGTCACCACAAACAAACCCAGTGGAGCCATGACTAACAAAAACAACAACGATTGAGTCATTAAATCCCTGCCTCCGTAGTATGGCTGTAACCACTGCCGATCAATGTTGACCAATAAATTACCTACTACCAAACCAATTGCCAGTAAAATTAAACTCCAAATTGACGGCTTGGGCCATGCATCCAAATACTTCAGCAGAAATACTCCCCAAAAAATCAGACTTAACAACCAATAGCCTAAATTTGACAGCATCTTCTTCACCATGAATCTAGTTTATCACGAATCAGCCATTCAGCTCTTATTGCCAATAAATTTGCCGATAATCCCAAATCTTGCGGGCATGTGCATCAATTAATGATTTGAAATTGGGATCATGCTGATATAGCTCAACCAAGTCCAAAGATAGTTGATGCATCTGTTCAGGTTTAACTCCCTGGCCAAAGACTAACACATCTACTCCAGCTTCAAGCGCCAAACGAGAAGCTGTCAATAAATCACCCTTTTCAATTTCAAGTTCTGGATTGGCATAAACAGCTTGCATATCCAAAGCATCAGAAAAAACTAGAGTTTTGGGAAATTCTTCAAGTAAAGCATTGACACATTTTTTGGTTAGAGAACAAGGCGTTAAATAAAGATCTTTGACGCCAGCATGAGATACCATCACCCCAGACAAAGGTTGCTGACTTAAGATTGATAAAAATGGCTGTAAATCTGCCTCATTTCCCGCTACAACTTCGAAAGACTGATGCAGATCGCGACTACTCTGACCCAAGCCAGGATAGTGTTTGATGACTGGCAGGACACCTTGTCCCAAATAAGCCTGCATCAGTTCTAAAGCACGAGTGGTGACAACTGCCGGATCGGCGCTACATGATCGGTGACCCAAACTAGAACCGGATTGGTAGAGATCAACCACCGGACCATAGACCACCCCGATGCCAACCTTAATCAATTGGAGGGCTGTGTCGGACATAATCGCAGATCTCTCTTCGCCCGGTAAGTGGCAGACCTCATACCAAGACTCAAGAGAAGCAAAACCATCGCCACTTAAACGCTGGACCAAACCTCCTTCGTGATCTACCGCCAAGACCGGTTGCCAAGGTTGACCGGCAAAAATTCGATCCAGTTGAGCCTTGACTATCGCCATTTGCTCTTGGCTGATACCTTGCCCAAAAAGACTAATAAATCCAGGTTGGGTTTGAGCCATCACCGACCAAACGCTTATCTCTTGAGCCGAACTTGAGGCCGTCAAGTTATCATCCACCAAAAGGGGAAAGGCTAAAGTCAAACCCACCTTTTGTTTATCAGGTAGTCCTGAAAAAGCCCGATCTAGCTCTGTCTGGGCAGAGGCTGGACCACTATCTGCCTCACGATTGACTTCGTCAATTGATGACGTCACCACCTTATCTCCCTGACCAAGTGGTTGAAATTGATAGTTATACCAAGTGGCCACCACTAAAAATACTAAACTGATAATTAAAAGTGGTGTGTATCCCCAACGACGCATATTGACTGCCTATTATCTCATTGATTTTTTACTATCCTTAATTTTGGTCTGACTTTGCTTAATTTGCTTTAACTTCCACATAAATAACCGACCTAGACTCCGGGCTGAGCCTGCATCCATCACAAAAGATCTGGCTTGTTCCAACCAGACCCGAGGTGTTTCTTTAGCCATTTTAATGTACAAGCTTTTATGATCCATGTCGTCAAGATCTACTGCCAACTTAAGCCCAAAATCCTGAAACTCCCGAGTAATATAACCGCCTCGATCTTCAAGTTTAAAATCATCAAACAATGTGCCCAAGGGATGAAATGAACCTCCAACTTTTTTATCTGCCATAAGTCTATTATAGTAGACTTGTCGCGAAATAAGGGCAATGGCTACTTATGGCATCTTTTATGCATTTTCTTTGCTGGTTCTTCCTCAACCAGCATTGGCTACTATCGTCATCAGAATCAACGAAAATGCTATAAAATCTATCCATAATTAA
>JAHIVK010000041.1 GCA_018816385.1 Patescibacteria group bacterium
GCTACTTATGGCATCTTTTATGCATTTTCTTTGCTGGTTCTTCCTCAACCAGCATTGGCTACTATCGTCATCAGAATCAACGAAAATGCTATAAAATCTATCCATAATTAACTCATTTCTTATTTCGCGACAAGTCTAGTGGATTCCCCCCGCCAGGGCGGGGGGAATGACAAACAGGAATTGGATTCACCCTGCCAAGGGCGGGGGGAATGACGACTAACACGTTTTTTTTTTGCAGAAAGTCTATTGATGAGGGCCATCAAAAGCATGTCTTTCGGTCATTAATGTTGACAGTAAAACTGCCAAACTGCCAACCAAAAAGACACTTGTCCAGCCTTTGCCAATCAGAAAGATAACACCCACCACACTCCACATGAGGGTGCCAGCTATAGCTGCAATTATTTCACTATAAACAAAGTAAGAAAAAGCCTGACTGCCCTTGCCCCGACGCATCATTTGCATTTCAAAAAATAACCAATGGAAATTACCAACTAAAGTGTTGGTGGCATCAATAAAGGCAATCGACCAAGGACTAATAATTTGGGTTCTGAACAACCATAAAACAGACATAATTCCGCCAGAAGTTTTAAAGAGTTTGTGTGAACGAATTTTGTCAATCATGCTGGCCAAGAAAAAAGTAACTAAGAAAGCCATAAATAAGGCTATTGAATACAGATAACCCACTTTATCGACTGACCCCAGGATAAAGAAGACATAGAGTGGCCAAATATAAATAATTGAATCATTGATGTATCTCCCACCCAAAGCCATGGCCAACCGACTATAGCGAGGCTCTCTCATCCAACTCAAAAATTCTCGCCAACTGATTTGATCTTTCTCAATAGTTGATTCGGTCATCATCGACAAAATCAAACTGACCATAGTGCCGGCAATCCCAAACAAGAAGAGGACAGACAAACCCAACTGAACCGAGATAAAACCAGCCACTGCTGGAGATAACATAGCTACAATTTGCAACATTAACTGCAAAACACCCAAATCAGCTCCCATTTTTGACTTGATGGCATATCGCGAAAGCAGGGTGTAGTAGGTTGGCCAAAAAAGACCTGAGTGAATGGCTTCGAGAAATATGACCAGCCAAATTAAGTCAGGATATTGACCAGTATAGTAGATGACAACTAGAGAAATAATTCGCATCAAATAACTGGCAGTCATAGTGCGTTGATAACCAAATTTGACAAAAAATCGATTGGTGGGAATGAACGTGATTAAGTTGATGATTTTCATCACTAAATAAAATATGACAACCATCAGCATGCCTTTCTGAATATCTGTTAGAGGTAAATCAGCTAAGACGCTGTTTTTGCCCAGTTCAAATAAATAAATTGGGAAAAAGAAAAAACTCAGTTTGTTAACTAAATCTCGAAAAACCCGATTTAAGTAAAGTAGTTTTAAATTGCGATTTGAATCGACCCGAATGTTGGACAAATGCAGTAAGTGATCAAGTATTTTGGGCATAATTAACTCATTTCTTATTTCGCGACAAGTCTATTATTTCGCAGAAAATCTATTTATTTATGTTGATTGAATTAAAACTGTCTTTAATTCTTTTACTACTCGCTGTTTAACTGACTCAATAATCTCTTTTTCTGGTGGAGAAAAATTCACAAGTACATAATCACTGCCTGACTCTTGTCTTAAACCTTGGCGACCGTCAACTCCCACCCGAACATGCCAAAACTGCTTACCCAATTGTTCATACAGCGAAGCTAAACCATTGTGTTGTTGAGGGCCGTGTCCCAGCTCAATCTTGAATTGACCCAGCTCAATGTCCAAGTCATCATGAACCACATACCAATCGGATAAAGTTACTTGAGGGTATTTTTTCTTGAGGATTGGCACTACCAAACCCGATTGATTCATAAAAGTTTGTGGCTTAACCATGACAATTTTTTCCTGAGCACCATCCGGCAAAACCATGTCTACTTGGGTGAAAATCAGCTTATCTTGCAAATGCCACTTGGCATCATCAGCCACCAGCTCATCAACAACTTGAAAGCCAACGTTGTGTCTGGTGAATTGGTATTTTGGACCTGGGTTACCTAAGCTAATCACAATTTTCATATCCCCCATTCTACCTTATGATTAACTCCAAAAGTGTCTGTCATTCTCGCAACGTGTTTCGTCATTCTCGCGCCACTGTTTGTCATTCTCGCGCCAGCGGAGATTGAAAAACAAGATATAATATATTTGTTCTCAACTTTATAAGCGCCAAAATATATGCCAAAACTACCTTTCTTTTCAATTGTGATTCCTACCCTGAATGAGGAGAAGTACCTGCCTTACTTACTCAAAGATCTGTCTGAACAAACTTTTGACTTATCTCTAGTTGAAGTGATTCATGTGGACGGCAGTAGTCCGGACAAAACAGTCCAAGTGGCCAAAAAGTTTGCCAACAAACTTAAACTGACCAGTATAGTTGTCAAAAAAAGAAATGTGGCTTTTCAACGCAACACTGGGGCCAGTCGGGCCAAAGGCAAGTGGATCATTTTTATGGATGCAGACAATCGCCTACCTAATGATTTTTTGGATGGCATTAAGTATCAACTGGCCAAAAACCCCCAATGTTCTGTCTTTACATCTTTGATCAAAGTGGAAAGCCTTAACCAAGCGGATCGAACAATTGAAACTGCCATTAATCTTGGATTAATGCTCCTTAACCAATCTAAGTTAAAAAGCGCCTTAGGAGCTTTAATAGGGGCTAATCAAAAAGTTTGCAGTCAAACCAAGTTTGACACCACTCAAAAAATTTATGAGGATTCGTTTTTCGTTCAATCAGCTATTAATAAAGGCTTTGAGTTTAAAACTTTTAAAGAACCTCGCTATTTCTTTTCTCTGCGCAGATTAAAAAAAGAAGGTGTCTTGAAAATGGCCAGAACCGTAGCCAGTTTACAACTTCGATATTTAACTGGCCAAAAAGACTTTTCTAAATCAGATGCTGGTTATGTGATGGATGGTGGCGGGTACTACCAAACCAAATCTCACCATGATGTTTTTTACAATCTAGAAAAATATATTAAGTTGGCATCCAAACGCCAACTCCAAAAGGCCAAAAAACTCCTCGAGACTTTGTTGCTTGATTGAGAATTGCTACATTAGACTTTCTGCGAAATAAAAAACGAGTTAATTATGTTAAGATTTTACTTCATTTCGCAGAAAGTCTATTTATTGCTTAGTTTGAGATAATCCCGCTAACTCACTTTGACTGGTGGCTTGTGGCCAAGTTTTATCGGGACGAATTTTGATTAACCGAGGAAAGCGCAAGGCTACTCCCGCCTCATGAACCGAAGACTGAGTAATTTCATCGGCGGCAATTTCCAAAACTACAACTGGCTCCAACCAAGCGTCTGGCGTTAAAGTTTTGTGAACAGGCTGATACTGCTTAGGTTGAGTTGAGGCTTGATGTATGTCAGCCAATTTTTTAAGTTGAGTCAATTGTTCTTCTGACATACCGGTACCAATCTTGGCAATAGTTTCAATTTGACCTTGATCGTTGATAATGCCTGTCAAGATAGCCCCCAAACCAAACTGGGCTCTTTTTCCCCGACCCTTGTAGTAACCCATCATGACTAAGTCCAAAGTATCGGTTAATTTACCAGTCGTACCTTCGGCTTCTTTAATTTTGACCCACCGCCAACCCTTGCGACCACCAGCATATTGACTCTTTGGCTGTTTGATAACTACTCCTTCTAAACCATCTGTTAACATTTGCTGATGATAGTTTTTCAACTTTTTGGCATCATCAAAAGTTTCAAATTTAACTTCGGTTAAAATGCCAGATTCATCAGATTTAAGCAGATTGGATAAAATCTGTTTACGTTCCTCTAAAGACCGATCAATCAATGGCTGACCATCAAGTTCCATAATGTCAAACACAAAAAATTGCAGAGGTACGGCTTTGGCTGTGACCTCAATTTGATGTTTTCTTTTGCGAGTAATGGTTTCTTGAAAAGACTTGAAGTGGCCAGTGGCAGGATCAAATCCAATGGCTTCCCCGTCCAAAATACATGACTTGCAATCCAATTTTTCTACTAAAGTAAAGAGTTCTGGAAACATAGGGGAAATATTCTCTAAACTCCGGGTAAAAACCATAACTGGTTTCTGCTTATTTTCTGTGGACTTTAAAATGTGGATCTGGACTCTCATACCATCGTACTTGGGTTCGGCGATGACTTGGCCCATTTTGTCAATAATTTCTGTGGCTGTATTTAACCTTTGACACAAAGCTGGCACGACTGGTACTCCGACTTGAACAGAATACGATTTCAAGTTCGATCTTCTTTGGGCCACAGATAAAGAAGTCAACTTGAGATAGGACTCTGCCAGTTGACCTACATCTGCCCGCTTTTGATAAGCTTCCTCCAACAAGGGGGTTTCCAATTTACTGCCACACACCGCCCAAGACAGAGCATCCAACATAGTCATGGTGGAAAAACCTAGTCTCATCTTACCCAAAATAATCCGAACAATAAATTTGGCCGAAATGGCGTCTAGTTGTTTAAGTAGCTCAACCAAACCGATGACTTTTTTTTCTTGAGAACCCGAGCCTGAAGCCTGGGCAATCTGGGTCAAACTGCCAAACACATCATGCAAAGACAGTGGTTTTGAGTGGGTAGCCCGGTGACTTAAGCCATAATTCTCAAACACCTTGACTGCAGTTTGACCCAGGTCACCGACTTGTTTATAAAGCTTGGTAATTTTGTCTCGACTGCTTGAGTCGTCTTCTTCTCCAAATAAATTAGTTTGAACTTGATCCTGATCAGCTTGAGTTGAAACTAAGCGAGTCAAAGCTCGGATGATCATTTTTTCTGATAACTGAAACTCTAAAGATAAGTATTGAGGCACTAATCGACCTTGAAGCAAGTAGCAAGCGGGTACAATTTCTGCCTGATCTAAGTCAAGAAAAAATTTTGCTAGAACGGCCGTCATGTCCAGACGGGAACTGAGGCTTTCCAGCTGTTCTAAGTGTTGGGCAAAGTGACTAAACTGCATAGTGTTATCAGGTATTGTAACTTATTAGACTGCTGGCGAAATATGAGAAACGGTCACTGACAACATCTTTTAAGCAAAGTAGGTAAGCAAAGTACAACTTGACAAATTGTTATTTGTGTTTTATCCTGTACTTAAATGTCTAGGATAAGAAAAACAAATCAGCAAAAAATCCTTTTAGAACAAGACGTGAGAATTTTTCGCACCTCTGATCTAGCAGTCTTGTGGGAAACCGAAAATAAAAACACTCTTTGGACCACCATCCGAAGATATATTCAAAGAAGGATTCTTTATAAAATACACAAAGGATTATATTCCACAATGCCTCTTGAAAAGCTCAATAAGTTCGAGCTTGGTTGTGCTATTTCTGGCCAACTTTCATATGTGAGTGCCGAAACAGTTTTGCAAAATTCTGGGATCATTATGCAAAATCTAACTCAAATAACCATTTTTGGAAAAAAGAAAAAGCAGTTTGAGATTAATGGCATCTCATATTTGTGTAGACATTTAAACAATAAATACCTGCTTAATAGAGAAGGTATCGAGGACGGTCAACAATTTTCTATGGCTATTCCAGAGAGAGCCATGGCAGACATGCTCTATATTAATTCACAATATTTTTTTGATAATGAGTTATCTATTAATAAAAATAAGTTAACAAGTATTACTAAAGAGGTGGGATACCAATGCTAATACCTCAACTGATAGATATCAAACATAAAAACCAAATGTTTCGCCTCTTGCGAGAGATACTCAGAAATACTTTTCTGGCCAATCATTTGTTCTTCAAGGGTGGGACTTATGCTGCTCTGAGGGGAGTTTTGGATAGGTTTTCAATCGATCTTGATTTTGACCTACCAAACGTTGAATACAAAAACAAGGTGCGGGCTGAGTGTTACAAAATCTTCCAAAAACTTAACTTGGAAATAAAAGATGAGAGTAAAAATTACTTGCAGTTTTTTCTAAAATATGAATCAAAACCAAATGAAAGAAACACACTTAAGCTAGAGATTAACGACGAGGTGAATAAGGCGAATACATACGAAAAAGTGCATTTACTTGAGATCAATATGTTTTGTAATGCTCAAACATTAGGCACCATGTTTGCCAATAAATTGATTGCTGCCAAAGCTAGATTTGAAAAAAATGGCAAAATCGCCGGCAGAGATTTCTATGATATTCACCACTTCTTGCTAGAAAACATGCCTATTAATGAACAAGTAATTCAAGAAAAAACTGGTTTAAGCTTAAATCAATACATGAAAATGTTAAGCTTATTTATCAAAGAAAACCTGACCCAAACTGCTTTAAATGAAGATCTTAATCCGTTAATGAAATCACCACAGCTCAGACATGTAGCCCAAAACCTAAAATTGGAACTGCTGGAGTTTTTGAAAGAATATTAATCCTCATGTAATAAACCCAGTTGATTTCCTGTAAAATAAGAAAGACTACTCCACTAATCGATAACGCACACCCTTGGTGATACCGCGTTTTTCAATCACACCTTTGGCAATTAAGTCCTTAATATCCCTCAAAACTGTATCAACCGAAATATTTGGTAGCACGTTTTGAGCATCATCACTGGTTACCTCATCTTGTTGTTGAAATAGCTCCAACAACACAATCTGCCGTTCAGAAAGAGCAATCTGCTTGCCCAACTGTTTTTTTAACTTTAAATCTTTAGAAAGTTTGCCAACCTGCCTCTGGATTTTATCAATTTCCAAAGCCACTCCATAACAAAAATACTCCAGCCAGAAGGTTAAATCAGCTTTGGGTGATTGTTGGACAGATAGCAAGGAGTTGTAGTAGACCTCTACATCGCTATCAAAGTACTGTTCAAGCGAGAAGAAACGTTTAAAGTTATAGCCCAAAGAGTAAAGTAGCAACGTAGCCATGCCCCTGGCAGTTCGGCCATTACCCTCGATAAATGGGTGAATATATGCCAACTGATAATGGATAATGCCAGCCCTAAAGATGGGATGGACCAATTTGGCTTTTTGGGAATTACCCCAAGTAAATAGGTCTTCAATTAAGTAAGGCACTTCAACCGAAACTGGGGGTCTAAAGACCACTCCACCTTTTGCAGCACTTTCTACAATCACCTGCTTATCCCGATATTGACCGGTCAGGCTATCATCAATCAAACCCTTAACCGTCAGTCGATGCAAAGTTTTGAGGGTACTTTCCGTAAAAACTTGAGCTGTTTTGATTTCCTGTTGAGCATCTATCCAAGCAATCACGTTTCGATAATTAATTACCTCCTGAATGTCTCGTTCCCTGGCCATAATGCCAGTTTGCTTCATGACTTCTCTGGTATCAACCACGTTTTGCAGACGAACCACTTGCTGAGCCTGCTCTTGACTAAGTTCATTACCTTCAATCTTGGTACCGAAATGAATGGCATTGGATAGAGCATCTTCTCTAAACTTGGCCTCGTAGGCTGGCACCAGAGGAGAAAGATCAATCACGGCTCTGGCCGCTTCAATACTAGCAATGTAGGTTAATAGATTGTTGGAGATAGTAAAATTGGGTTGATACATATCAGACTGGATTAATTAGACTTATAGCGAAATAACTAAATAAATACTTAATGCATCTTTTGACCATTTTCCCCTTTCTATCTTCCTCAGCCAGCTCTGGCTACTATCGTCATCTAAAAATGGTGAAAATGTATTAAAATCTATCATTAATTTCTTTATTTCTTATTTCACTATAAGTCTATTTTACCCCAATTACTGCAAGAAATGCAGGGAAAAGGGAATGGATCCTCCTCTCTACGAGAGGAGGATGACGGTCGTGGGCACTTGTCATCCTCGCGCCAGCAAGGGCAACCGTTCCCGTCATCCTCGCGCCAGCGGGGATCCAGAATCACGACTATGGTCACTGGATTCCCCCCCGCCTGGGCGGGGGAGAATGACGGTCAAGGGAGGGGAATGACGGTTGGGGTTTATCAGCCAGCCAGTAACGACCACAATGTTTTGGGGATCTGCTCTACCAAGTCACTGGCGTTAAAGTATGGGCCTTGTTTTTGCCAAAGGGCCTCACCGGCTCGTTTGTTAACCAAGCTGGCCACCACAGCCGAAGACAATGCTTCATTTTGACAGTAAAAACCGGCTACCAATCCCGCCAAAACATCTCCAGTCCCACCTTTAGTTAAACCTGGATTACCACCCATCACCTCAATTTGTTCTCTTAAACAGTAAACTACATCTGTCTGACCTTTACTCAAAATGGTGGCGCCAGTTTGGATCAGTCTCTCCAAGTTTGATCCGGCTCCACCATCAGCCAGCTTTGCCAACAACAAATCTAGTTCTTTTTGGTGGGGAGTGATAACGTGGCGGGAGTTTAACAGCTTGGGATCGATCATCTGCAAGGCACCGCCATCAATCACCCACTTTTGTCCACTAAAGCGATTAATTAAGTCGTTCACTATCTCGCTGGTCACCTCCGATCGCTCCATGCCAGGGCCAATTAACACCGCATCATCTTCCTGGATATATGATTCGACTGCCGACCACTCAACCACAATCCCATTCCAAAAGCCTTGTTTAAGTTTAAAGCGAAATAGATCATTGTTTTCATTAGCCGGACTGGTTAAGTGGACCATGTCCACAATCCTGCTGGCTACATCCGCCGACCAAAAAATACTGGAGTGAAAAAGTCGGGAACCACCAATTACCAGTAACTTGCCGTTCTGGCCTTTGTGGGAATCCCCGTCTGGCAGACGAATTTTTTTTAGTTTTTTTTGAATTTGCGAAGATAATTTCATATTGGCAAACATTATCTCACGTATCTGGCTAGTTTTTTATCAAAAGTAAACAGCTCAAAACCGCTTAATTTATGAGGCTCTATCACTTCTCTCTGCCAGACTGGATAAAGAAAAAGTCTGGTAATTGACCCTAAAGATTTATGAGGGCTTTCTGAAGCTTGCGGTCAAAGCTCAAGAGTTTTTCTGCTCTGCCCATCTTCATTTGAGCCAACAGGTAGGCGTCAATCAAAGACAGTGTCTGCTGGGCGAAGATGCTTAAAGTCAAGTTCATTAACTGATAATCGAGTACAAAGACTTTGTCGGCCACGATTGAGCTCAATAATCTGCTCACTCTAACTTTGGGTACTTGATACACACTTAGCAAAACATAGCCAATTTCCAGGAGAACGGCATCCGGCAAGACCAAGCTCTTGGGTAGGGCTTGGTTAAACCAAGTCTTGGCTTGACTGGCTTGAGTAGGATGATCCTCCAACAAGAAACGTAAAATAACGTTGGTGTTAACGAGAGCGATCTTCTTTTTGGGCATATTCTTGAATTTTGTAAACGCTTATACGCCGATCTATTTCTTTGTCGGTTAAAACCTTGCCTTTGACATAAGATTTTAGACAACCTGCCAATGAAAGAAAGCTTTGGTTTTTTTTGACACTGACCAATGGTTGGGCAGAGAGGTCAAAAGTAATACTTTCCCCCGCTTCAACTCCCAAGGCTTGGCGCACTATCTTGGGAATAATGATCTGGTTCTGACTACTCAAGGTGGCTGTGTACTGCATAACTACTTAACATTGTACCTCAACATTTAGATTTGTCAAATACTTTGGTTTTTGAAAAGTTAAATATTAGCACGGCTTGACAAACAATTCACTTAAAGAGTAATTTTGGTGAGCTTGGGAAAAGTTTTGCTGATTCTTTCCCCAATCCCCTGGCTGGCTGTGGTAATCATCGATTGGCGGCCCTCCAGCAAAGACAGAGTAAAGGTTCGGCTGGGACTGTCTAGTTCGGACAAAATGTCATCCAAAAGGAGCATGGGCGTTTCCTTGAGCTCCTGCTCGATGTACGCCAGTTGGCAAGTTTTGAGCCACAAGACCGCCAGCCTCTGCTGACCTCTTGAACCATAGATCGCCACATCTTTGAATTGGTCTGTCTGACCTCGATTTATGTTCACAACATCGGCCGCTACCACGAAGTCATCCTTGTGAGGGCCAATTAAAGCGTGGCCGGCGGCAATGGCACGAGGTTGATACTCGTTTAACCGTTCATCAGAAATTAAAGATGGTAAATAAGTCGCAGAAAATCGAACTGGAAACTTAGTTTGCTGGGTGGCGCCCAGCCACTTTCGTCGGTAGTTTTGCAGAATCTCCCCATGCTTGATTAAACTCATGTTCCAGTATTGAAGCGTAGTTTGAGGCTGTTCCCCATCTCGAACCGCTTGCAGAAGTTTATTCAAGCGAACTAAAGTTCTTTCATAGGTAGTCAGCGACCTGGCATATTCAGGAGAAAAACTAGTTGAAACTTGATCTAAAAATGCCCGTCTTCTTCTGGGAGAACCCTCAACCAATCTCAAGTCTTCCGGCCTAAACACCACTACTTGAAACTGACCCACCACATCTTTACCTCTTTTCTTGACCGAGTTAATTCGATAATGCTTATACGGAGTGCGTTGACCTTGAAGTAAACCTCTAGTTAACAAGATTTCGATTTTATCTTCCAAAGTAGCAACTTTAATTCTAGCCAGTTCCTGCTCAAAAGTAATCATTTCATCAGCTTTGCCAGCTCGAAAACTTTGACCAGTGCTGGCTAAAAACAAAGCCTCAATGATAGAAGTTTTACCACTACCGTTACCGCCCACAATCAATGTCACCGCCTGATCTAATTTAAGTTTTAAATTAATATGAGACCGGAAATTTTCTAGATCCAACTGCTTGAGCAACATCTTGAGTCGATTATATCAGGGCTAAGATGGAGTGAGATTACTGCAAACCAACTACTAAATCTTTACCCATGGCTTGAGCCATGTGCATGAGAGTTTCAAGAGTAGTATTGCGTCTGCCTGACTCAACCTTAACCACTGTGGCACGGGGTAAGTTGGCTTTTTCTGACAACTCTTTTTGAGTCAAACCAATTTCCTGACGGAGATTTCTTAAAGAAACAACTAATTGATAGTATTTTTTCTCGTTTTCAACTGCTTGCCAATCTTCTTTAGTAGAATCGCCAGTTATATTATCAATCGATACCACTTTTGGTCTGGTTTTATTAATTAAAGTTATTGGTTTTTTGTTCATACTTTCTCCTTATGCAAATTCACTTAATCTTTTCTGAGCTTTATTCCTTGATGCTTGATTCTGATTTCGTATATAGCTGGACGTATAGTAAGTTTCTTAGCAAAAGGTTCATATAACTGACCAGTTTCTGCCAAAATATCAGTATAAGCTTTGATTTTTGCACGAACAGCTTTTGGAAATTTACCAATTTCCTTTTCTGCTCTTGAATCGAGTGTGACTTGTTTCTTCACTCACCATAGTGTGACATATATGTTACTTTTGTCAAGAATTAGAATAGACTTGTAGTGAAATAAGATTCGTAAGTAGCCGTTGTGCTTATTTTGCTACAAGTCTAATTTACTTGTGTTCAATATTAAATAGACCAGATTTCAAAGCAATTCTGCCCGGAGCTCGCAGATTGAAAGCTTTATGAAACTCTAAACCCTTGATAGTGACTTCTCCCCGATCGGTCTGGAATTTAACTTCTGATGTCACGCCATTAGTACTATAAGTCACAGATACATTATTCACTTGATTGTAACCACCACTCAAACCATTAGCTCTATCTTTGAGCTCATTGATCGAATAAGGATTGCCTCCCCAGCAACCACCGCTAGGAGTGACTCGATCATCACTTTGACCATTTTTAATAATCACCACCCAAGCATTAATCACATCAGCCATTTCTTGACCAGTTAACCAAGGATGAGATCGACCACAACTATCACCTGACCGGCTTTTATACCAGCCTTTATAAAACCAAGGACTTTCGGCAATTTTTTCATAAGCCCCAGAGGTCCAACCCTCTCGACCATTTTGGGTGTCCCAAAAACCAGGCGTGCTATAACCATTGCCAGAGTATGATTCTTGATAACCACCAGATGTGCTGGCATACCAAGTCGAAAAAGGCTGACCATTGGCATAGACCACTTTGCCCCGAGTCTCGTTGACGGCTTTTTCCCAGTTACCCCCTTTGGGATTGGGTTTAAAAACCTGGCAACTTTCGGTGGCACAGATTGAACCACCTCGAGCTAAAGCATAACTGCGAGCCGCGATGGCTTGGGCCTTGAGAGCTTCCATGCCTCCTTCATCTCCCCAACTGCTAGGAACTTCGTAAATTCTTTTAGCGTACTCTTCCAGTGAGTAAGTGCCATAACCCTGAACATTAATTTGGGCATCTGGGTTGTGATCTTTAATCTCAATCCCGCCACCATAATAGGCTCGTAAAATTTCCTCATAACTTTGACCACTCTTGGCTCGACCCAAAGCTCCGTACTGACTCATGCCTTTAAAGTGAGGCGCTCCAAATGAAAAGGCGGCAAAAGCTGGACTAAATCCTGGATTGTAATCAGGCCGGCTAGCCGGGTCATCGGCCAAAGGCACATCACCGACCGTGGTTTGAAAAGTGCCAGATTTCTGAGATAGAATTTCTTGCTGTCTGGCGGAAAGCTCGGCAATCTGACTGGATAATTTCTGCTGATAATCCTTAGCTTTAGCAATCTCATCTTTAAAGAACTCAACCTGACTATCCAGTTGTTTTTCTAACTTGGCCAAGATAACCTGGCGATCTTCATAAGCCTGTTTATCTCGCTCCAAGCCCACAATATCCTCACCAATGGTCTGGACTAACTGCCGATCTTGAGCTTTGATGGAACTGCGATAAGCTAAATCTTTGGTCAACTGACCAGCCGTATCACTAGCCATGACAGATAAAAGTGGACTAGCCGATCGCCCTCGTTTGTACTGCTCTCCTACCCTGCGAGCAAATAGTTGATAGGAAACGGCTAAATCCAGCTCTCTCTGCTTAATGTTCTGGGCAGTTAAAATAGCCTGCTGTTTGGCTTGGGCAATACCGGCTCGGGCCGAGGCAATGCGGACCGTGAGACCGGCCACTTCTTTTTCCAAAGGTGTAGTGGCATCAGCCGATAGTTTGCGCAGTTTTTCCAGTTCGTTGATTTGTTGTTGCAGATCTGTGACTGGATCAATGGCCCGGGTTATAAACACTTGCCAATTCGGTCTCACCCCACTCAAGCCAGCCAACAAAGCCAGCAGGACCAGCCAAACACCCAGTTTTGTGGTTAGATTTATCTTGGGCATGGTAGTAACCTCAATTCCAAAATAGATCTTGAGGAAATTGTATTATATTAAGACAATTTTAACATTTTCTGAAGACGATAGTAGCCGGAGCTACTTAAGGATGAAATAAAGTGGTAAAATTGCTCACATAGAATGAAATTAACCAAGATCTATTTTGGAATTGAGGTTAAAATAATAGCCTAATATAGCTATATATTGATCTTGGGTTTGTTATAACTATAGCAACTTGATAAATAATTAGGCGAAAAATAGTATGAAGTTATTTTCACAAATATTAAGCGGATTACTTATATCAATGGTGGTTTTTACTGGAACTGGTCAATTTAATTTGGCAAAAGCTACAGGCAAGTGTGATGTAGAAGAATTTATTGGTGAAACAAGTTTACCAAATGAAGTTCTGCTTGGAACTGAGATATCGATGAATTTTAAAGTTACTTTAAAAAATAACGTCCTGGCGAATAACGCCCAATACACTGTTAAAATTGAAAAAGGTTCCGGTAATTTCGACCCGGTTGGTACTGCTGTAGCATCGGGTGGTTCAATAACGTTTACTGGAGAATATAAGTTTACAGATGAGAAAGAAAAGTTTTATTTAATCATTTCTGGACCGGGTTTGGAAAATTTTTTGTCTTTGACTAATGGATGCTCAATTCACGAGTTTCGCCAAGTAAGTGGGCTTAAAAATCTTAGTTACAAAAATATATATATCAAACAAACAAGAGATGGTAAAACCTGTTACGGAGGATTTGGAACTGCTAGCAACAGTTGCCTGGAAACTGGTAGTCCTTTTGAAGTAATTATTCAAGGTTTATTATATGGACGATCAATTTGGGCGAACCAAAAGGTCTGGGTCGGATTAGATACAGGGCTAGGTACGTCTTCGCTATTAACAACTGATAGCAGTGGTAATCTTGATCCAATATCATATCATTCAAATAAAGTTGGATCTCATACTTTATATGTTGAATACCCCAGTGGTGCATTTCAAACAGGATTAGGAACCAGCAACTTTTTTTATAAAAAACAATTTTATTTAAGCTCTAATTGTAATCCAGATCAGTGCGATCAAACAGAACCTACCTACACTGGTTCGGACAATATAGCTAGCGTGCCATATAAAATTTGTGACCAAATTGATCAAAACAAATTCAAAGAATTATATGATAATTGTATCACTTGTGTTGGTGATGACGAGGAAGGTCGAGAAGGTGTCTGGACCGCGATTGGTTGTATTAAAAAAGACCCCATCCAAATAGTTCAAAATCTAATTAGAATTGGTTTGGGTATGGGGGGAGGTGTGGCCCTACTGATGATTCTGGCCTCTGGATTTATTTTTTCCATTTCTCAAGGTGACCCCAAAAAAGTCGGCGATGCTAAAGAAATGGTCGTCGCGGCCGTGACAGGCTTGTTGTTTGTGATTTTTTCTGTCACCATTCTGGAGTTTATTGGTTACTCGGTCTTTCGCATACCAGGGTTTGGAGGGTAAAAAAATAACAAAATGAAAAAATTAATCAAGATATTCAAGCAGTTAACAATAGGTGGAATGTTCGCACTTGCGCTTTGTTTGGGATTTGTAACTCAAGTTAAGGCAGTAGATTGCGCCAAAATATACGACAGATGGAACACTCTATTTTTTTGTGATCTCAATAACAACCAAGCATCAGATCAAGGAGAAAAGCCCTATACCATCTGTGCTACAAATCAGATTGGTCAACCGTGTTGTGCCGGAACTAGTGATTTAGCAGTATCAGCTTGTGCGCAGATAATTTCTCCACCACTTTGCGGAGTCACCCGTTATTCAAGTGTCATAATAGGACACTACTGTGATACAAACCTAAATTCTAAACTCGATGTCTTTGACAACACAAGAAATGAGGGTATATTTACCGACTGTGTTGGATCACCCTCTCGTCGAGAGAGTCACCCATGTTGCATTGGTCCTGATGCCATAGCAAAATGTACTCAGGCTCTATCTCCCACTGCGATTCCCGCTACGATTCCTACTCCCATAACCTTGGCTTGCGGTAATACATTTCCACAAGCTCAAATAGCATCAACTACTTGTACTTGCCCCCATCCAATTAAAGCAATGGAAGAAAATGATTTATATTGTTGCGGATGGATTGATCCCAGTGATAAAACAAAGTGCCTAAAAACTAACCCTGGCGGAATTGAGCATCCTTTTGATGCGCCTTCTAGCGAAACTTTTGATTCTCTGAATCCCTTGTGGATTGGCGGAGGAGATTCAATCCAAGATGCAACTGGCGCCACGTCTCCATACGCCAGCGACCTTTCCACCCCAGGGGGCATCATTTCTCGCTTACTTGACTTTATCTTCCCCATCGCCGGCTTAATCTTATTTGTCATGCTGGTTTGGGGTGGCTTTGAAATGTTGATTGGAGCTCCCACCAAGAAATCAATTGAAGCTGGCAAAAATCGCATCACTGCCGCCATCATTGGCTTCCTATTGCTGTTTGCCTCATACTGGTTAATGCAAATTGTGGAAGTAGTATTTGGTATAGTGGTTTTATAATAGACTTACTGCGAAAATAGACTTATGTTTAACCTCATTTCTCAAGCGCAAGCCCAAGTTGCCAGTCAAGGTGGTTGTAATCCTGGCGAAGGTGGTCTTAATCTAGGAGACTGTCTCCAGTTGAGTGATAGCACTCACGTCAGTAGCAAATACAGTTCTTTAAGCTTTCTGGTAAATTTAGTGGTGCGTAATGTTTTTGTCATTGCTGGTATTGGATTGTTTATCATGTTTTTTGTAGCCGGTTTCCAGTTTATTGCTAAAGGCAAACAAGGCATTGAAGATGCCAAGCAAACAGCCACGGCGGCTGTCTTGGGTTTTGTGATTATGTTTTGCGCCTACTGGATAGTGCAGCTTGTGAAATATATCACTGACACCAATATTTTGCTTTAAAAAAATTATGCTAACTCCATCCACCCTCCTCGCTCAAGCTCCTCAACTGGAAGACGTGGTGGGCATGATTGACACTCCACCCGGCATCGACAAGCAAATTACTGCCGCCGGTATAGGACCCGGAGATAACGCATTGTTATTTTTTATTTCTAATCTCTTACGAATTGCCACTATTCTGGTCGGAGTCTGGGTATTGTTTAATGTCCTGCTGGCGGGCTACGATTTTATTTCTTCACAAGGTAAATCAGACGCATATCAAAAAGTGCGTGATAAATTGACAATGAGTGTGATTGGCTTACTGTTGATCACAGTGGCTTACACCATTGGTGGCTTGATCGGATTAATTTTGTTTGGGGATGCCGGCTATCTACTTAATCCGCAGTTTTAGATAAATAGACTTATAGCGAAATAAGAAACGAAATCAGAAAGCTCGAGCAAGCAATGAAACAACATCGTCATAAATTTAACTTTCATTATCATCTTTGCAAGTTCATCATGGGCGTGGGAGTTGGAAGCTTATTTCTGATTGTTGGTTTAACTGGATTGGGAACGTTCAATATCTCTTTTGTTTCTGATGTACGGGCAGTGGCCTGTACTCCGCCTCAATGCGGGACAGATGGTTGTTATGATAAGTGCGGAGGTGGCTGTACTTATCAGGGTCAATGCATTAGTAATCGCTTGTGTCAAGTTTCCACCGTTGGGAAAGAAAGGTGGTTGGTGCTTTCAGTAGCAGGATGTGGTTCAACCGTGGTGGGCAAAATCAAGATGCCCGATGGGGTAGCGGACTATAACGCTCAAGCCGCCCTAGGCGGAGGTAGAATCGGCGTTATCCTGTTTGCCTCTCGCCTGCTTAACATCTTAACCATTATTGCCGGCCTGTGGGTGATGGCCAACTTTATGATAGGTGGTTTTGAGTTTGTGGTGGGTGCTGGCAACGCCGAAACCATGGGCAAAGTTAAAGAAAAAATTATGTTTAGCTTAGTGGGCATTATTTTGATCGTGGCCGCCTACAGCGTGGCCGGCGTCATTGGCCTCATCTTCTTTGGCGATGCCGGCTTTATCTTGAAACCCGACATCAGTCAATATGGAGCCTTGGCGCCTTAAAAAATAGGTATCAATGTGAGGTATATTAAACTTAAATCAACGCTTCCCTTATTTTGCCACAGGTCTAATGCAAATTTGAACGGCGCAAGTTCTATAAAACTTAGGTATAATTAAATAGAGTGGTGATAAAATAGACTTGTCGCGAAATAAGAAACGAGTTAATTATGCCTCAGACAACCCTCCAGCTAGCTCAATTTGGCGATCAAGGTCTCATGCCACCAGTGGTTAACGATTACACCAGGGGTGTAGCTGAAGGTGAAACAGCTTTTTCCAGTTTGGAGTTAATTATTTCCAACGTGATTGGCCTGCTCACCACCATTGGTGCCATCATGTTCATCCTCTACTTTATCTTGGGAGCCATTAGTTGGATCGGCTCTGGTGGCGATAAGGGCAAGCTAGAGTCTGCCCGCAATCAGATGATGCATGGAGCGCTGGGCTTGATCATTATTGTGAGCGCTTATGCCATCATTGGCTTGATTGGCCGAGTGGTAGGATTGGATATCTTGAGTCTGGCCGATCAGCTAAAAAAGTTAACACCTAACTGAATTGGATCTTATAAATAAACAAGGCAAATATAGATTGGTGGCAAAATAAAAAAATAGCCGATTAGATCTGTCGAAAAATAAGAAACGAGTTCATGATGAATAAATTTAAGAGCGCTTTAGTTAATTTTGATCACAATAGCCAAAGATTTTCTTTTTCAATTAGTCAAGTTAGTACGAAGGTGCCATTTCTTAAATTGTTACTCACGATCGTGGTTGGATCTGCTTTTTTACTCAACACTGCCTTTTCCAATCCTGTTCGGGCCGATATTATCAATCCGGCCGTTGGCACCTTGGGTGGCTGTCAGCCTGGTGACGGTGAGTGTGTGGAAAATCCAGTGGCCATTGACCAAGTTAAGTCCGGCGCCACTTTTCTGTTGCAGTTTGTTAAACTCTGGCGCAACACCATCAACCTGGGCGCCATCATGGTCCTGCTTTACTTTATTTGGGGAGCGGTGGAGTGGATTAGCTCTGGAGGTGACAAAAATAAGCTGGAGAGTGCTCGCAACAAGATGTTGCATGCAGTCTTGGGGCTGATTATCCTGGTGAGCTCGTTTGTGATCATTGGTTTTATTAGCGGTGGTCTGTTTGCCAAAAATTTTGATATATTAAATCTGCAGTTTTTTACCCCGGGAGAGGGCTCATAGAATTTGGCAGTGAAAAACAAAATATCAGACATAAAATCAAATCAGATAAACTGATAGCTAGTTATAAAGAGACCTGTAGCGAAATTAAGAAACGAGTTAATTATGCCTCAAACTTTACTGCTCGCCTCTACTCAACTGGCCGAGGCCCTGCCTTTTAACATTGGAGAAAAGGCCCAGGACATTATTCCCATGATCGGGGCCAGCAACTCCGGCGATGACTCGTACCGTTCCAACTTTTCATATCTTGTCACCAGTCTGATGAGCTTCATCATGGCCATCGCCGCTCTGGCCGTCCTGTTGTTTTTGCTGTTTGGAGCCATCGAATGGATTAGTTCCGGCGGCGATAAAAACAAACTGGAGTCCGCCCGCAACAAGATGATGCACGCGGCTTTAGGAATTATTATTCTCTCGGCTACCACCGCTATCTTTATGGTCATCCAACAGTTTGTGGGCATTAGAGTGATTAATTTTGTTGGAGGAAGCGCGCCAAATTACTCTTATGCTTGCATGGATGTACATGCTTGTGGAATCATAAATGGTAATGTGGTAGTTGATAATAACGGCACTTGTCGGGGCGGATGTGCTCATTCTAATATCTGTTGTCAATCTAATTAGTAGTCATTAAAAAATCCGAGCTTGACTATTGAGAAATCTACCCTATATAATGAAATTATCTAATCGCTACTTAAAAAAGTCTGGTACTAACATAAAAAAGGATATATATATATGAAACAGACACTGCAAAAATACGGGTTGACGGCCGTTGTCACCCTAGCCGGCTTGGCTTCAAGCGCGGGAGCCGTCTTTGCCCAAGCTGGTGGCAATACGGGTATTAATATCGGTACCACTACACTAGCTAAAGGCTTTGCCGGTGATTTGGGCTCAATCATTACTGGGGCGCTGGGCTTCATCATGGCCATTGCCGCTCTGTTGGTTTTTCTCTACCTGATTTTGGGAGGCATCCAGTGGATTACCTCCGGTGGAGACAAAGGCAAGACGGAAGAGGCTCGCAACAAGATCACGTCAGCGGTGATTGGTTTAATTGTGCTGGCCGCGGCCTACGCTGTCCTGCAAATTATGTTGGGATTCCTTGGCTTAACTTCTATCACTGATGCTTTCAAGAATATTAAAGTGATTGATAGTACAAGAGATGGACCTGTCTAATTGGGGTTTTTTGGTGAAGTTTAAACCCCCTGCCTTTTGGTAGGGGGTTTTTGATTTTAACACGAGGTTTTGCACTGCTTGATTATTCCTGACTTCGCCAATTACGTTACCCAACAGCCTGAAAACATTTAGCGAAAGTTAATACCTGACTTTCGTACTTAACCCAGATCAGGCTTATCACTGGTTCTCTTATTTTGGGACAGGTCTACCAAACCAACTCACTGCGAGTTCGTGTTTCCCATCAGAATAAGGTATAATCAACCATTATGACAATTAAAAAAAATCTGGCTGTCTTTTCCCTAATCTTTGGGTTGGCGTTGGGTCTTTTTTTTGGAGCCTCGCCCGCTCTAGCCAGTGGTTTAAAAACTAGCACTGACTCAACCTCAGGTCAAGTTGAAACCACCACTCAAGACGAGGCCACTTTTCTCACTACCAACATTGCCAATCAGGGAGTAGCTGAAACTCTCTTCACTTTGCCAGTGGGTTTTGCCAGAAACCTAGGCATCTGGATCACTGGTGTGGCAAGTTTATTGATTGCCATCATTGTGTTACTGGTTTTCTTCCAGCTGATCATGGGCGGCTTCTCCTGGATAACTTCAGGCGGAGATAAGGGCAAAACTGATGAAGCCAGAAACAGATTGGTGGCGGCCATTATTGGTCTATTAATCATCGCCGCTTCATATGCAGTGTTAGTTGTGCTACTTAGATTCATAGGTTTTGAATCAGTCAGCGATGCTTTTAATAACATTCGACCCATCAGCTCTAATCCTAGTGTCCTCAGATAATCAAAGCTATGTTTAGCCTCAAACTGTTCAAGCTAACTTGCAAAACTCTTAGCACTTCCGCTATAGCCTTATTGTTGAGCGCCTCGCCCATCTATGCTCAACAAAGAGCTTGGACAGGAGTCTGCGTCGGAAGCGCTGATAGCGATGTGGCCACGATTCAGGGCCTGGAGTGTTTGATTGCCAATGTCTTTACAGTCATCATCACTCTAATTGGCGTAGCGGCCTTTGTCATGTTTGTAGTTGGATCTCTAACCTGGTTAACTGCTGGTGGCAATTCCAACAACATGGAAAAGGCCAAAAAATCTTTTACTTACGCCGTGGTGGGCATCGTGGTGGCTTTAAGCGCTTTTATTATCATCAATTTGATTGCCTCTTTTACCGGCGTCAACATTATTCGCAACTTCTCCATTCCCACTTCTTAATTTGGGTTTTTAGGTATATCTAATCAAGCTTGAAAATTTGATCCGGTTGGTTGCTGACGGTCTTGCTTATTCTACGAAGCTCATATAAGTTACACTATTAAAACATGGTGATTGGGTTGATTAAACCAGATTTGCTATATAATGGCAAATGTGAAACGCAGTTTAATCGTCTTGATTATTTTGTTTTTTCTTGGCCAGGCAGTCAAGCCTGTTCGGGCCTATGGAATCGCTGAACTCAAGGCTGATCTTGATTTTTTGGGCACAGTCTCCATTGGCAAACTGCTCTTCGTTCCCTTTGGCTCAAACCCTGACCCTAATTTCGTCAAACACCGACTTGATGACCAACAAATTGATTATTTGTGTGATGGTGATTGCACCAGCAAGAACATTGGGGCGAATTTTGGTACCTTCTACAAAAATGGGAAATATGAAAAAGCTCGAAACCACAAAATGAACTGGACACTGGAAATTGCCCAAGCAGGCAGCGCTCAAGCCATTGCTGACGTCATTAACAGTGAGGGCATTAATAACGTTGTCATACGTATCGGCGTAAGTGGCAGTAGTTTTGGTTTTGACGATCCCAATACTTATGCCGCCTTTTTGGCAGACATTGCCAGCAAAGTGGGAGGGAAAACTTTTTATGCCATTGCTGGACCTAACGAACCCGATATCGAAACCTGGGCCACTCCTGGATGCTCTCCAGCCAATGGTAGCGACAGCCCCAATGCCAGAGCAGCTTTTTATGAATGCGCTGGCCCTCAATTGGCCGATTACATGAACGCCGTTATTGCTTACAAACCCAATGGCGTCAAGTTGCTCTCCCCCGCTTTTAATCTGACAAGCTTCATGTTTAACGATGATACTGGCCAACCGGACGGTCTTCCCCTGGCGATGTTGCGCCACGGAGCCAATTTCACCGGACTCGATGCCATTGCTGGGAATATTTATCCCAACGGCGACAGCATGCAGAATATTTGGAACAGCCACGTAGCCCCCATAATTTCCAAGCTTGGGAAGCCCGTAGTCATTACAGAGACTGGTCCTTGGGGAGTTATTAATCAACCCTTCGAGGGTTACGATACCTCACAGTATGATTCATACAATGTTGACGACGATGAGTTTTACATCCAACCTATCAAGGGTATTATCCCAAGTTCTACCGATCCCACGACGCGAGAGCTGTGGGGAGTAGGTGGCAGCAGACAAACTAGCGTAATCAGAGACGATTTGATTAAACAAGGTTATGAAGCACACTGTGCTACACCAGGTTTCAAAATTGTTTTTGAAAAAATTGGCCAACAATGGATGGATACATTTCTGAAATTACCCAACACCCCAATTGGGGTTGCTTATGGAGCTTCTATTTTATACCCGAGCAATGCCGATTGGCTGGTGGAAGGAACTCCTTTTCGCTCTACTTTAACCGTTGATTATCAAGAACTTTTAACTCCTTTATTTAGAGATGTCTCAGATAAAAAATTTCTCATGACGTCACTGGAAGAATTTTTTGGGTACAAAGATCAAGCCGAAAATCCCAGTGATGCAGAAATTAACTCAAGTGCGATTAACTCTCTACTTACCAACCAACAGCGTTGCATTTTATCGGTGAATATGCTGCTTAAAGAAAAAGAAATGTGCCAAAAATTGGTTAATCCTAACAGTTGCGCTCTTTACCCCAGGCCTGTTACTAATACCGACTGGACGGTAAAACAAACACTGGATAATTACCAAACATTTGTTAATCAGCATCAAAGCGATTTGATTCAAGAGAAGCTGAGCGGACAGGCAGATGATCCAGACACCATTCGGTATGTATGTCGGGAACTGGTGGCCAGTAATCAGCCCTATGTCGACGAGGAATTAAAATCAGCCCTTTTACAAGTACCTCTCACCTTAGACCGAAGTTACAGACTGGCTTTTTTGGTCACAACTATTGAAATGAAATATACCAAAGGTACTAAAAGTATTTTTAATTTATATGAGCATCCTAACGCCGGATTCTTCTCTGGGGGTCCAAGCAAACCCAAGCATGGCATTTTGGTAACCGCTTTTAAAGTTCCAGATATTACTACTAATCAAGGAAGTGGTGGAAATGGCAATACAGCTTGGCTTGACGCGGCCAGCCTAACTAGAAATTCTCTTTTAACCAAAGAACAAATTGAAAAAGTTAATGAAAATGACGCTGATCGAACGGAAGAAATGCTGCAAGAAGCTAAAAAATATGATGTAGATAGTCAAACCTCAAGCGACGAGATCTTTTGTATTGTTGGTCAAGCCGCCGGCGGCGTTGGTGCCCCCGAATGCCACGACCCACTTAGTAAGGCTTTAACAGATATCGTTAATACTCAGGCCAATATTAGCAAGAGTGGAAGTTCGGACTACAACCTGTTTGAAACCGAGTGTCCTGAGTTAGATAGAGAGTCTAACGACACCATTAGTGACCTAGGATCTTTTGGGGACACTAGTTTAGATAGCAAACTTTATACCACCGAATTTGGTGCTGATTTGCTTAATCAGTTATTTATTGACTCAACGCATCTGCTCAACAAAGATGAGAGCAAACCAAATACGCAATTTGCGGAAACTTGGAGAGAAGGCGATCCAGAATATGAAGATCATAATCCTTGGGGAGGATTAAATGACTGGGGATTAAAGAATATCTTTTATGTCGTTCCCAAAATGAAAGAAGCCGGCTGGCCATATAGTGACTGTTGTGATCCAGTAGAGGTTAAGCATTTTCTTGTTTATCCAGAGGGATACACCTTAAAAACTATTGAGGAAACTTTGGCCGGAAGCTTCTTTAGTCAAGACCAGCTTGCCAGCCTACAAACTAAGTCTGAAGAATATGATCGTTTTGATAGTCACGGCTCCCAAGTAACATTTGAAGGAGCAACTTTTAATAAGAACTTTGATGATTATTCAAATGAACCACCCAATACGCCGGTTGAGGGTCAACCGGAGTGCGCACATGAAAGAACAATTGGCTATGATAAACTTGGCAATCCAATTACGGAAACTTACTATGCCCTGCCTTGTAGAAGGAGTTTTGGTTTCCAGATTGTGCAATGGGGCAAAAACTTGCAACCAGGGTTTTTGGGTGCTAAATTAGGTTTTTGGGTTAGGACCATTCAACAGCAACTTAGCAGTAGCACTAGCTCTGCCTGGAAATATTTGGATAGCTGCGAAACAACCGAGCAATTTTTGCTTGGCAAGTGTGGAAATGCCGCGCCAGAAGTTGAACAACAAGACAGTGATAGCTGCACTGATTTAAGCTGCGCGGTTCCGGCTGAGCCAGAGCCTGAAGTCACACCATCCGCTTCTCAATCTGGAAGTTGTCTCGAAATTTGGGTTGATAATGGGATTGTTTTTGCCAAAAATAAATGTGCTTGCTCATTTGGTGACTGGCAACTTCAAGACGCTGGGGGCGGACTTTGGTGCGGTCCACTGGGAGCTAATAATACCCTTTTTCCTTTTGAAACGAAGGGTGGTTTCTGCAGCAACACAGCGCCACCCAATCCGGTTTGCGGTTTAATTTTTGCACCCGGTGCTGACCCAGGCAATTGTTTAACGGCCAACGAAAGAGTTTGTGTTAGCTGGTAATACTCATTGCCCACTAAGATTTTTCAATTGACCAAAGAGTAAATAAACTCAAGTATCTCTGTTTATCTAACACCAGTATTTTTATCTTGCCGACAAAATGAATCTATTAATTACGTGACTAACGAAATTTTTTACCCCCGCCAACTGGACCAGTCTGATTGATCTTCTTGGTTGATTGAGGAGTTTTAGTTGAATTAAGTTCTAAGTTACCACCTAGCTTTAATTGAGGCCTAATGGCTTCGGTCTTTTTAGTCATCTTGGCTGAGGTGTCTGAAGTAGTTTTGGGTGCGCTACCCGACCAAGTTTGAGGTTTAATCACTCTTCTGGCTCCTCTCTTGAGCAAGTCAGAAACAATAGCAAAAGTCTCGGCATTGGTAGTTCGTGATTGAAAACAATTAGACGCTTGTTCAATTCCGGCCAACAAAGGAGGCAACCACATTACCATTGATACTTACTTAGTCTATCCAGTGGGGACCGAACTGGACAGCGTTGAGGCGGCCTTGTCTGGAGCCTTTTTCACCCAGGATGAGCTCAAGTCTCTCAATCGAGATGATCCTTATCAGCGCCAGGGTTTTGCCATGGATGATACTCTCCAGAGCTTCACCGGCGGTGGCGGCTCTCACTCTTTTGATGACACTACCAAACCTCCTCAAATATCTTTTGATGAGGCCAATGACCCCCAGCATTTACGCCCCATTCTAACTTACGAAGAAAAATCATTTGCCGGCTCCATCGCCAGCGTGATCGAAAAACCGGCTCGAATTTTAGGCGGCCACTTAGGTTACTGGATGAGAATTATTCAGCTTAACCTGCATCAGCTAGTGTCAGTCCCTCGCCAATACCTGGCCACTTGCCACACCACCGAAGAGTTTTTATTGGGCCGGTGTGGGGGAGAAGATGTGGCGCCCAAGTACATTAAAGACACCACACCCGTACTGGCCGAGATGGGCGAGTACTGCGGTAGCGCCAATGATTGGATTACCAACTACAGTAGCAACTATATTATCAAGAGAGGCAACACTCCCTTGGACGATGCCACCCAGGATGGTTACTTTGTGGATAGCCGCAGTCCCCTTAAGCTTGACGCCAGATCGTTCGTGGTTGATGGGGCCACTTTGGTGACTACCAACACCATTGTGGCTATGAATCCGGGCCAAGCCTCGGCCAATCGGTGCGGTGGCAGTGGATCGCAAGTTTTCCTTACATATCTGCCAGACGGGGCTTATAGTTCAACCCAACTCAATGACCGGGGCTTTTGGGAAACCAACGCCTCTGTCTTGGAGTATGTGGCGCCGGAAATCAAAGATACGGCCGTCAACCTGGCATTTTCCCTCAATGTCAAACCCGGTTACTACAAGTTTTTCCTCAATAATGCCGGTTGCTTCATGGGCACTATTGTGCAAGTCAAAGCTGATGGCACTTCATTTGACGACAGTGACAAGACCCATTACTTCCGATTAAACAGCAACCAAAGTTTGGGTCAAGCGCGTATCTGCAGTCAAATTGTGATGAACTCGAATATGCCAGGGGCGGAAGGATTAGCTGATAATGTCAGAGGCTGTCCGATTAATCCGCCTTATCAGTTAGATTTAAACTTGGCTTGTGGGGGATTGCATGGCGATAATCAGACTGTGCCAAAGGTGCCGGTAGATTGGGATGAAAAACTAGCTCTGCCCGGCCTGGCTACCTATCAGCAACTCTTTAACCGACCTTTTGTCCTGCCAACCGAAGAATACAGATGTCAAGACCTTTTTCCCAATGTGATTGCCGAAGTTGACTGCAATCAATCTTTTACCAGAAACCCGATTGGGTGCAACGTCATCAGACGACAATGCCCAGTCAACGATCCAAATAAACCTCTCGACCCGGACGAGCCCAAATGTACCCAGTCCGACACCAATTTTTGCGCCGTCGAGTATTTACAGGAAAAGATCGAGGCCTATGCCGCTTCAAATAATCAGACTTTGTCTCCGGAGGAAGCTAACAAGAGGGCTAAAAACGCCTCGATGATTTGCCAAAAAGAAAGTCGGGGCAATTCAGGATTGCTCAACGATGGCTGTGTCCGGCGCGCCAGTCTGGACTACAGCGTGGGTCTGTTCCAAATTAACATGCTGGCGCATGACTGTAGTGACACTTTCCTCGATTACGGCACGGCCACCGACCCTTTCTGCACCCTCGATTCCAGTCCAGACGCCACTCAAAGGCGAGCGGCTTGTGTGACTCAACTGCAAGACCCAGACTACAACGCGCAAAAGATGCTGGAGCTCTCCGGTGGCGGCGTCAACTGGAACCCCTGGCTTAACGCTAAACGGCAGTGCGGAATTAATTAGTCGGTAAACTTGATATATTTATGAAACTTAATAAATTGGCAATTTGCTCAGGCGTTCACTCCATCAATAAACTCAAAAAGGCGCGCTTTGTTGAGACGTTCGCTCCAGATACGTTTTGGCTCAAAGACTGTGAGCTCACTCAATTCGTTCAACTCCAAACTAATAGCTGAACTTAGTTTTGATATGTTGAACTCATATGCTCTACAAATCGCGCTTTTTTCGTTTATCTATAGTACTCGCAAAACAAGTTTAGTGAATCGGTAACGACTTGGTAGAGCGTGGAAGAGGCGTTTAGCGAAACTTCCGACCACCCATGAGGCTGGTGGGACTCTTGTCTTTGCTCGGTTTTTTGACCTTAGCTTGACCGAGTTCCAAGTCGCCACTCAACTCTGATTTAATTGGGGTTAATTTGCCCATCACCAAAGGCGCGGTTTTATTAGGCACGGTTTCACCGATTGGCTGGCTCAAACTGCCACTCAAATTGCCGTTTGAGGTGCCAAGTCGGGCTTGAGGTTTCACCACCCGGCGAGCCCCTTTCTTGAGCAGGTCGGCCACCACGGCAAAAGTCTCGGCATTAGTGGTGCGTGATTGAAAACAGTTGGTGGCTTGTTCAATGCCAGCCAGCAAATTGGTGGCAACATCAGAAGAAGTGTCCAAACCCAAATGAGACAGCAACTCGTAAACAGCTTCGGCCGTACTGGAAAAAGTGCTGGTATCAATCTTGACCGTGCCAAAATCAGTTTCAAAAACATGGAAAGACACCAAGGGCGTGTTGCGATACAGCTCTTCGTAACCAAAATAAAGTTGGTTTAACTTATCCAGCTCGCTCACCCCAAATAAAATTAGCAGATCTGCTTCTGCTCCTGTCAAAGAGTACTCAACTGTTTTGGGATCAAGCGGCTCGACGCCAACCTTGGGTTTGACAGTCAAATAAAACTTGCCCGCCTCTTCACCAATGTGGTAACTAATTTTGTCGACTTTTTCTTCTGAATATTCAAAACTGATAGTCAAGCTCTGATGTCCCAGCTCCTGACTCATCATGTCCAAACCAGTTAACTGGGGTGTATCAAGTCTTGGTTTGGGTGAAGCTAAGCGAATTTGTTTGTGGTGATTGGAGTCGGCCACTGGTTTTTCCTGGGCATCACTCCCAGACTCCAAACCGGGATTGGCGGTTAGTTGATCGTTTTCCCTGCGAGTAGCACTCAAGACTTGAGCCAAAGCTAAACCAGCGGCTGACTGATCAAAACTAGCCTCAACTCCTATGACAATAATGATGTTTTGGGCCGATACGATCAAATTTTTTAGGTGGTTTAATTGGCTGTCATCTATCATCATCAATAACCATCATACTATAATTTCCAGTAACAAAAATAGGCAAATAAGCTCGATAAATGGTAACAAATATCATTAAAGATTCTAGTGCGAAGTTGCACCAAGCCTGCTACAATACCAAATTAGATGAAACGATTATTAACCATTTCGTTAATTTTTTTGGTTGGTTTTGTTGTCACCATGCAACTGGCTAATTGGTCACCGGTTTTGGCTCAAACAGCTCCCTCGCCTCCCTTACCTCCTGGCGCCTTGCCCGATGATACGGCCGATGTTTATGGCTTTAAGTTCACCGAAGAAGAACAGGCCTCTTATTTTGACGCCGTCCAAAATTGTGACACACCATCACTCGAGTGTTTGGTGCATCATGTGACTCGCTTTTCTGCCATGGAGTGGATTTACAATATTTTGGGCACTGAACATCGAACATCTTTGGGAGCTGATGCTGGCTCTACTGGCACTCCCCAAGTCGCCCAAGCAGGCGGAGGCATTATTGGGGGCTTAGGATATTTAATGGGTGTCATGTACGCCAATCCCGTGGCCAGTTCCACAACTTATGTGGCTGATGTGTTAAATTCAGCTCATATTGCCACCCCCGCTTACGCTCAAGGCTTAGGTTTTGCTTCTTTAGACCCCATTTTGCCTCTCTGGAAAAACTTTAGGAATCTAGCTTATTTATTCTTTGTGGTGATTTTTATTGTCATCGGCTTCATGATTATGTTTAGATCAAAAATTGGCGGTCAAACTGCAGTTACAGCTCAACAGGCTATTCCTCAAGTGGTTATCTCACTGTTGTTTGTAACCTTTAGCTATGCAGTGGCTGGTTTACTGATTGATGCTATGTATATTGTGATGATTTTGCTACTTGGTATTTTTGGTGAAACGTTTGGAGAAGGCAATTCCAACATCTTAAGTTATAACATCCTAAACTTGTTTGGTGTGCTCTGGAAAGCTGGACCAGCCAATATAGGTCGAAACATGGACATTGCCGGTACATTCCTTGAGGGATTTGCTGGTGATACCGGAGCTGTGGGTACGGTTTTGGGCTTCCTAACTGGTTTAATGTTAACTTTGCTTTTGGCAGTAGCGGTTTTAATTGGCTCAGTCCGACTCTTTTTTGAACTGCTCAAGTCCTATGCATCAATCGTTCTAAGTGTGGTGACTTCACCCATTATTCTGATGACGGGAGCTATTCCAGGCAAAAATGTGTTTGTGCCTTGGGTTAAAGACTTAATTGGCAACTTACTACCCTTCCCTACAGTCTTGCTGGTGGTAATTATGTTTTATCAATTCACCGCTATGGGCTCTAGAACCCAGGGTGGTTTTAACCCACCATTTTTACTCAACAATTCGGACACCGGAGCCTTAAGTGCCTTGATGGGTTTAGCCATCATTCTGTCTCTGCCGGATATTGTGAAAAAAATCAAAGAGCCATTAGTCAATAAGGATGGATTGGGTCTATGGTTAGCCAGTACTGCTGGTAAAAATCTTGGTCGTAGCGCTGATTATGGCTTACCTTTTGCCACATCTATTGGGGGCACAGTTGGAAGTGGCGCACTTGGTGCCGGAGCCCACTTACTTAATCGACAGGAACCGAAAACTTGGAGAAGCATCAAGGATGCTGCTCTCAGAGGATCTGCTGTCAAGGACAGAGAGGGTAATATTTTAAGTTACAGAGGTGGCGCATTAAGCCAAGGAGATGATAGAAGTAAGGGTGGACTATCTCGTGGCTGGCAAACTGGGCAAAATATGCGAAAAACTATTGATGATATTCGAGATGGCAGACTCTTTCAACCTGATAATACAAGAAGGCTATTGGAGAGAATTGCTGGAGGTAAAGAGAAAGATGAAACACCTTCACCAGGTTCCGGCAATCCACCAGCCTCATCTTAGTGGCTGTCCTTGCCTCCCTGTTCATCAATTCGTACCATTGATTTCACCCTGCTAACTCCAGGGTCAGGAATTGCCACTAAACCGTCTACAATCTTTCTGTATTTTTTATATTCTTCTTGCGTTTGCCCAGCTGGTAACAAATGAGATATGACTGGAGCCGGAATGCTCATTTTCTTTTCCTTATAAATACAATCTGCATATATTTTTCTATTACCTCTTCTTAAATATTTAGGATCTTTGAAACAATCGCCCATTCTCGTTCCATTTGTACCATTGGAAATAGCTCTGATAGCTCCATCAATTTGGTCTGTAAACGATTCTAAGCCTCCTCCCGACTTATATGTACCTCTTAGTCTCTCAACTATCTCCTTATGAATGTAGGTCTTTCTTTGTTCACTTACGGCCAAGCGAGCGATAACTCTAAGTAAAAACCAAGTCAAAAGAGGTTGGAGTGCTTTCTGATGATTTCCTGGAAACAACTTCATTCTATCGGGTCCACCTTTAACAAAGGTATCAAGCAATCCCATTTCTTTGCCATCATCGCCTTTGGCATAGCTTTCAAACAACATTTCTTCTGTAATTTTTTGAGGCAAATCACCCAAAACTAACAACAACATGTCTTTCCATGCCGAAAGAGCTAACTGATAATTGTCAGTTGTCCAAACTGACTTAATTTCATCACCATCACCAGGATCGGTTTCAGGACCTCTGTATTTTCCCCTTGTGGTCACAGTTCCCAATTCTTGATACTCTCCTGCTCGGTTAAATCCCCAAACCTCATTGCCAAAAACCAGCATTTCTCCTTTTTGTAAAGTTAAAAAGCCGAACGTATCTGGGAAAGTTGGTTCCAAAATTGATGAAGGGGGAATACCATTTGCCTCACCACTAAACGAATCGGTAGGATAATAACACTCTTGCTGAAGTTTGAGTTTATCTCGAATTTTTTCCAGTTGTTTATGATATTCTGGTTGCCCATTTCTACCATAATTTCTTGGAACTTCTGATTGAACAACTAGCCACCATGCAGACCAATCACTTAAAATATTATACCTCTGTATTCTGTGAACCGTAGCAGCATCAGGACGTGAAAGCCAAATCCAATCATCTTCTTTGACTGTCGTGCCGTGGATGCGAGTTGTCGTTTGGGTTTGTCGTTCAGCCAATGACACCGAAAGCAAATCAAAGAGTAAGAAAAGGTTGAGGGTTAATTTTAGTATCCGATCAATTTTCTTGCCTCTTTCATCTTCATTGAGATCTTGATACAAATTTAACATCATTGTATTTCTATAGTGATCACTAATATAATTATCTATTAATGAGCGACCCTCGCCAGAACCACAAAGATATTCATAATTTTTTCTGTCGTATTTTGAAAATTCCCTATTTTTTTTGTCTGCAACTTTTTCTATGATTTCTTGTAAAATTTTTCTAACGTATTCACCATAGATCGGATGAAAAGTTGTGACCTGAAGCAATTGCTCTCTTTCAAGTTTTCGATGACTCCTGCCTTCTTTTCCGGTCAGTTCTGGAAAAAGCTTGCTGTGAACACAGCTTGGAACTTGACCCTCTTCTTCGTTGATTTCTTTCGCCCAATGAACCTGAGCGTATACCCACCATTCCAATTTGTACTGCCTCACCTCAGAAGTGTCTCTTGAATTGACACCAAATCTGTTATGAAACTCTGTCCAAAGATCTCTACGATACTGAGATCCGCCTGGATCAACGTAAACAGTACTAGTAGCTGCGGGATCTACTCCCTGCCTCATCATTTCTTCAACCAAATCTTCATCAGAAAGATCGTCTATGTTTCTCTCTGCATTGCGATTTATATCTGGTGGCGGCGCTATTGGCGGAGCTTGAGGAGGCTGAGGAATCTGTGGAGCCTGAAGTCTAGCTCTTAGAGCTCTAATTATTACTAGTATTCTATCTCTAGTTGTAGCATCCAGGGTTTGAAATTCAGCTCTTCTTTGACGAACTAATTGTTCTAGTTCATCTTTAGCTGATTCTGGACTAAAAAAACCACTGTCAAGACTGATTCTAATATTTTCAAGTTCTTGTTCAAAATCTGGACCAGTGGGAGGTTCGGCTTCCACAGGTGGCGCAGGTGGCTCGGGTGGTGGAGGAGGTCCGCCACCGGTTGGATCTGGCGAGTTTACAACGGGTGGGGCTACTATATCTGGTGGCGGAGGTGTGTTTCCTGAACCAGCGCCCGTCTTGCTTTTAATTTCTCGATTAACTCTGTCCACAGTATTCTGCACAGCTACTCTTAATCTAGTTACGTCGTTACCCGTTGTTACGCTCAACGAAGTCAACATTTCAAGATCTAAAGTAATATTTAAAATTTTATCTTCAATATCGTCTAAATAGTCTTGAGGTAATTCACCCACATGAGCTTTGATATAAGGAATAACCTTGTTTATAAACTCACCCATGACAGTAGATATTTTTGGAATTAAAGCAATAATTTCTCGATTAGCTGCACTTCTATCGTCAGCGCTTGGCTCTCTACCTCCTGTTGAAGATGGCGGAGTGGCATCGGGTTGACCTGACGGATTTCTTTCACTCATAAGTCAGTGCAAATTATATCACCCTGATCTGAATCCGCATAGAATTGCTTCAAAAATTTAGACTAATTTTTGGCTGGTCTTCCCGCTATAATAAGAGTTGTGGCAAATGATTATTTCCAACCTCCAGATGGGTCGGACGATTCTGGCGTGCAGACGGCGGGCGGTCCGCCCGCTTTTGGTTTAGGCGATCAAGCCTCGACTACAGACGGTGGTCCATCTCCCTTGCCCACAACCGTTCAAGAGCCACCGGTCATGGGTGAGCAAAACCCAGATCCAAGTGGCAATCCACCCAAATTTATTGGAGCCAACCTTTCTCAAATCAAAGACATCAAGCAACTCAATCTCCAAGATTTTAATGCCGATCAGCTGGGGGAATTTTTGCTGACAGTTGACCACATCTTTGATCCCAAGTTAGGTTTAAGACACGACCAAACTGCCATTTTTAAAACCATTAGACAGGGTCAAAAATCATTTTTGATTTTTGACCCCAAAAACCCCCAACCAGCCCAAAAAAATCGGGATAGTTATTTATTCCCCAGCGACTTAGCTAGATTTCTAATTCAAACAGCAGAGAAAACCCAACTCCTAGTTTTGGCTATTGAAGCACCCAATCCCCCAACCGGCTTAACTCAATATCAAACCCAAAACTGGCAGTACTACGTCCGTCAGTGGGGTCATACTTTAGAAGTCAAACAAGAGTCTGATGATGATGTAGTTGATGAGCTGAGTCTTCTATCTTCAGTTTCTTTGAGCCAACAAGAAACTTTAATCAATTTACTCAATCAGGCATACAGCTTTATTCAAGGTCGGCAGGCCGAGGTCAAAGCTGGCAAAACTGGAGATGCAGAAATTGTCATTAAAAAACCCACTTCCGACGCCATTATTGGCGGTGGTAAAACCAGCCATGGTCCGGGCAAACCTGCATCAGAAGAAACGGGTGAAGCTGGTGCAGAAACTCAAACTCAAGACACTACTCCCGCCAGCGAGACTGTAAAAACCGCGGATGCCACGGTCAAACGCCAACTGACAAAAGTTGTGTCTTATGAAACCGCCTGGGTCTACAATCGCCTGCTGTTTGAACTTTTTACCAAGCAGGGTATTGATCCGGATCAAGTTGACCCTTTGCTACTCAGTGGGCTGTATCGGTCTGCCAGCCATGAGTTGTGGAAGCAAACTCCCTCTGAACTAGCCCGACTCTTTGCCAGTCCTAGCGCTAGACAAGTCGCACTGCAGTTGGTCTATGAAGCCATTGCTCAGGATCCTAAATTGACGTCGCTGATTTACTTCACATATACTCAATTTAAAGCTAATCAGACCTTGAATTTGGATGTTGATCTGGATGATTTTGAGGCTGATGTACCTGTCAACTTTGACCAACAGCTTGAAGACGAGCTCCTGAATGCTGAAGATTCACCAGACAAAGTATTTGAAGTCCAGTTGGATGAACTACTCAGACAAGTTGGCGGTGTTTCGGACAATTTATCTCCCGATGTTAATCCCCTAATTATCAATGCCAAAGATCAAGTCGAATTTCTGTTGAGAACCTTTGGTGTCAGCCCTAAAGACTTAGTTCCAGACCGAGTTTTTAAACCAGATGTAGCAGTAGAGGCAGTCGAGTTAACCAGAGCCTTAGCCGTGATTGATAGTTTAAGCATTAGACAGCTTTGGCAAACTATCTTCCCCCAGCTGGACGTTAAAAAAATTGCTGGCGTTGATATAGAGCGCAAAAGACTAGAAATAGACGCCCGGTTTGCTCCGTTTAAAATCAAGCTCCAAGCTTTGATTAAAAGTTATTTAAAAGTCAGAGCCTCAGAGTTGAGTCTGGAAAACCAAACCTGGCAAGCCGATCAAGTTCCAGTTCCAGAAGAAGTGGCGGAAGAGGTGGTTAAAGAAGCCGAAGCCCAACCCAAGCTGCCCCCCCACACCTTGGGTCAACTAAATTTTATCTCTTTGAGTTCCAACTCCAGAGCTCAAGAGGAAGAAGATGAAATAAACTCCAAGCGTAGTCCTAGACTGAGCAGAAGAGGTGGAGAGAAAGATGCAGAGGAAGACACCGGGGGTCGTCAAAAAAGAAGCGGTCACGGTTTTGATATTAATCACAAAAAATTAGCTGGTTACATTGCTCAATATCAAAGAGCTTGGGAGTTTTTACCCTTTTATGTCAAGCTGGTGGCTTATGAAAAATCTGGACTGTTAGATACCACGCCACTGCCCAAAAGCTACACTAAGGAAAAATTGCTGGAGCTAACTGCTCCTCAACTGGATGAATTAATCCGTCAGCAGGGTGATTTTTTAGTCTTTCATGAAGCCGTCTTCTTTAGGGCTCCGCTGGAAGGTGTGATGGCGGAGGCCAGGAAACTTTCTAGACGAAACAGGGATGACAAAGGGGTACGCGAGGATGACATAGTTAGCCCTCAAGCCCAAACAGCCATCAGAGAGGCAGAAATAGCTCGGGGAGATTTTGTGTTGGCCATGGCCAAAGAGCAAGAATTTGAAGCGGAAAGACAGGCCAGAGTTCAGACCTATATCAAACAACTGGGCGCTCAAAGACGGGCGCAAATTCTGGCAGTGGCCAAAGCTCAAGTTGTGGCTCAAATTCAAGAGCAACAAGCGACCATTCAAGCTCACCGAGTGGCTTTGATGATATATCTGGCTGAAACCGGTCAACAACTGGCCGAAATCGAAGCCATGGAGTTTGAAGCTCAATATCAAGAACTGGTGAGTCAACAACAAGCCACGGACGGGGCAGAGTTAGGTGACCTTTCCATTAATGACATTGTGTCTGCTGATGCGGGTTTAGACGCCAGTCAAGGTTCTCAAAAACTATCTTTGGGTGAACGCCTGCGCAGAAAAGGGGCTGGTTCAGCCAATGCTAGAGCTCAAAAAATGATGGCGCAAGTAGCCCAAAAAAAGATGGGTGAGGAAGTGGCGCTCAAAATGCTGTCTCAAGCTGGCTGGCAAGGCAAGGCGGCAGCTTTCGCCATTAAGCATCGCAAAAAAATTGCGACTATTTGGGGCGGAACCATTGGTGGTTTGACCGCCTTCATTCTTGGCCAGATCATGAAATACGGCAAGGTGGCTTTGAATGGAGCCATCGCCGGTGGTTTGGGAGGTGGTATTGGTGGAGCTATTTTGGGTGCCAAAGCTGGAGCTTTTGTGGGGGCATTTTTTGGAGGCATTGGGGCTCCGATTGGGGCTGTGATTGGTGGGGTTGTGGGCGGTATTACTGGCTTGGCGGCTGGCGGAGCTTTAGGTGCATTTGGAGCTGTCAAAATAGCTCAAGCTGGTGGTATCTCAATTGGTCCGCCGCTCAAATCGGCCATCCAAACCGTGGGTCAAGCCATTAATCCATCCTCACCCAGTGTTCTACCTCAAACCGGATCGGCTATTGATCCATCAGCTACATCGTCAGAAATGCTGGGCAGAACTGGTGGTGAATCAACTACTCAGGCCGGCAACACTTTGTCTCAAACTGGTGCCACTCCAGCCCAAGCAGGTTCAACTTCAATTCAAACTGGTACCACTCCAGCTCAAGTCAGCGCCTACAATCAGGCCCTGCGAGCCAGTGCCACCAATTCTCTGGCTTCATCGCTGGCCGAGGCGGCGGCTAAAGCCCAAGCCGCAGGAGCTTGGGCAGTGGGCAGTGGCATTGCGGTCAGTTCAACTTTAATTATGGTTGGTTTAATGGTCATGACTTCCGTCTACACCATGTACGTGATTTTTTCTGCTTTTTTAGTCCCCTTGCCCGTGGGTAATTCCGGCGATAGAAATACATCAGAATCCAAGTACTTAAGCTTAACCAAAGTCGCCAGCCCGACTCAACTGGAAAACAGTCCCAGTGACACCACCATTACCTATACAGTGACTGTCAAGCCCAAGCCAGGCTACATTATAGAAATTACCGAACTGTCCGATACTTTTTCATATCAATCTGGAGCTGAAGTCAACTCTCCACCAACTCGCAATCCCAACCTGTCTCCCCTCACCATTGGTGACATTATTTTTGACCCGACCGTAGCTGATCCAGCCGACTATGACCCCATGATCAGTCAAATTAAAATCACTCAATATGAGGTCACACTATCTGGAGGTACCAACACTCAAGTTCAGAATCAACTGTCCATCACTTTTAATGCCTACGCCGCCAACGACCCAACTGCCAAAGTGGCCACCGAAACCCAAACTACCATGGCGACCGTTAACATTGGCGATCCTCAAGTTAACTGCTGGCCGGTCTCAGGCACTATTACTCAATTACCGTGGGGGAGTTTTTCTCACTCCAATTCTGATGCTTATGACATTGCCGCCCCCATTGGTTCAGATGTCAGAGCTCCTTTTGCTGGAACGCTGTTACCTGCTAACGTCAACAAAACTACTTATGGCCCCTACCCTGTCTACCTACGCTTTGATGTAAATGGACAAGCGCGAACGCTATTGTTTGGTCACTTAGTGTCTGCCAATGTTAATTCAACTAATACTGCTGGCATCAGCGTCAGTGTTGGAGATATGATTGGTCAAGTTGGCAACGGAGGTAGTTCGACCGGGCCTCATCTTCATTACGCCTTAGTCGGCAGTAGTAAAATTGGCTCTGGTCTTAAACTTAAAGACTTGATTCCTGTCCGAGATGTGAATATTGCTATTGGCGCATCCATATATACTTGTTTAAATAGGTAACAATGAAAATCAAACTGACCAAGTGGCAAAAATTTTCCTTCTGGCTGATACTGGCCACCATCATTGGTTTGGTCTTCAAATCCCTAACTCCCCAGTCAACCCCCGAGTCAAACCCTCAACTGGCTAGCGTGGGCGGGGTCCAAACTCAAGTCAAGCAACTGAGTTATCAAGGACTTGAGCCAACTATTCCAGAAAAATTAAGCGCTGGCCAAGCCACTCTCATTAAGACTGATGGATTGTTGGCTATGCTTTTAGATAAGTTTAGTTTGTCTGTTAATTTAGACAGCCCCAATCTTTGGGTGGGAGACGAGTACTCACTCTTTTTTGACAAAGTCCAAAGTATCTATGGCTTGAGCTTAAACTTGCCTCAGCCTGTTTCTGCTCAACTCAATTCAGCCGAGTTATCCAGTCAAGCTGAACAGTTAGTAAGTCAGCTTTTACCTCAAACAAACTTGGTGATTGATCAAACAAAAACCAGATACTTAACTGGTCAATATCAACAAAAAGAAGTGGCTGAAAGTTTGGCTGAATATATGGAGTTGTCCTTCTTTCAAAAGTTTCAAGATTTCCCTGTCTACAACCAAGCCTCTCTTCGCCCCTCAGTCTTAGTATTAATGGATGCCAATGGCCAAATCACTAAATTGGAGGTGTCAACCCAACTATTTACTATTGCCCCGCCCAGCGATCAAACGCCAATTAGCCTTGATCGGGCTCAAGCCAATATTGAGCAAGGCAATGCCAGTTTGCTTGACCTGGAAACAAACAGTCTACAAACTATTGATCGATCCAAGTTTGCGTCAGGCCAACTCTACGAAGTTCAAATTGAGTACAGGGTGGACAAACAACTGTTAGTCAAACCCTTTTATCGATTTTCCGGCAATTTAGTGACCACGGGTGGTCAAACAGTTCAAGCTGAAATTATTACTCCCTCTACCCTGGATTCCCCCTAGCGCGGGAATGACAAGTGGCGCGGGAAAGACATGGACACTGTCATTCTTCGACCGCAGGGAGGAGAATCCATTAAATTCCTGTGTGTTTTAAATGCATCAAACTTCTTGAGAAATAATGGAAACGATAAAATGGCAATTGTCCTAGGATGACATAAGTTTAAGTTTTTATTTCGAAAGAAGTTTGATGCATTTCATAGACAAACGCTTTCCACAGTGTTTAAATAATTGACGATTTGGTCTGTCGATCAGGTAATAAAATCTGCTAGAATGAGTTTGTCATTAAGCTTGCAGTAAAGTTCAACAGCTTTGCTGTGGATTATATGTAGACTGCCCATGAGAGAACATCCCATTCCCCAAGACATCACTGGTTACCGCTTCCATATTGTGGGTAATATGACCCTCAAGCAATTTGCTGAGGTCGGCGCGGGTTGTATCGTGGCCATTATCTTATATAAGACTGGACTACCGGATTTCATCAAGTGGCCAATGGTGGTTTTTTCCTTTGGTTTAGGAGCACTGGCAGCTTTTGTACCCATCGAAGAAAGACCAATTGACCATTGGATTGCAACGTTCATCAGCATTATGTATAAACCTACTCAGTATTTTTGGAAAAGAATACCATTTATTCCCTCAGCTTTTGCTTATCAAACCGAAACTGTAACTCAACCACTGCCCGCCGAAGTTGACCTGTCTCCAGCGCGTCGCCATCGGGTCAAAGAGTTTATGGCTTCAATTCAAGCCGTTGGTTTCAATCGATACGACCTTGACCAATCAGAAAAAGCCCAAATTGGCGCCATATTAAATTTATTTGGTCAAACCCAAGTGGTTGTTAACCAGACTAAACCCAAGGTGGTGAAACCTCAGCTTGACGTCAGAGTCCGAAAACTGGGCAAGCTTGATCGATCGCGCCATAGTTCGGACAAAATGTTTGAGGCCGCCATCATTATGGATCAATCCGACAAAAAGCGCCAAGCCAAACCCAAAAAAGCCGGCATGACCACTAGCCAAATTGCCAAGCAAATTACCATCCCAATCACCCCCAATCTTGATATTGAAGCCGAACCGATCAGTGATGAAGAGCTAGCCATCTCTCATCGTCAAGCGGATGATGGAGACAGAGCTTACATTCAAAATCAACCTCAAGATCAACTTGATACCAATCAAGCCAAGTCGGCTCTTTTCAATGCCAGCCTACCATTTCCCACCGCCCCCACCGAACCCAACAAATTGGTTGGCATGGTGCTGACTCCTCGCAACGAATTAATTCCTGGAGCGATTATTGAAGTTAAAACTTTAGATGGCCATACGACTCGAGCAGTTAAATCAAACGCCTTGGGCCAATTCTACGTGACCACCCCATTGAAAAATGGTCAATACGTAGTGGAAATTGAAAAAGATGGCTTTAAATTTGAACCGCAGAAACTTGAAGTGGCGGGTAAAAATCTTCAACCAATGGAGGTGAGAAGTGTTTAATCTTCGTCTCAATTGCGCCAACCCAGCTCCAATTGCGCTACCCCTGTCAACTCAGGTAAGATGGAATGGATTGATCGCAACATGAAAAACACCACATCAGACTCCACCACTCAGCAATTTTTAGATATCTACAACATCACTAATGACATCGTGATTATGAAAGATGGTTCGGTGTCCATGTTGTTGACAGTTGATGCCATGAATTTTGGTTTACTGGCCGAAGAGGAACAAGACGCCGTCATGTATGCTTACGCCGGACTTTTAAACTCCCTAAATTATCCAATTCAAGTGGTGATTAGTTCTCACACCAAAGACGTGACTAAGTACTTAGATTTGCTCAAATCTCAAGAGGAGCAAACTAGTAATCAGTTAATGAGGCAGAGGATCAAAACCTATCGTCAATTTGTGGCCAATTTAATTAAAGAGCGCAACGTGTTGGACAAAAAGTTTTATGTGGCCATTCCGGCCAGTGGGCTAGAACTAGGGTTTATTTCTGCTAAATCATTTGTGCCTGGTCAACAAGGCGGATTTGATATTGGCACTATTGAAACAAATGTGATCGTCGAAAAAGCTCACAACCTGCTGGAGCCCAGGCGAGATCACCTCATCACTCAATTTGCCAGAATCGGTCTTTATGCCAAGCAACTCACCACTCAAGAAATTATTCAGCTGTTTTACATCAGCTACAATCCAGAAGCCGCCGAAGGTCAACTAATTGCCGATAGTAATAATTACACTAGTCCTTTAGTAACTGCTAGTATAGAGAAAGATTTTATGCTCAATGCCACCCCCTCTTCCCAAGGTACAAATGTTGGAACCGGATCCAGTCCTACGCCTGCGACTATTGATCAGACACAGGAGGTTGTCGATCAAACACCCGCTTCAACCCCGCCCAGCCCTATCCCAACTCCATCGATTGAGACTCCCACCGCCGATCTCCCAACTGCCAATCCTTTTTCTCAACCCCCAACTTCCTCAATTCCAGTTGGTTCAACTCCTCAGGATGCAGGCTTAGATTTGCCACCCCAAGCCATGCCACCTGCTCCCCAATTACCAACTACTCCCACACCTCCAGCGGAAATGAGCAGTCCAATTGCGCCTCCAACGCCCATGTCTCCAGATTTCCCAATCAGCGCGCCCGATCCACTCGTGACCACGCCGTTACCCGCAACCCCCACTCCACCACCAATCACGGACGCTGGTGTCCAAGCAGAAATTAACCAAGTGGTTGACCAATTTAATGTGGCTCCGGATGTGACGATACCCACTGCCCCATCAGAATCAAGCAACCAATCAGAACCAATCAATGTGGCAGAAGTTCCCGCTGTAGACAGTCAGATTGCCGACCAAAAAATTGGACAGGTCAGTGCTCAACCGCCAGTAGTAGAAAAACCGGCATCAGGAATGGCGCAAAGCACTCCGCCACCCATTCCCGAGCTCTAAACACATAACGTAGCCATGCCCAACTTACTTAATAAGCTACCATTTTTCCCCAAAAAACCTGACCCAACTCAGGTGACTCCGGAAGAACTTAGGCAACAAAAAGAGCTGGAGAAGGTTAAGGAATTTTCTAGGGGCTTGGTCACCATTCAAGACATTATCGCCCCCGAAGCTATTGAAGTTGATTTTACTTTTCAGAAAATTAATTCAACTTATACTCGAACTCTATTTGTGGCCGGTTACCCCAGAAGTGTGCCGGCTAACTGGCTGTCACCCCTGATCAACTTCCCCCATCAGGTCTCGATCGCCATGTTCATGTACCCAACCGATTCAACAGAAATTCTCAACAACCTCAAGCGCAAAATTACCGAGATGGAGGCCGAAATTCAGTCCGATTTAAGGGCGGGCAAAATCAGCAATATCAACACCGAGGTCAAATTGGAAGATGCCCGCTACATCAGAGAGGATTTGGCCAAAGGTGCGGAGCGCTTTTTCCAGTTTGGGCTATACATAACTATTCAGGCCAAAGATAAGGACGAGCTAGACAAGGTCACTCAAGCCATTCAATCAAGTTTGGGAGCGCTCCTGATTGTTTCCAAAAAAGCCACTCTCCAAATGGATGAGGGCTTCAAAACCACCCTGCCCATGGGTATCGACAAACTCTTGATCACTCGCAACATGGACACCACCAGTTTGGCCACCACTTTTCCTTTTACTTCTTCCGAACTGACCATGGAGTCGGGCATTATGTATGGCATCAACGAACATAATGACTCATTGGTAATTTTTGATCGCTTTAAGATGGAAAACGCCAACATGGTCATTTTTGCCAAATCTGGAGCCGGTAAATCCTATGCTGTGAAATTGGAAATTCTCCGCCAACTCATGTTTGGTGTAGAAATTATTGTCATGGATGCTGAACGCGAGTATGAAGAATTAACCAAAGCTGTGGGTGGTCAATACATTAACTTCACTTTTGGTTCGGATGCCAAAATCAATCCTTTTGATTTATCAACAGTTTACGAAGAGGGAGAAAATGAGTTGGGTCAAAAAATCATCTCCATTCATGGCTTATTAAAAGTCATGTTGGGTCAGATGACTCCCCAACAAGAAGCTATGCTGGATCGATCTTTGGTAGCCACGTATAAGGCCAAAGGCATTACGCCCGACCCCGCCAGCCAAACTAATATCGCCCCTCTAATGGAAGATTTGTATAAAGCTTTAATTGGTATGGAAAATGATGAAGCAGATGATGTGGCCGCTCGACTAGAAAAATTCATTACTGGCTCGTTTAGAGGCATCTTTGATCAAGCCTCAAACATCAATATTCAAAGTCAACTAACCATTTTTTCTGTTAAAGAAATGGAAGAAGGCATGCGACCCATTGCTATGTATGTAATTCTGGATTTCATTTGGACTAGAATTAAAAAGGATTTAAAGAAGCGAATTTTGGTCATTGATGAGGCGTGGTACTTTATGAAGCACCCCGATTCGGCATCCTTTATTCACTCTATGGTCAAGAGAGCTCGTAAATACTTTTTAGGCATTACCACTATCACTCAAGACGTGGAAGATTTCCTTCACAACGACTACGGCAAAGCCATTGTTACCAACTCCTCAATCCAACTATTAATGAAACAATCAACTGCCTCAATTCCAGTTTTGGCCGAAACATTTTATTTGTCTCAAGGAGAGCGTCAGTTATTAGTCACTTCTGATATTGGCGAGGGCATCTTTTTTGCTGGCCAAAATCACGTAGCCCTCAGAGTGGTGGCTAGTGACGAAGAACACCAATTGATTACCACCGATCCAGAAGAATTAGTTAGGCGCAAACAAGAGCAACAAGCAGAATTAGAGCTGGTTCAACCAATTGCTCCCCCGATCATGCCTCCAACCAATTTGCCCGAATCGCCAGAGTCGCCCAATTCGCCCGAATCGCCCATAGAAACTGATGACCCACCAGCCGATCAAAGCCACAATCAAAGCTCGGGTTTAGATCTCGATGCCCAACCCGCTCGCTATATAAATTCAGCCACTATTGACGACTACCAACCACCCTCGGGTCAAAAATGACTTGAGGTGAGTTTGGCTGAATCGGTCAAAACTGCCCCTTGCCAAGTGTGAAAAAGTCTGTGTATAACTTAGGCACATTGTCATCCTCGCGCAACGGGGAATGACAATTCGCCCGTCATCCTCCCCGCCCAGGCGGGGGGGGGATCCAGGGAAAGAAGTCTATTATGCAAACATTCGACCAAGTAGAACTCAGTCAAATTTGGAAAAAAACCTGTCAAAAACTGAGGCAGGAGTTGTCGCCAGCAGTTTATAACACCTGGATTGTGGCTAACCCGGCTAGCCAAATTGTGATGACCAACCCAGACTCTGCCCAAGTCACTATCTCTAGTCCCACGGCATTTCACTCTACCAATTTAAAGAAGAACCTTCATCCCACGTTGGTAGTAGCCCTCGAATCAGTTTTGCAAGCTAAAGTTGAAGTTGAGTATCAGGTGGGTCAGCGACTTAAGCCAGTTTTGGGCGACCAAGCACAAAGCCAAAACTTAGAACCCAAAGATTTAAACCAAGAAAATTACTTTGCCTCAAACCATAGTCCCAGAGAATCGTTTAGTCCTGGCCAATCGCCTAGAGCAGAAGATCTTTTTTCCCAACAAACCATCCAATCAACCAGGGAAGACAGGATTAGGGCCAAAGCCCAAAGCATTGGTTTAAAAACCGATTATATTTTTGAAAGTTTTGCAGTTTCCACCAGCAACGAAATGGCTCACGCGGCGGCAGTGGCCGTCTCCAACAATCCAGCCACTTCATACAACCCCCTCTTCTTCTATGGGGGCGTGGGGGTGGGTAAAACCCACCTGATGCATGCCATTGCTCACAATATTTTAAAAAGAGATTTTGACGTCAAAATTGTCTACTGTACCGGCGAGGAGTTTACCAACGAGATAGTTCAGGCCATTCAAACCAAAAGAGCTAGTAATTTTAAACTTAAATATCGGTCGGCTCAAGTTTTGCTAATTGATGACATCCAATTTATTGCCGGCAAAAATGCGGTTCAAGAAGAATTTTTTCACACCTTCAACGCCTTGATTAAACAAAATAGCCAAGTTGTTTTAACATCCGATCGTCCGCCTCAAGAAATTTCCCTGCTGGAAAGTCGCTTGAGAAGTCGGTTTGAGGCGGGGTTGATGGTTGATATTCAACAACCTTCTTTTGAACTCAGAACGGCTATTTTGTTGGTCAAATCTCAGGCCGCCAACCTACCCATCCCCATTGAGTTGGCCAAAATTGTCGCTTCTCGAGTTGAAAGTGCCCGCAAAATTGAGGGCATTATTACTAGTATTAGATCTGAGGTAGAACTAAAAGGTAAACAAATTACTCCAGAACTAATAGAAAAAATTTTGAGTCTTGAAACCAAGCGGGCTCGACCAGGCATTACTGCCAGTCCGGGACAAGTCATTCGAGCAGTGGCTAATCATTTTAAACTCAAACAATCCGCCCTCAGGGGTACTAGGCGGGTCAAACACATCGTGTTTGCCCGCCATATAGCCATGTATATTCTCAAGGAAGAATTATCTTTACCTCTAGCCGAAATTGGCCGCTGGTTTTCTGATCGAGATCACACATCTATTCTCTACGCCACTCGGAAAATTAGTCAAGAAATCAGGGTTAATGACCAGATGTTTCAGGACGTTTCTGCCCTGCGCACCACTTTGGCTTTGGTTGGGTAGGGGTTTTCCACAAATGTGGAAAGGGCTGGGCGAAAGTTCTGGAAAAGATGTGAATAAACGTGGAAAAATATTAACAAAGAGTGGGGTTTTAAACCAAGTTTTTCCTCCCCACCCAATAAATCGGAGAATTTTCTCCACAAAAACGGACGGAGAAACTCTCACCCAATCCACATTGATCTACTTGATAATTGGAGCCGGTTTTTCCCCGATTTACATAAGGCCTACTACTAAGACTACTAATATATATTACAATATGCACTAGACTCTTTGCGAAATGAGGACAAATTTTGTTGTCATTCTCCGACCGCAGGGAGGGGAATCTAGGAGTAACCACTCGCTACTGGACCCCCACCGCCTGGGCGGGGAGGATGACGGATGAAATCGCGAGGATGACACACTCAGAAGTAATCATTAATAAGAAACTTTAAAGAGCCATGAAAGCTAAACTTAAAAAATCCGATTTGTTAGTTGCTGTTAAAGTTGTCAGTAAAGCTATAACTAGCAGAGCTCAACTACCAATCCTATCATCGATCAAGATTGAAGTTAATAAAGAAGGTTGCTTTTTAGCCGCTACCGATTTGTATCTAGGCATTGAGATGAAGATTCCTGTAGTCACCAGCCAGGTTGGAATAGCCATCGTTTCTGGTAAAGAGTTCAGAGAACTTCTGAATACCGTCCAAGAGGGAGAGATTGAACTAACTCAAGAAGACAACCAACTATTGGTTAAGAGTCAAGATTTTAAAGCCAAGTTTAGCCTTTATAACAGCATTGATTATCCCGAATTTCCCCAGGTTAAGGGTAAAAATATCATTTTGCCATTAACTCAATTAGAAAAGATTGAAAAACGAGCTTTTTTTGCGGCTTCTAGCGACCAAACTAGACCACTACTAACTGGTGTTTTACTCATCAAGAGTAAGGAATCTTGGGAAGCTGTCACCACCGATGGTTTTAGATTAACCAAAACAGAGCTGGTCGACTTAGATGTGGGCGAGGGAGTTGAATCACTACTTGTTCCCGCTCAATCACTCAAGGAAGTTATTAGTATCGCGCGAGACGAAAAGGTCGAGAGAATTAAAGTTACTATCTCGGCCCAAAATCAACAATTACTGTTCCAGATCGGTGAAATCAAGGTCTACGTCAGGCTGTTGGAGGGCGAGTATCCACCTTACCAAAAAATTATCCCATCCTCTTTTAGTTTGAGAGCCGAGGTAGATAGAGAACAATTATTAAACCACGTTAAAAGAGCTTTAATTTTTTGTCAAAATACTTCAAACATTGTGCGTTTTTCTCTGAACAAGACTCTAGAAGTGTCTGCTGTTTCTAGTACCCTAGGTACTTATCAAGGAGAAGTCGAACTAGAAAAAATGGAGGGCGAAAGCAACAATGTGGCTTTTAATGGTCGATACTTACTTGATTATTTAAGTAGTTCAGACCAAACAGGGGTTATATTTATGATGGTTGAGCCACTTAAGCCCGTGGTTTTTTGCTGGCCAGATAATCCTAAATCGATTTATGTAGTCATGCCCTTCAGGGTTAATAATTAGGCTCCTTGCTAAATAATGACATCGCTGGGAGGGGAATAGACTTGTCGCGAAATAAGAAATGAGTTAATTATGGATAGATTTTATAGCATTTTCGTTGATTCTGATGACGATAGTAGCCAATGCTGGTTGAGGAAGAACCAGCAAAGAAAATGCATAAAAGATGCCATAAGTAGCCA